>NZ_JACAPH010000036.1:0-106641 GCF_013385805.1 Pseudomonas sp. C6002 | reverse complement strand
GTGCCGAGTGGTGGGGCAAGAGCGTTTTGCTTACTTTTGCGCTCTTCAAAAGTGAGCCGCTGTAAGAGCGGAACCAATAGAGGCCGTTACCCAAACAACGGATATGTACCCTCAACCGTGCTTCTTGTAACGACGAATCCGAATATCCGCCTGCTCCTTGTGCCCCGCAAACCCTTCCATCCCGCAAAGCCGCGAGCAGTATTCCCCTACCAACACCGAAGCCTCATCCGTCAGCACCCGCTGGTACGTGCACGTCTTGATGAACTTGCCGACCCACAGCCCGCCGGTGTACCGCGCAGTCCCGGTGGTAGGCAATGTGTGGTTGGTCCCAATCACTTTGTCGCCATAGGAAACGTTGGTGCGCTCACCGAGGAACAACGCGCCGTAATTGGTCATGTGCTCCAGGAAATACAACGGATCGCGGGTCATCACCTGCACGTGCTCGGAGGCGATGCGATCGGCTTCCTGCACCAGCTCGTCGACGCTGTCGCACAGGATGATTTCGCCATAGTCGCGCCAGGCGACAGAAGCAACCGGTGCGGTGGACAGGATCGCCAACTGCCGCTCGATCTCCGCCGGCAGGGTTTGCGCCAACTCCGCACTGTTCGTCAAAAACACCGCAGGCGAATTAACCCCATGCTCCGCCTGCCCCAACAAATCGGCAGCGATGATTTCAACATCGCTGCTGTCATCAGCAATCACCAGTGTCTCTGTAGGCCCGGCAATCAAGTCGATACCAATCTTGCCGAACAACTGGCGCTTGGCCTCGGCCACATACGCATTACCCGGCCCAACGATCATATCCACCGGCTTGAACGTATCGGTGCCCAACGCAAACGCAGCAATCGCCTGCACCCCGCCCACGCAATAGATCTCATCGGCACCCGCCAAATACATCGCCGTCACAATGGCCGGATGAGGCTTGCCATCAAACGGCGGCGCGGCCGCAACAACGCGCTTCACCCCGGCCACCTTGGCCGTCAGCACGCTCATATGCGCCGACGCCAGCAACGGGTACTTGCCGCCCGGAATGTAGCAAGCCACCGAGTTCACCGGAATATTGCGATGCCCAAGGATCACGCCAGGCAAGGTCTCGACTTCCACATCGTGCATCGAGGCTTTTTGCACCTCGGCGAAGCGCCGGACCTGGGCCTGGGCAAAGGTGATATCGCCGATTTCCTGCTCGGACAGGCTCGCCACGCAGGCGGCAATTTCTTCGTCGCTCAGCCGGAAAGATACAGGCGACCACTGATCAAACTGCTTCGAGTATTCACGTACGGCCGCATCGCCGTTACGGGCGACGTTGGCGATGATGCGCTCAACGGTATCG
Organism: Pseudomonas sp. C6002; assembly: GCF_013385805.1. Classification (NCBI taxonomy): domain Bacteria; kingdom Pseudomonadati; phylum Pseudomonadota; class Gammaproteobacteria; order Pseudomonadales; family Pseudomonadaceae; genus Pseudomonas; species Pseudomonas sp. C6002. The sequence goes on along the minus strand of NZ_JACAPH010000036.1, from coordinate 105,311 downwards.
CGGACTTGGGCGGCAATCTCGGCTTGGGCTTCGACCGGTTTAGGCGTTTTCAGGTAACGAATCATCAGTGGCTCCAGGTGGTTCTTGAGGGCACGCGACATGCCCCCGGCATTGGCAACCATCTTTTCCTACCCCCCTGCCCCGGGCAATTTCGCAGCCTCCCTATTGGTGACGCAACCTGACGCAACACAGACGCAGTGTTGAAGCACTGCGGCGGGCTGCTGACGTTATTCGTATAACCCCCGATGAAAAACATGTAAGCCCCATTGACTTAGGGATTCGGAGTGATAGGTTAAATAAGCGGTTATACGTATAACCTAACAATCACACCCAACGTAAAGAGGTGATCAACCGTGAGTCGAGTCTTGTATCTATTCGGTGGCTGGCCCGGCCATTTCCCCTACGAAATTGCGGCATGGGCGCGCACCGTTTTCCAGGAACTGGATTTCGAGGTCGAAGAGTCCACCGACATCTTCACACTGGACAGGGACTTGACCGGTTATGACCTGATCGTGATCGGCTGGAACAACGCCGTCACTACCGAGACGCTCACCGCGTCCCAGGAAAACCGCCTGCTGGAAGCGATCGAAAGCGGCACCGGCCTGGTGGGTTGGCACGGCGCAGGCGCGGCGTTTCGCGCCAGCCTCAAATATCACTGGGTGCTCGGCGGCTCATTCCTCGAACACCCGATGGGCGAAGGCTTTCCCCACCCGTACCAGGTCAACGTCATCGACCACAGCCACGAGGTGACCCAGGGCGTCGAGGATTTCGAGGTACGGTCCGAGCAGTACTACATGCAGGTCGACCCGAACATTCATGTGCTGGCTGAAACCACCTTCGACGGCAACCCCTTCCCCTGGCTCAACGGCCATCGCAGCCCGGTGGCCTGGGTGCGCCAGTGGGGCCTTGGGCGGGTGTTCTATCACTCCATCGGGCACGACACCAGCAACCTCGCCGACCCGAATATCCGCCGCCTGACCAAGCAAGGCCTGAACTGGGCGACACGCGGGCGTGCAGCCAGTACCGCCGAGGCAACCCCCTCCGTTTCATCAACCCAAGGAGTCCTGTCATGACTAAATTGACCGGCAGCCAGATCGTGGCTCAAACCCTGAAAAACTATGGCGTCGAATACGTCGCCGGTATTCCCGGCCACGGTATCTGGACCCTGACCGACGCCTTCCTCGAAGAAGACTCCAAGCTCAAGTTCATCCAGGTGTTCCATGAGCAGAGCGCGGTGCATCTCGCCGACGGTTACTACCGGGTGAGCGGCAAGCCGATGGCGGCAGTGACGTCCATCGGTGCCGGCGCCGCCAACACGGTGATCGGCATGGCCACCGCGTTTACCGACTCCACCAGCCTGATGCTGATCACCGGCGGGCCACCCACCCACATGCGTGGCCATGGCTTGCTGCAGGAGCTGGAGCGCTACACCGACAACGACTTCCCGAAAATCGCCGAGGCCGTGACCAAGCGTCATTGGGTGGCGACCCGTGTTGAAGAGTTGCCGTTCATGATGCACCGCGCCTGGAGCGCAATGGTCACCGGACGCCCCGGGCCGGTGCACCTGGAAATCCCGATGGATGTGCAGGCCGAGGCCGCTGAAGTGACCCTGCATGCCCTCGAAGAGCGCACCCCGATCGGCAAATGCTTCCCGGACCCGGCAGCCACCGCTCGCGCAGTGGAAGAGCTGAAACTGAGCAAGCGCCCGGTGCTGGTGATCGGCGGCGGCGTGATTACCGGCGAAGCCAGCGCGCAATTGTTCGCCCTGGCCGAAGCCTGGAAGATCCCGGTGGTCACCACCTGGAACGGCAAGAGCGGCTTCCCGGAAGATCACCCGTTGTTCGCCGGCAGTGTCGGCCAGACCGGCACCCTGTGCGGAAATAAAGTCGCGTCCACCGCAGACGTGATCATCGCCGTGGGCTGCCGTTTCACCGACTGGTCGTCGTCCAGCTACGCCAAGGGCGTGACCTTCGCGATCCCGCCGTCGAAGCTGATCCACATCGACATCGACCCGCATGAAATCGGCAAGAACTACCCGGTGACCGTGGGCATTTGTGCCGACGCCAAATACGCCCTCGCCGCCATTGTCGAAAGCCTGAAAGGCGAGACGGTTGAGCGCGAAGAGTACCTGAGCGACCTGCGCGGTTATCAGGAAGAATGGGAGACCAAACTGGCGGGCCGTCGTGACTCCGATCGCTTTCCGTTCACCTCCCAACGCCCCCTCGGCGCGCTGCGCAAAGTGTTCCCGCGGGACACCATCGTGGTGGTTGGCTCGGGCAACACCCAGGGCGCGGTCAAGCAGACTTTCCCGGTCTATGCGCCACGTACCCACCTGACCTCCGGCGGCTTCTCGTCCATGGGCTGGGCCGTACCTGCGGCCATCGGTGCGAAGTTGGCGGCGCCTGACCAGCCGGTGGTGTGCATCCTCGGGGATGGCGATTTCCTGATGACCTCCCAGGAAATTGCGATCTGCGTGACCAACAATATCCCTGTGGTGTTCCTGATCCAGAACAACGCCGGCTACATGTCGATTCGCGGTGGCCAGCGCAAGCAGACCAGCCGCCATATCGGCACTGAATTCAACCACCCGGACGGCACGCCCTACAGCCCGGACTTCAAGGCGGTGGGCGAAGCCTTCGGCCTCAAATCCTACCGTGTGGAGCGCCCGGAAGACCTTGAGCCTATCCTGCAGGAAGCGCTGGATTTGAATGTGCCGGTGCTGATCGAAGTACCCACCGACCGCGATGCGGCTGGCCCTTGGGTGCCCGGCTGGTGGGACTTCCCGATTCCGGAATACATCACCGACGAACGCCAGGATGAGTACTGGCAAATCCGTAATTCCGAACAACACCTGTAAATGCCGGAGCGGCTCACATGAGTGATGCATTGATTTCGCATCATGCAGAGCTGAATCCACAACCGGGGGCGCCGCGCGAACCGCGCGCCCTCGACGTGGTGACACCTGATGCAGATGGCACGATCAACTGTGACGTGGTGATTATCGGCTCGGGCATGGGCGGTTCGACCTTCGCCCATGCCCTGCGTGACAGCGGGCTGGATATTGTGATCGTCGAACGAGGGGATTTCCTGCCCCGGGAAATCCAGAACTGGAGCGCTGAAGCGGTGTTCGGCCAAGGACGCTATCGCAATGCCGAACCGTGGCTGGACCAGGCCAACCAAGCATTTTCGCCGGGGGTGTTTTATTACGTCGGCGGCAACACCAAATTCTACGGCGCCATGCTGCCACGGTTTCGCGAGGCGGACTTTGGCGAGATCCAGCATGCCGAGGGCGTGTCGCCTGCGTGGCCCGTCAGCTACGCCGAGTTTGAACCCTGGTACGCCGAAGCGGAAAAGCTCTACCGCGTGCATGGCCAGGCCGGCATTGACCCCAGCGAACCCTGGCGTTCAGGACCCTTCCCGCAACCGGCACTCAAGCACGACCCGGCCCTGGTTGCGCTGGAACAAAGCATGCAGCGTGCCGGACTCAAGCCGTTCGTGATGCCGGCGGCGGTGGACTATGGCGATGGCGGCGATTGCGTATTGTGCTCAACCTGCGATGGCTATCCGTGCCTGGTGGAGGCCAAGGCCGACGCCGAAGTTTCTGCGCTCAGGCCCGCCCTGCGCAGTGGCAGCATTCGGCTGATGACTCGCACCACGATCCGGCAGCTGAACACCGATAACGATGGCAAAACCGTGACTCAAGCGCGGGGTCTGTTCGATGGACGCGAGGTGACACTGCGTGCCAAACGCTTCGTGCTGGCGTGCGGCGCAGTCAACAGTGCGGCATTGCTGTTCAAGTCTGCGAACGCTCAATATCCTCATGGCCTGGGCAATAGCTCTGGGCAGTTGGGGCGTAACTACATGGTGCACAACAGCACCTTCATGCTGGCGGTGGACCCGCGACGCAAGAACAACGTGACCTTCCAGAAAACCCTGGCCATCAACGACTGGTACAGCGCCAGCCCGCACAACGCATTCCCCTTGGGTAACGTGCAGATGCTGGGGAAAATCCGCGAGCCGATGATCAGTGCCATGCGGCCCTGGCTGCCGAAATTCGCTTCACGCTATATCACTGACCACAGCGTCGACCTGTACCTGACCTCGGAAGATCTGCCGACCCAGGACAACCGCGTCACCTACGACACGCAGCGCGGTGCGATCAAGGTTCACTGGACGCCGAACAACCTCAAGGCCCATGAAGGACTGGTGAGCAAGGCCACCCAAACCATGCGTGATGCAGGGTATCCGCTGATCCTCAAGGCGCGCATGGGCATCGCGACGAACTCCCACCAGTGCGGCACTGCCGTGATGGGCAAGGACCCAACCACCAGCGTGCTGGACCTGAACTGCAAGCTGCATGACCTGGAGAATGTATGGGTGGTGGACAGCTCGTTCTTCCCGTCGTCGGCGGCGGTTAATCCGGCACTGACCATCGCGGCGAATGCCCTCAGAGTAGCGGCACACTTCAAGGGGCAGCCCGGGTAAAGGTGGGAGCTGGCTTGCCTGCGATGCAGTCGACTCGGTCTGTCAGTGGTATTGAGTCGATGCCATCGCAGGCAAGCCAGCTCCTACAGCGATCCCTTACCAACGGGATCAGGCGTCTGCCTGCTGGATACTGCGGGTCGAGGTACGCACCACCAGCTTGGTGGCGAAAATCTTCTGCTCGGGCGCCAGCGGCGCATCAGCCGGGGCATTCAATTGCTCGGTCAGCATGCGTGCGGCGTACACGCCCTTCTCCACCATGGGTTGCGCAATGGTGGTCAAACCGAGTTGCACCGCCTCGGGAATATCGTCGAAGCCGATCACCGAAAGCGTCTGCGGCACTTGGCGACTGAGGGCGTGGGCGGTTTTCATGCAGGCAATCGCCATCACATCCGAGCACGCCACCACTGCCGTGACGTCGTTGGAGGTCAGCAATGTGAACGCTGCGGCCTGGCCGGACGTGGAATCCAGCCCACCGGCCTCGATCACGCTCAGGTCTTCAAACGCCAGGCCCGCGGCGGTGGCCGCCTCCACGTAACCGGTGAGGCGTTCGCGGACAATCCGCTCACTGGCACTTTTGAAGCGCTGCAGGTCAATCGGGCCGCGGTAACCATCCGGGTTGAGGCGGTCAATGATGACGCCGATCTTGCGGTGGCCCAGGTCCAGCAGATGCTGCATTTGCGTGCGAGCCGCACCGCGATCGTCGATGCCGACAAAAAACGAATTCTCGACCAGCGGCGAGTCGATCACCACGAACGGAATACTGTGCTTCACCACCGCCAGCACCGCCGGGTGATCATCGGGCAGGGTCGAGATAATCAGGCCATCCACCAGCCCGCGCAGGGCCAGGCTGCCGTGGCTCGCCGCCGGGCCCCGGCCCACCAGGCGGTTGTTGTTGAGCGGAAACAGTGTCAGTGCGACATTTTCCAACTCGCCCACTTCACTGATGCCGCGCAGCATGGCGATGGTGCACGGGTCGGCAAAGGCCAGGGACAACTTGTCCATCATCATCAACCCGATGGCGCCGATCTTGCCCGAGCGCAGGCTGCGGCCCAGCACATTGGGGCCCGGGTAGCCCAATGAAGCGGCCACCTCGAGGATATGCTCGCGCTGGGCCGGGGACAGTTTGGAAGGTCGGTTGTAGGCGTAAGACACCGCAGGCTGGGACACCCCTGCCGCCAGTGCTACGTCTTTCATTGAAACGGCCATCGCTTGCTTCCCAATCCTTTTGAAACCTCATGCGAGGTCATGAAAAAACAGGCGCTCAGTGTACCCGTTGAGGGGAAACCTTCGGAACCAGTCGTGTGGCACTGAACATGATTGCGACCATCAGCGAGGCAACCGCCAGCAGCGCCCAGGATAGATCCGTCGCGTGGGCGAACAAGCCGATCACCGCCGGGCCCATCAGGATACCCAGATAACCGAGGCTGGTGGCAGCGGCAATCGCCAGTTCCCCCGGCATGGTCTTTTGCGCGCCCGCCAGCGACAGGTACACCGGCGCGATGTTGGCCAAACCGATGCCGATGACCGCAAACCCCACCAGGTTCACCTGCCAGTTCGTCGCGAGCACCACCGTGAGAAAGCCCAGGATTACAATCAGGCCACCGCCCACCAGTACTAGCCGGGCGCCGAGCCTGAGCAGAATCCGGTCGCCACTCAAGCGCCCCAACGCCATCATCACGGCGAAGCAGGCGTAGCCCAGGCCTGCAATGGAAGGCTCGACATCACGCACCTGGGTCAGGAACACCGCGCTCCAGTCGAGAATCGCACCTTCGGCCAGAAACGCGAACAGGCACAGCCCCCCCAGCACCAGGACTTTACGCGTGGGCCGCACAAAGATCGGGCTGCCCTCTTCGCCGCTGCGCCCGAGCATATGGCGCCCGTAACTCAGGACAAACACAGCCAGTGCCGCCATCACCGCGCTGCTGGCCAGCAACGGCGTGGCGCCCAGCCAGAGCAGCGCGGTGATCCCCGCCGCACTGACAATCGTGCCCAGGCTGAACAAGCCATGAAAACCCGACATCAAGGACCGCCCGGTCGCACGCTCAACCATCACGCCCTGTACGTTCATCGTCACATCCACTGCGCCGCACCCTGCGCCGAACACGGTCAGGGCAAACATCAAGCCCAAGAATGAATGTGTGGTCGCCAGCAGAGGCAGCGTCAGAAACACCAGGGCGATGCCGATGTGCATGGTAAAGCGGCAACCTTTGCGGGCGTTCAGGATGCCCGCCAGCGGCATCATCACCAGTGAGCCGAGGCCCAGGCACAGCAACAGGATGCCCAATGCGCCGTCGTCCACCCCGGCCCGGCTGCGCGCATAGGGAACCAGCGGCGCCCAGGCGCCCATGCACAGGCCGGACAGCAGAAACGTCAAGCGGTAGGCCGACATATGCGGCGTGGAGCACGGCAATAACAACTCTTGAGACGACACGGAAACCCCAATACCTGAACAGTTGGAGTTATACGTATAACTTAAAACTCAAGCGCCAGCCACTGCCTTGTTACTGTTACATATTCTGGATTGATAAAGCATTGACAGCCCACAGGGTGCAGGTTTTACTTTCGCAAGGTTATTCGTATAACCCAAAATTGCATAACCACCCCACAAAAACAAAAGGGACCATGCAGCGTGATAAGCACTTTCCAGAAAACCCCGATCCCCCCGCGTATTCGCAAGGCACGTATCGCCACCTTTCTCGGCTTCATGATGATCGGCGCCATGATGTACATCTGGTCCACCGGTGTAAGCGTGTTCAGGACCCAGCTTGGCCTGACGGGAGAACTCGGGGACTCGAGTTTCGGCCTGATTGCCCTCGGGGTCGGTGTCGGTTCCGCAGCCGGTGCGCTGCTGGTCGGGCGGCTGCTGGACACCTTCGGCGCCAAGCCGGTAATTACCCTTGGCGCCCTCGCCTATCCCCTTTCGATTATCCCGCTGGGCTTCGTCAACGGTTTCTGGTTTGCGCTGTGTTTCGGCTCTGTGCTGGGGCTGTTGCGCGGCGCCCTGGATACCGCCTTGAATGCCCACGGCGTGCAGGTTGAACGGTTTTATCGACGCTCGATCATGTCCGGCTTCCATGCCTTCTATTCCCTGGGCGGCTTCCTGCTGGGCATGGCATGCAGTTGGCTGACCCGGTTCTACACCGACAGCGTGCTGGTGCCTTACACCGTACTGGGCCTGGCGATGTTCATTCTGGGCTGTGTGTTCAGCCGATGGTTGCTGGGCAAGCATGATGTGCCCGACGCCCAGCTCGACGACTGGCAAGCCGGCACCCATTCCCGGGACGAAACCGGCAAGGGCCCTTCGGCCAAGACGCTGCTGGTGATGATCGCTCTCGGCACCTTGCTGCTGGGCAGCATGATGGGCGAAAACGCAATTGCCGACTGGGGCCAGGAATACATTCGCCGGGAGTTCGCGACCACCACCTCGACCGCAGGCATGGCGGTCTCACTGTTCGTCGGTGCGTCATTCGTGGGGCGCCTTTTTGGCGACCGCCTGGCCGCTGCGTTCGGTAATGCGCAGGTGGTGTTTGGATGCGGTACGTTGTGCGTCCTCGGCATGATCACCACGATATTGGGCGGTACGGCCGTGACCGGCGTTGTCGGCTTCGCGCTGTTTGGCCTCGGCCTTTCGTGCATCGCACCGTTGATGATCTCCGCCGCCGGGCGCCGGGACCCGGCACATGCCGGGCGCAATATCGGCATCGTCAACTGCATCGGATTTTCCGGGATGCTGGTGGGCCCCGCCGTCATCACCGTCATCGTCAGCAACTTCGGCCTGAGCAAGCTGATGTTCTTCCCGCTGGTGATGCTCGGTTTGCTCGCGACGTTCGGCCCACTGCTGATGCGCGCGCCGAAGAAAACCGTTGCCCGCGGCAAAGCGCAAACCGAGGTGTGAGGGAGGCCCGCATCGTCACTGCACCGGCAGGAAATTCATCAGCAGCAAGCTTTGCGCGTAGTTGAGCCCGATGCGCCGGTAGCGTTCGTCGAGCATCTGGGTCAACAGGTCGAGGCGCGCGACGATCTTGCCGAACTCCACGGCAAAGCTGAGGTTGCTGCCCGCCTCCGAGATCTCGTTGGAGAACAGCAACAGCGAGCCATTGGCATCCTGGCGCTGACTGAGCAGCCAAGTGGCCTTCTCGATATTGCGCGCGGCATTGCTGACGAACTGCGGGTTGATCGAGTCCGTTATATAAAACTCGGTGCGCCCGCCGTGTGCCGTCACCAGCATGCTGCCGATCGCGTAGATGAAGGCGCCTACCCGGTCGCCGCGAAACTCCGGGCTCAGCGAATAGCTCAGCGCCGCCAGGTCGCGACGATCGCCCAGGGCGGGCAGTGGTTGGCGAAGTTCGATGGCCTGGCGGATTTGCCGGGCGGCGGTCACCGCGTCGGTGTAACCCGATTGACGCCACTGGTTGGGGTTGCGCAGGTAGAGCTTGCTCATCAGCAGATACAGGCTTTGCAGGTTGTCGCGCATGCTCAGGGTGGCCATGCGATCAACGCTGGTCTGGAAGAATTCATCGGGCTTGCCGTTGCTGAACTGCGTGGCAATATCGCGCCCCTGCTGCTGGCTGCAACCGTTGGCGCAAAGCATCAAAACCGCAGCCAGCCACAGCGGCTGACGCATCCATCGGGTGATAAAAACAGGTAACGTGCGATCCATCGGCACCAGGTCTGGGTCTGCTGTCCACGCCGGAAATTAGTGTGGTCGGGACAGAGATAGATCGGAAGAACGGGAAAAAGTGCAGTGAGGGCGGCAAACCAATAATTTTTCCAGAGGTGCATCCACTTTGATCCTTGGTACGTAGATTCAATACCCTCACCCGGAGGGCACAAGCACCAAGGAGATACATCATGCACGCCATCTACAAAAAAATTGCTGCCGTTGCCTGCTTTACGATCCTCTCCGTCACCACATCCCTAAGTTTTGCCGCCGACACCGTAATGGTGGGCGGCGCGGCGATGTATCCGACGAAAACCATCGTCGAAAACGCAGTCAACTCAAAGGACCACACCACTCTGGTTGCGGCGGTCAAGGCAGCCGGACTGGTGGATACCCTTAACAGCAAAGGCCCGTTCACCGTATTCGCACCGACCAACGAAGCTTTCGCCAAGCTCCCCGCAGGCACCGTGGATACGCTTGTGAAACCTGAGCACAAAGCCGATCTCACAAAAATCCTGACCTATCACGTGGTGGCTGGCACTCATACCTCTGCACAACTGATGGCCGACGCCAAGAAGAACGGCGGTACCGTGATGTTGAAAACCGTGCAGGGTGAGTCGCTGACGATCAAGCTGCATGACGGCAAACTGTGGGTGGTGGATGCCAAGGGTGGCAAGGCCAGCATCAGCATTGCGGATGTGATGCAGTCCAATGGCGTGATTCATGTGGTTGATTCGGTGCTGATGCCGTAATCGTCGCTTGACACCGAAAAGCCCGACGCAGTGTGCGTCGGGCTGATTCGGATGCTTCAGTTGTCGGGGTGTTCACTCGCGACAGAATCAGCGGCATCCACATCCGACATATCCTCTTCCAGAGGGGCGTCATCGTCCGGCGGTAGAGGCGCTTCAGGTTGATCGCGCCGAGGATCATGCCCAGTTTCATTGTCTGTACCGCGCGTTACGCCTTGCTGGGATACGTTTCCAGGGGCCTTCTCGTTAATTTCCATGCTGGCTCTCCGTTCTAGCGCGGGATGTCCGTGCTTGAACATGAGAAACGGTGCGGTGTCGCGAGTGCCGGACGATGGACGAACGGTGTGGATCAATTTCATAACGGCCCTAACGCTCCGAGAGACTCTATCCACCGCAGGATCGCGGGTTTCTCTGCTGGTTTTTCGCCAATGCAACACACCTCCGGGTCGGTGAGAGAACACCAGACAGACACCGGGTCTCCCACTCGCAAGCCATACGAAGCTTTACGAAGCGTCGTCGTTGACCAAGCGTCAACCGTCTCGTTGAGAGACTTGTGAAAGTGCTGCCCATTGACGCTATAGCTGAAGCTCATGAATTGGCGTCCGGCCCACGATGCCTCACGCCCGACGAAGGTTACGTAGCCAGGCACCACTTGCCCCACGTCCATGGCGCTCATGAGTTCTCTCCTGAAAACAGCCCGGAAACACGTTTGTTTTTTGTGCTTTTACACTGTTATAGCTCAGAGGCCCGCAGCGCGACAGGTCCTTGGTCGCCGCCTCCGGTGAGGCCTGAAACTGACTACCCTTTATATCTGACACACATTGACATATCGATAATTCTCGATATGATCGCGCCATGGACTTACTCGAAATATTCAAAGCCCTCTCAAACCAGACACGCCTCGAAATCCTGAAAGGTTTGAAGGACCCCGAGAAGAACTTCCCTGCACAAGATGAAGGGGACGTTCACACGGTGGGCGTGTGCGTCAGCAGTATTCAGGAAGGCATCGGGCTCTCGCAGTCGACGGTGTCTGGTTACCTGGCAACGCTGCAACGGGTGGGTCTGGTCGAAGTCAGGCGCATCGGCCAGTGGACTTACTACAAGCGCAATGAAGCCACCATCCGCAGGCTTGCCGAGATCATAGGGAAAGATTTGTAGTTTTTTTACCACAGAATATCGAGATTTCGCGATATCCCTTTTTGTCGAAACGAGGAAATGCAATGAAGGCGTTGATACTCAAGTCATTTGGCGGCCCGGAATCATTCGAACTTCGCGACGTTCCCAAGCCCGTTCCGCACACGGGGCAAGTCCTGGTCCGCGTACACGCAACCTCCATCAACCCGCTGGATTACCAGGTCCGACGTGGCGACTACGCTGACCTGGTGCCGCTACCGGCGATTACCGGGCATGACGTATCGGGGGTCGTTGAGGAAGTCGGGCCGGGGGTTACGTCCTTCGCGCCAGGCGACGAAGTCTGGTACACCCCGCAAATATTTGACGGACCCGGCAGCTATGCCGAATACCACGTGGCGGCCGAAGGCATTATCGGGAAGAAGCCCCCTGCCCTGAGTCACCTTGAAGCGGCAAGCCTGAGCCTGGTCGGCGGCACCGCCTGGGAAGCGCTGGTGGTGCGTGCAGCCCTCAGGGTGGGAGAAAGCATCCTGGTGCACGGCGGCGCGGGCGGCGTCGGCCATGTGGCGATCCAACTGGCGAAAGCCATTGGCGCCCAGGTGTTCACCACCGTACGCGACGTCAATGTCGAGTTCGCGCGAAGCCTGGGTGCGGACGTAATCATCGACTACGAAAAGGAAGATTACGTCGACGCCATCCTGCGGGAAACGGGTGGCCGTGGCGTTGATGTGGTGTTCGATACCATCGGCGGCACCACATTGTCCCGTAGCCCGGACGCGCTTGCGCAACTGGGTCGCGTGGTCACGATTGTGGACACGGCGCACCCCCAGAACCTCGTCCAGGCCTGGGGCAGGAACGCGAGTTATCACTTCGTCTTCACACGACAAAACCGCGGCAAGCTGGATGAAATGAGCGCACTGATCGCCAACGGTCAACTGCGGCCACACGTTGGCGCGGTCTATTCCCTTGCCGACATCCCGCTCGCCCATTCCCGCCTGGAAAGCCCCAACAACGGCATTCAAGGGAAAATCGCGATTGCCGTGTCCGCCGGCTTACAGGAGGATTGGCGCAACGGTGCTTGAGCTGATCGCACTGAACCACTTTTTTGGAGAGCACGGGTAAATGGCAGAACTGATGGAAATGCTCGACGGCCCAAGGACCGCACAGCAGGAACTGTTCTACGACCTCGAAGATGCGACGGCCGTTATCGCCTGGTCGGTCAATCAATTGGCCACTATCGCCGGGGTCGCCAAATCACCCGACGAAGCAGTCGCCCTGATGAAGATGGGTGCACTGCTCGCGGCTCAGCAGGAAAAGCTCAGCGGGTACGCGGATGAGGTGAAGGCCGGAAGGATTGTGCGAGGAGAGGATCACTCGTGATAAATACGCTACGCACCCAACAACCTTTCACATCCCTTTCACACTCGAGCGCTTATCGTCACTCCAGCTCCTAAGTGAACACCTTTAAGCCCGCACTCCCCATCGCGGGCTTTTCTTTGCCTGGAATTTGGTAAAAGGGATATCAAAACCTTCATCCAGTTTCATTTGTTGATGGCCTGGGCTGTCGCCTTAATGCTCCCACACGAACTCGTGCACAGGAGCAAAATATAATGAAAAAACGTCAACCGTTACTTCAGCTCAATACCTTGGCCGTGGCGCTGGCATTTGCCTTGCCGGCCATGAGCTATGCCAGCGATCAGTCCGACTCCAAGGGCTTTGTCGCCGACAGCAGCTTGAATATCCTCAACCGCAACCTGTTCTGGAACCAGAACGGCAACGGCGCCCACACCCGTGACTGGAGCCAGGCGCTGATGGCAACCTACAGCTCGGGCTTCACTCAAGGCACCATTGGCATCGGCATTGATGCGTTTGCCGACCTGGCGTTGCGCATCGACGGGGACACCGACCGCGCCGGTGGCCCGAACATACCGTCCGACGCCAATGGCAATCCGGATCATGGCTTCGCGAAGGCCGGTGGTGACGTCAAGTTCCGTATTTCCAATACCACGCTCAAGGTCGGCGACCTGCAGCCTACGTCGCCGGTGTTCGCCACCGCCGATAACTACCTGATGCCACAGACCGCAACAGGCTTCCAGATCGACAGCCATGAAATCACCGGCCTGAACCTGGAGGCCGGCCATTACACCTCCGGCACCGGTACCACCACCACCTCGCGCAGCGGCGACATTCTCGCCAGCTATGCGGGCGTGGAAGCGTCGTCGGCCAGCTTCGCGGGCGGCAAATACCAGTTCAGCAAGGAATTCACCGCGTCGCTGTACGGAGCACACCTGGAAGACGTGTGGAATCAGTACTACGTCAACCTGAACCTTGTTCATCCACTGACCGATGACCAATCCGTCGCGCTGGACTTCAACCTCTATCGCACACTGGACGACGGCAGCGCCAAGGCCGGGACCATCGACACCACCGCAGCCTCGCTGGCGGCTGCCTACACCCTGGGTGCACAGACCTTCACCCTGGCCGGGCAGAAAGTGCATGGTGACGAGCCGTTCGACTACGTCGGCTTTGGGGAGACCAATGCCGGCGTCGGTGCCGGGCGCTACGGCAACTCGATCAACCTGGCTGACTCGGTGCAATACTCCGACTTCAACGGCCCGGGCGAGCGGTCCTGGCAGATGCGCTATGACCTGGACATGGGAGCCTTTGGCGCCTCCGGCCTGAGCTTCATGGCCCGCCATATTCGCGGTGCTGGCATCGACGGTACGCATACCCCCGGCAATTCGGCCTACACCGGGTTCTATGGCGCCAACGACCAGGAACACGAAACCGACGCCGAAGTGAAATACGTCGTGCAGAGTGGCCCGGCCAAGAAGCTGTCCTTCCGCCTGAGGGAAGCCTGGCACGATGGCGATGCTTCCACCGGGGGGCATCTGGTGCAGACACGCCTGATTACCGAGTACCCGTTGAATATCTTCTAAACAGGCGGAAGTGCCCGGTTGATGGATCTACCGGGTACTCTGCGTAGCCAGATATTGATCGGTAAGCGTTTTGATTCCACACACAAAAAAAGGCGCTACCAAGAGCGCCTTTTTTGTTACCGCTGACTTATTGCAAACTAACCTGACGCAGTTCGGGCTCTTTCCCGCTACCAATCGTGATGCGCTTGGGCTTGGCCTCTTCAGGAACCACGCGCAGCAAGTCGATGCTTAACAGCCCGTTGTTCATCGAAGCACCGCGCACCTCGATATGATCTGCCAGCCGGAACGACAGCCGAAATGCTCGTTGCGCGATGCCCTGGTGCAGATAAGTGACTGCTTTCTCGGTTTCGCGCTTGTCGCCAACGACTGTCAAAACGCCCTTCTCGACCTGTATATCCAGATCCGCTTCAGTAAGCCCAGCGACAGCAATGACAATGCGATATTCGTCATCACCGTGCTTTTCCACATTGTGAGGCGGATAAGTGTTCGGAGCCTCGCTGCGAAGCGCCGACTCGAACAGGTCATTGAAGCGATCGAAGCCCACGGATTGACGGAACAAAGGGGCCAAGGAAAGGGTAGTAGCCATCTCAAAATCTCCTGATTAAATCCAAGTGATTAAGTGCGCGACCCGCATTCGGCGTCGCGTGATAAAAATTTATGTTCGCCGGGAAAATTTTCAAGAGGCCAGATAAAAATTTTTACATTTGAGTACCAGCCGGGAACGGCTTGCTCGGTTGGATAGACAGGCCGCCCTCAGGCTGCGATGCGTAGTCAGCCCACCTTTCTCTTGAGTGCTTGCCTGGGTCGGGTTCAGCAAGCGGTGGCTTCTTGGAACTCTCTGGCATGTTCGCCATTACTCGCGGCATGTCTTAAAATATCCGGTTGCCGAAGAACCGCCATGACATATCCATGAAGGGCTTCAATCCTTTACAAATAAGTGTGGTCAAGATGAACAAGCCTTTCATTTCGCTGTGCCCTGAAATTACGCGGGCGCACGCGCTGACGTTGGTGGATTGGTTAGAGGATGAACGCATCACCTGCTATCTGAGCGATTCGCGTCATGTCTCCCGCTCCATTGAGCAAGTCATTGATCGGACTCAGTTGCCGATCCTGACTCATCTATTCAACCAGGGCGGCAGATTCTTTATGGCCTATGACCGGCATGACGCCCCGGTGGGCTTTGTCCGTCTCATCAAGACCGGCTCAAATTGCGAGATTGTCCTGGTCATCGGAGACAGCGACAAATGGGGCCGGAACCTGGGCGCCAGCACGATCCGCGAAGGCATGAAACTGGCCTTCCTCGACATGCGGGCCGAGAAGCTCATCGCCAAGATTCACCCGGACAACTCGCGCTCGCTGAAAGCCTTTCTGCGCAGCGGCTTTATGCTGGAGAGCGAAACGCCGACATTGACGTCATTTTCCATGACGGCGGCGAGCTATTTCCAGTTCTTGCGCGAAGGCGCCGGTGGCGACTCCACCAGGATCTACATCACTGAAATCGACAAGGCCAGGCTCGAGGATCTGATCGCGTTCGAGCAAGGCCCGGCGGTTGTTGAACTCGAACATGAGCTTGAGCGGGCCATTGTCGTCAAGCCGCAGCAGGTGGCGTGCAATGTCATCACGATGAACTCCAGGGCCTTGCTGCAACTGGACGATGAAGAGTTCGAAGTGGCCTTGGTCTACCCTGAAGACGCGGACAGCAACGCAGCAAAGCACTCCGTGTATTCCGACATAGGCACCGCCATCCTTGGCTATCAGGAGGGAGACGCCATCGACTGGCGAATTGCTGACCGGACCCGCCGGATTGAGATCAAGAAAGTGCTTTACCAGCCGGAGGCTGCGGGCGACTTCCACCTGTAATTGCGCCTTTTCTCAGTAACGAATCACGCCAGTCAGCGCGCCCGGCTTGGGTGCCTGACTTCTCCAGCGTGAACTGATAACCGAGACGGTTATCGGCGCGGGGGGTGAGATCGTGAAACCTACCCGCTGACGCCCACTTTTTGCAGAGTTGCGGAAACTGCCTGAAATGATACGGAAACGATTAGAGGTGTATTCCTGAACCCCAGAAACGCAAAAGCCCCGCAATAGCGGGGCTCTTGAGTAAATCTTGGCGGGAAACCAGGGATTCGAACCCTGGAGACGCTATTAACGTCCGCCGGTTTTCAAGACCGGTGCATTCAACCACTCTGCCAATTTCCCTTGTGCAACACAGGATTAGCGTAGCTCATCCTGCCTCAGCGGGCGCCATAATACCCGAATGAAACACACTGTCAAACTCTCGCCATAGCTTGTTACAGAGCGTCTGTTATGATCCTTGCGACTGAATGTTTCAAAACTGAAGGAGTGTCGCCATGCGCGAACAAAATTACGCAGTGAATGGAAACGCGCAGGCTGAGCAGCTAGAAGTTAGCCGCGTCCTGCGCAATACGTACGGCTTGCTCGCTCTCACCCTCGCGTTCAGCGGCGTGATGGCCTTCGTAGCCCAGCAAATGCGCGTCGGCTACCCGAATATCTTCGTCGTGCTGATCGGCTTCTACGGTCTGTTCTTCCTGACCAACAAGCTGCGCGACTCGGCCTGGGGCCTGGTGTCGGCGTTTGCCCTGACCGGTTTCATGGGCTTTATCCTCGGCCCGATCCTTAACCGCTACCTCGGCATGGCCGGCGGCGCGGAAGTGGTCAGCTCGGCATTTGCCATGACTGCCCTGGTATTTGGCGGCCTGTCGGCCTACGTGCTGATCTCCCGCAAGGACATGAGCTTCCTGGGTGGTTTCATCACCGCCGGTTTCTTCGTGTTGCTGGCTGCCGTACTGGCAGGCATGTTCTTCCAGATCAGCGGCCTGCAACTGGCGATCAGCGCAGGTTTCGTGCTGTTCTCCTCGGCCTGCATCCTGTTCCAGACCAGCGCAATCATCCAGGGTGGCGAGCGTAACTACATCATGGCCACCATCAGCCTGTATGTATCGATCTACAACCTGTTTATCAGCCTGTTGCAGATCTTCGGCATCATGGGCCGCGACGACTGATCGCAGCCGCATGCAAAAAGCCCGCTTCGGCGGGCTTTTTGTTGCCTGCGGCTTTATCATTGCCACAGGTTTTGCCTTCAGAGTGTTCCATGAAGTTCGCGATTGCGCTTTTTTCCGCCGCCCATGCGCCCTCCTCGCGCCGTGCCTTGCTGTTCGCCCAGGCGGCGCTGGCGGGTGGACATGAGATTGTGCGGCTGTTTTTTTATCAGGATGGCGTCTACAGCGCGTCCACTAACATTGTTGCGCCGCAGGATGAGCAGGATATCGCCCGTCAGTGGCGCGAGTTTGTCAGCGAGCATCAGCTCGATGGCGTGGTGTGCATCGCCGCGGCCCTGCGCCGTGGCGTGCTGAATGCCGAAGAGGCCACCCGTTATCAGCGCAGCGCGGTGAACCTGGACGCGCCTTGGGCATTGTCCGGGCTTGGGCAGTTGCATGACGCCGCCCAGTCCGCTGACCGCTTGATCTGCTTCGGAGGGCCGTGACATGTCGAAATCCTTGCTGGTGATCAGCCGACAGGCGCCGTGGTCCGGCCCCAGCGCCCGTGAAGCGCTGGATATCGTATTGGCTGGCGGCGCGTTTGATTTGCCGATTGGCCTGTTGTTTCTGGATGACGGCGTGTTTCAACTGGCCGCGAGCCAGGACGCCAGGGCCGTGCAACAGAAAGACCTGAGCGCCAACCTCCAGGCCCTGGAATTATTTGGCGTCGAAGAGGTGTTTGCCTGCAGCCATAGCCTCGCCGTGCGCGGGCTGGCCACCTCCGACAACGCACAGCCGCTGAGCAGTGAACAAATTTCACAGATGATTGACCGTTACGACCAGGTGATTACCCTCTGATGTCGACCTTGCATGTGGTATCCCACTCGCCTTTTACCGACAGCCGGCTGGACAGCTGCCTGCGCCTCTGTGGCACCCAGGATGCGATCCTGCTGTGCGGCGACGGCGCCTACGCCCTGCAACCCGCCAGCGCGCCTTGCCAGGCCCTGCAGGCCAGGGGCGTGAAAGTGTTTGTACTGGCCGAAGACAGCCAGGCGCGTAACCTCGCCGTGCCTGAATGGGCCGGCAGTGTCGATTACCCGGCGTTCGTCCAGCTGTCGATCGACTATGACAAGGTCAATACCTGGCTATGAACACTTTGACCGTAGGTGAACGCACCCTCGAACTGGACAAGGACGGCTACCTCGTCGACCTGACCGAGTGGTCCAGCGACGTGGCCAACGCCCTCGCCACTACCGAGGAGCTGGAGCTGACCCCGGAACACTGGGAAATCCTCGAACTGCTGCGCGGCTTTTATACCGAATTCCAGCTGTCGCCCGCCACCCGCCCGCTGATCAAGTACACCGCCTTGAAGCTGGGCCCGGAAAAGGGCAACAGCCTGCACCTCAACCGACTGTTCAAAGGCACTCCCGCCAAACTCGCCGCCAAGTTGGCGGGCCTGCCCAGGCCGACGAATTGCTTATGACTGATTTTGCCCCGTTGATCACTGAAACCCCTGCTGAGCACCCGTTCGCGCCGTTCGTGCGCATCCTCGGCAAAGGCAAGCGCGGCGCCCGCAACCTCACCCGTGAGGAAGCCCGGGAAGCCATGGGCATGTTGCTGGACGAGAAGGTCGAAGACACCCAGCTCGGCGCCTTCCTCATGCTGCTGCGGCACAAGGAAGAAAGCCCGGAAGAACTCGCAGGCTTCACCGAAGCCGTGCGCGAGCGCCTGAATGCACCGTCGCTCAATGTGGATGTCGACTGGCCGACCTACGCCGGTAAAAAACGCCACCTGCCGTGGTACCTGCTGGCAGCCAAGTGCCTGGCACAGAACGGCGTGCGTATCCTGATGCACGGCGGCGGCGCGCATACGGCAGGCCGGCTCTACACCGAGCAGTTGCTGGATGGCTTGCAGATTCCGTTGTGCCGCAATTGGCAACAGGTGGAAGCGGCCCTTGAACAGGGCAACCTGGCGTTTATTCCCCTGGGGGACTGGGCGCCGCAACTGCAGCGCATGATCGACCTGCGAAACACCCTGGGCCTGCGCTCGCCGATCCATTCACTGGCGCGCATCCTCAACCCGTTGAGCGCCCGCTGCGGCCTGCAAAGCATCTTCCACCCGGGCTACCAGGGCGTACACCGCGATGCCAGCGGCCTGCTTGGCGACAACAGCATCGTGGTCAAGGGCGACGGCGGCGAGATCGAGATCAACCCGGACACCATCAGCCACCTGTACGGCACTACCGGCGGCGAGAGCTGGGATGAAGAGTGGCCCGCCCTCTCCGCCCAGCGTCACGTCAAGCCTGCCGCGCTGGAGCCCGAGCATCTCAAGGCGCTATGGCGCGGTGAGGTGCAGGACAGCTACCCGCAACTGGCACTGATCGCCACCATGGCCCTGGCCTTGCGCGGCCTCGGCCACCCGCGGGAACAGGCGTTCGAACTGGCCCAGCAGTACTGGGATGCCCGGGACAAATCGATTTAGTCGATCATTAACCCCCAGCCTTTGCGCTTTTTGTTCGAACTCAGACCTTTAGACTGCACTCCAACGCTTATTAGCCAAGGAGTCAGTCATGGGTTTGCTGATCGAAGGACGCTGGCATGACCAGTGGTACGAAAGTAGCGAAGACGGCGCCTTCCAACGGGAGCAGGCGCAACGCCGCAACTGGGTGACCGCCGATGGTGAACCCGGCCCGACCGGCAAAGGCGGTTTCGCGGCTGAAGCCGGTCGCTACCATTTATACGTATCCCTCGCCTGCCCCTGGGCGCACCGCACATTGATCCTGCGCAAGCTCAAAGGCTTGGAAAGCCTGATCGACGTGTCGGTGGTCAGTTGGCTGATGCTGGAAAACGGCTGGACCTTCGACAAGGCCCATGGCTCCAGCGGCGACAAGCTTGACGACTTCACCTTCATGCACCAACGCTACACCGCCGACACCGCCAGCTACACCGGGCGGGTCACAGTGCCGGTGTTGTGGGACAAGAAGCTCAAGCGGATTGTCAGCAATGAGTCGGCGGAGATTATTCGCATGTTCAACAGTGCGTTTAATGAACTGACCGGCAATCAACTGGATTTCTATCCCGAAGCCCAGCGCTCGACCATTGATGCACTGAACGATCGAATCTATCCCGCCGTGAACAACGGTGTGTACCGCGCAGGCTTTGCCACGTCACAAAAGGCTTATGAGGCCGCATTTGATGATGTGTTTGCCGAACTGGATCACCTTGAGCAGCACTTGGGTGAGCATCGTTACCTGGCGGGAGAATACCTGACTGAAGCCGATGTAAGGCTTTTCACCACGGCGATTCGGTTTGATGCGGTGTACTACAGCCACTTCAAATGCAACCTGCGGCGAATTGCGGATTATCCGAACCTGTCGAACTGGCTAAGGGAGTTGTATCAGTGGCCGGGGATTGCCGAGACGGTGGATTTTGCTCACATCAAGGGGCATTACTACGCCAGTCACCGCACGATTAATCCGACGGGGATTGTGCCAAAGGGGCCGTTGCAGACGTTTGAGGCGGAACATGACCGCGCGAGACTGAGCGGAAAAGGCATCTTGAGCTGACACACCCTGTGGCGAGGGAGCTTGCTCCCGCTGGGCTGCGCAGCGGCCCCAAAATCCTGGGAGCGCTTCGCACTCCAGCGGGAGCAAGCTCCCTCGCCACAGCAAGCTCCCTCCCCACAGCAAGCTCCCTCGCCACAGAGACGGTCTCGCCACAAGAGACGTGTCAGACTTGCGACTGAGCGCCTTCAAACCACTTCAGCTTCTCACGCAACTGCACCACTTCTCCCACAATCACCAGTGTCGGCGCATGAACCTCATGTTCCGCCACCATGCGTGGCAGGTCAGCCAGGGTGCCGGTAAACACCCGCTGGTTGGACGTGGTGCCCTGCTGGATCAACGCCGCCGGCGTATCCGCCGAACGACCATGCTTGATCAGCTGTTCGCAGATGATCGGCAACCCGATCAAGCCCATGTAGAACACCAGGGTCTGCGAAGGGCCCACCAGGTCACTCCACGGCAGATCCGAAGTCCCGTCCTTCAAGTGCCCGGTAATGAAGCGAACCGATTGCGCATAGTCGCGGTGGGTCAGCGGAATACCGGCATACGCCGCGCAACCACTGGCCGCGGTAATACCCGGCACCACTTGGAACGGGATGCCATGGGCCGCCAGCTCTTCGATCTCTTCACCGCCACGCCCAAAGATGAACGGGTCGCCACCCTTGAGCCGCAGCACGCGCTTGCCTTGCCTGGCCAGGTCCACCAGTTGCTGGTTGATCTGGTCCTGCGGCACCGCATGGTCGGCGCGACGCTTGCCGACATACACCCGCTCGGCATCGCGACGGCACAGCTCAAGAATCGCCGGCGCCACCAGCCGGTCGTACAGCACCACGTCGGCCTGTTGCATCAAGCGCAAGGCGCGGAACGTCAGCAGGTCCGGATCACCCGGGCCTGCGCCCACCAGGTAGACTTCGCCCGGTGCGTGGGGCGGTGCGCCGTTGATTTTCTCCACCAGCAGACGCTCGGCTTCATCGCCCTGCCCGGCCAGTTGCCGATCAGCAATCGGGCCCTGGAAGACATCTTCCCAGAACGCGCGACGTTGCTGCACATCCGGGAACAAGCCTTTGACCTGGCTGCGAAACCGCGCCGCCAGCCCGGCCAACTGGCCGTAAGTCGACGGAATCCAGGTTTCCAGCTTGGCGCGGATCAGCCGTGCCAGCACCGGCGCATCGCCGCCGCTGGACACTGCGATCACCAACGGCGAACGGTCGACAATCGCCGGGAAGATCACGCTGCACAAGGCCGGCGCATCCACCACATTGACCGGTACGCAACGACGCCGGGCATCGCTGGACACTTGCGCGTTCAGCGGCTCGTCGTCGGTCGCCGCGATGATCAGGGTGCAACCGTCGAGGTCGGCCTCCTGATAACCACGCAAAATCAGTTCACCGCCACTGCCCTGCACCAGTTCACGCAACTGGTCTTCAATCTGGGGAGCAACCACCCGCAACAACGCGCCGGCGTCGGCCAGCAGCCGGGATTTGCGCAAGGCAATCTCCCCGCCACCGACGACCAACACACGACTGCCGCGCAGGTTATGAAACAGCGGCAGAAATTCCATTTAGCCGATGACCTCAACGCCCGCCATGTACGGCTTGAGCACTTCAGGTACGCGGATCGAACCGTCAGCCTGCTGGTAGTTTTCCAGCACGGCCACCAGGGTACGGCCTACTGCCAGGCCCGAACCGTTGAGGGTGTGGACCAGCTCGGGCTTGCCGGTTTCCGGGTTACGGAAACGCGCCTGCATGCGACGGGCCTGGAAATCACCGCAGTTGGAGCACGACGAAATCTCGCGGTATTTATCCTGGCTCGGCACCCACACTTCCAGGTCGTAAGTCTTCACGGCGCTGAAACCCATGTCGCCGGTGCACAGCGCCAGAACGCGGTACGGCAGCTCCAGCAGTTGCAGGACGCGTTCGGCGTTGGCGGTCAGGCCTTCCAGCGCTTCCATGGAAGTCGACGGCTCGACAACCTGCACCATCTCGACCTTGTCGAACTGGTGCTGGCGAATCATGCCGCGGGTGTCGCGGCCCGATGCACCGGCTTCGCTGCGAAAGCATGGCGAGTGGGCGACAAACTTGATCGGCAGCTGCTTGGCGTCGAGGATTTCCCCGGCCACGATATTGGTCAGCGACACTTCGGCGGTCGGGATCAGGTACAAGTCGGCTTCGCCATCGCGGCTGATCTTGAACAGGTCTTCCTCGAATTTCGGCAGCTGGCTGGTGCCCATCAGCGCCGGAGCCTGGACCAGGTACGGGGTGTAAGCCTCTTCGTAGCCGTGCTCGCCGGTGTGCAGGTTGATCATGAACTGCGCCAGGGCGCGGTGCATGCGTGCAATCGGGCCACGCAGCAAGGCAAAGCGCGCGCCGGACATTTTGGCCGCCGTTTCGAAGTCCAGGCCACCGGTCAGTTCGCCCAGGGCGACGTGGTCCTTGATCTCGAAATCGAAGGCTTTTGGCGTGCCCCAGCGACGGACTTCGACGTTGCCGTCTTCGTCTTCGCCGATCGGCACGGATTCGTGCGGCAGGTTCGGGATGCCCAGCAGGATCGAGTCCAGTTCGGTCTGGATAACGTCCAGCTCGACTTTGCCGGAAGCCAACTCGCCAGCCATACGCTCGACGTCCGCCATCAACGGCGCGATGTCTTCGCCGCGCTGCTTGGCCTGACCGATGGATTTGGAACGCGCATTACGCTCAGCCTGCAGTGCTTCGGTGCGGGTCTGGACGGTCTTGCGCTGTTCTTCCAGCGCTTCGATGCGCGCAACATCCAAGGCAAAGCCACGGGATGCCAGGCGGTCCGCTACGTCCTGAAGGTTGCTACGTAACAGTTTGGAATCGAGCATGTCGGTCTCTCGTTTATCAAAGTTTGGTCAAGGACAGGCCAGCCCAGGTGGCGAGCAGCCCGCCGAACACGCTGACGGCCAGGTACCCGAAGGCGACCGGTGCCTGCCCGCTTTCCAGCAGGCGTAGCGTGTCCAGTGAAAAGGATGAAAAGGTCGTCAGACCGCCTACAAAACCGACAATCAAGCCGGCACGAATCTCAATCGGCACTTCCGGGCGAAGCAGAAACCACCCGTACAACAAGCCGATGATCAAACAGCCCACCAGGTTGACCGCCAGGGTCGCCGCATAAAAATGCTTCGGCCAATTGGCGCTGACCCAGGTGCTGGTGGCGAAACGCAATAATGTACCAGCGATGCCGGCCACGGACACGGCAAGAATCGTTCTGAGCACTACTTTCTCCGCTGTTTCGGACTGAGCCGGTCAAGTTGGGCAAGGTGATTGAGCTTTTCGCCGATCTTCAGCTCCAGGCCGCGGGGCACCGGCTGGTAGAACGGCTGCGGCTCAAGGTCATCCGGGAAGTAATCTTCGCCAGCCGCATAGGCGTCCGGCTCATCGTGGGCGTAGCGGTATTCATCGCCGTAGCCGAGTTGCTTCATCAGCTTGGTCGGCGCATTGCGCAGGTGCAGCGGCACTTCCAGGGAACCATGCTCGGCGGCAGCACGCAGGGCGGACTTGAAGCCCATGTACACCGCGTTGCTCTTCGGTGCGCAGGCCAGATAGGTGATGGCCTGGGCCACCGCCAACTCGCCTTCCGGGCTGCCCAGGCGTTCCTGCACTTCCCAGGCGGCCAGGCACAGGCTCAGCGCACGCGGGTCGGCATTGCCGATATCTTCGCTGGCCATGCGCACCACGCGCCGGGCGAGGTACAACGGGTCGCAACCGCCGTCGATCATCCGCGCAAACCAGTACAGCGCGCCGTCGGGGTTGGAGCCGCGCACAGATTTGTGCAGCGCGGAAATCTGGTCGTAGAACGCTTCGCCGCCCTTGTCGAAACGCCGGCGGGTGTCGCCCAACAGGCTCTGCAGCAAGTCGACGCCGATTTCGCTGCCATCCTCGGCCAGGTCGGAAGCGTTTTCCAGCAGATTGAGAAAACGTCGACCGTCGCCATCCGCAGCAGTCAGCAGGATCTTGAAGCCTTCCTCACTGACACTCAACTGGCGCTTGCCCAGGCCCTTGTCTTCGTTCAGCGCACGCTGCAAGAGCTTCTGCATCGCGGCTTCATCGAGGCTCTTGAGCACATAGACACGCGCCCGGGACAGCAAGGCATTGTTCAGTTCAAAAGACGGGTTTTCGGTGGTGGCACCAATAAAGATCAGCGTGCCGTCTTCGACATACGGCAAGAACGCATCCTGCTGCGACTTGTTGAAGCGATGCACTTCGTCGACGAACAGGATGGTGCGCTTGCCGTACTGCCCGGCCTGCTGCTTGGCGACTTCCACCGCCTGGCGGATCTCCTTGACCCCGGCCAGCACCGCCGAGACCGTCTCGAAGTGTGCATCCGAGACTTTTGCCAGGAGCCGCGCCAGGGTGGTTTTACCCACGCCCGGCGGCCCCCAGAAAATCATCGAGTGCAGCGCACCCTGCTCAAGGGCCTCGCGCAAAGGCTTGCCGCGGGCGAGCAGGTGTTCCTGCCCGACGTACTCGTCCAGGTTGGTCGAGCGCAGGCGCGCCGCCAGAGGCTGAGCAATCGGGTCACTTCGAAACAGGTCCATGGGCAGCGTTTGAAACCTCTGGGCAGTTTATTCCTGGATCACGTCGGCACCCTTCGGGATGTCGAACTTGAACTTGGATGCCGGTACCGGCTGGTTGGCCTTGACCCCGGAGAACAGGATATCGGTGCGCTGGCCGACGCTGTCAATCAGACGCATGTTGTTGATCACGCCGTTGCCAAACGACAGGGACAGCGTGTCAAAGAGCGTGTCCTTGGATTTCGGCTTAAGGGTGAATTCAATCACGTTGCTGGTCTGCTTGGAGGTAATGTCGAAGCTGTCGTTGATCTTCGACACATCGCCCGACAGCAACAGCGCTGGCGTCTGGTTCAGGCGCGGGTCGAGCTTCTTGATGGTCGCCTGCTCCAGGTCCGGGTCCCACAGGGTGACTTTTTGGCCGTCAGAGACGATGGTCTGCTCGGCCTTGCCTTCTGTGTGCCAGTAGAACAGCCCTGGGCGCTGCACAGCCATCTCGCCGGCGGTTTCCTGCAACTGGGTGCCACCGGCATCCAGCGTGAGCTGGGAGAAGCGCGCGGTCAGGGTCTGGGATTTGTCCAACAGGTTTTTCAGGCTCGCGACGGAAGCCGGGTCAGCATGAGCCGAAACAGCAGTCAGGGCCAATGCAGGCAACAACAGCATGCGGATAAGACGCATGGGAGTCCTCTTAGATTCGGTTGCAAGGCGTGCCGCGTGTTGCCACGCGGCACGTAATCAGTCACGCATCTGCGCTGGCGCAATCACTTCGCGCGAGCCGTTGGTGTTCATCGAGGTGACCACGCCGGCCATTTCCATGGCTTCGATCATGCGGGCAGCGCGGTTGTAGCCAATCTTCAGCTTGCGCTGTACGGCGGAGATCGAGGCGCGGCGGCTTTCAAGCACGAACTGCACCGCTTCGTCGTAGAGCGCATCGGTCTCGGCATCATCGTCGCCACCGCCGCTGCCACCGTCGAAGCCGCTGCCGGCCTCTTCGACACCGGCGAGGATGTCGTCGTTGTATTCCGGGGCGCCACGCAGTTTCCAGGCTTCCACCACACGGTGCACCTCATCGTCGGAGACGAACGCGCCGTGGACACGGATCGGCAAACTGGTGCCCGGCGGCATGTAGAGCATGTCACCGTGGCCCAGCAGTTGCTCGGCGCCGCCCTGGTCGATGATGGTCCGGGAATCGATCTTGCTCGACACCTGGAACGCCATGCGGGT
This sequence comes from Pseudomonas sp. C6002, assembly GCF_013385805.1. Taxonomy (NCBI): domain Bacteria; kingdom Pseudomonadati; phylum Pseudomonadota; class Gammaproteobacteria; order Pseudomonadales; family Pseudomonadaceae; genus Pseudomonas; species Pseudomonas sp. C6002. Next base: position 79,034 of record NZ_JACAPH010000036.1, on the reverse strand, counting down.
CGGGATGTTGGCCTTGATCAGGCCGGTGATCACGTCCACCGACGGACGCTGGGTCGCGAGGATCAAGTGGATCCCGGCGGCCCGCGCCTTCTGGGCGATACGGGCGATCAGCTCTTCGACCTTCTTGCCGACGATCATCATCATGTCGGCAAATTCGTCGACCACCACCACGATGGTCGGCAATTTGGTCAGCAGCGGCGCTTCGTCGTGGATGCTTTCGCGCTTGTACAACGGGTCGGTCAGCGGCGTGCCGGCGTCCTGGGCTTCCTTGACCTTGGCGTTGAAGCCCGACAGGTTACGCACGCCCATCTTCGCCATCAGCTTGTAGCGCCGTTCCATCTCGGCAACGCTCCAGCGCAGGGCGTTGGCCGCATCCTTCATGTCGGTCACCACCGGGCACAACAGGTGTGGAATGCCTTCGTAGATCGACAGCTCAAGCATTTTCGGGTCGATCATGATCAGCTTGGCGTCATCCGGGCCCGACTTGAACAGGATCGACAGGATCATCGCGTTCACACCCACCGACTTACCGGAACCGGTGGTACCGGCAACCAGCAAGTGAGGCATTTTCGCCAGGTCGGTGATCACCGGCTTGCCGCCGATGTCGTGGCCCAGGGCCAGGGTGACCGGCGATTTGAAGTTGTCGTATTCCGGGGTCGACAGCACTTCGGAGAAGCGCACGATCTGCCGGTCTTCGTTGGGAATCTCGATACCGACGGTAGTCTTTCCCGGAATCACTTCCACCACCCGCACGCTGGTCACGGCCAGCGAACGCGCCAGATCCTTGGCCAGGTTGGAAATGCGGCTGACCTTGACGCCGGCAGCCGGCTGGATTTCGTAGCGGGTAATCACCGGGCCCGGGTGGATCGAATCCACCGAGACTTCGACGCCGAATTCCTTGAGCTTGATTTCCAGCAGGTGGCCGACGGCCGCCAGGGATTCAGGGGAGTAATTGAGCTGTTTCTTTTCCGCAGGATCAAGAATCGAGATCGGCGGCAAGGTGCCTTCCACGGCGCTGTCGACAAACAACGGCGCCTGTTTCTCTTTCTGCACGCGGTGGCTTGGCTCGGGGGCCTTCGGCGGCGCAGGGGCAATCACCGGCGGCACTTGCTTCTCGCGGTCCGACATGTGCTTGGTCAGGGCCTGCTCGCGTTCGATCAGGCGCTCCTTGACCTTGGCCTGCTCACGCCGGTCCGGCGTGCTCGGGGCCACCACCTCGTTGACGCGGGTATCCACCTCGCGCAGTTGCGCAACCATGCGTTTGCGGTCCACCCGGGCCGACCACCAGCGATTGGCGGCGCCCTGAAACAGTTCGAGCAGGTCGAGGGTGATCTTGCCGGTCACGTCCATGACCTTGAACCAGGACAGGTCGGTAAACACGGTGAGGCCGAACAGGAACAGCGCAATAAACATCAGGGTGCTGCCCTGGATATTCAGGGTCCTGCGGGCCAGATCGCCGAGGCTTTCGCCCAGAGCGCCGCCGGCACCGGCCGGCAGACCGGTAGGTGCATGGAAATGGATATGGGCCAGGGCCGCGCCGGACAACACCAGGAACACCAGGCCGATCAGGCGCCAGGAGAACAGCCAGCCGCTCCATTGCCACGGCTCGTGACGCTGGCGGAAAATCTGCCAGGTCTTGATGGCCAGCAGCAACGGGAAGATGTAAGCGAAGTAACCCAGCACCATGAACAGGATGTCGGCGCTGTAGGAACCGGCCGGACCACCGAAGTTCTGCACGTCTTCGATCTTGCTGTTGTGGCTCCAGCCTGGATCGTCCTTGCCATAGGTGAGCAAGGCCATCATCAGGAACAGGCACAGCGCGCCGATGGCGATCAGTGCACCTTCCTTGAGTCGGTAGTGCAGGTGCTGGCGCCAGGCGGGCACGACTGCGGCTTTAGGTGTTGCGGCGGATTTCTTCAAAAGGGGTCTTTTCCTGCGCCTTTAGCGCGTCCATCTGTTGAATGACTGCAAAACACTGCCCAATCCGGGCAGGTAAAAAATGAACGAGTGCCAGTGGAGCTACTTTTAACACCCTGCTACTGATTCATGAAACGGCGATAACGCCCCAATGGCCGCATTGTACGGGTTTGTGTGCGCGATGCCACGCACTTGGCCCTACGTTACACAGCATAGCCAATGTTCAATTTCATAACGTTCAATTTGAGCATGCATTGTCTTTACTGACAAAGGCTTATGAGCTGTTTTGCCAATCCAGGCTAGCTTGCCGACCGACGTACGCGATTACGACCACGCCCCCGGCATAGAGTTGCAGAAACACCCGTTCATGCTTATCTGCACCGATCCCATGTTCGGGGTAGCCCCAGAGCGTTTCGTCGACAATAATCACAGCTCTTGCAACGGACAACATCGCCGTTACCGCCCTCCCCTTCCGTAAGCCTGGATGCCATGCTGACCTGGTTACAACGCAACACCCTGACCTTCCCACCGCTGGCCAAGGCCATGCGCGAACCCAATGGCCTGCTCGCTGCCGGTGGCGACCTGTCGGCCGACCGCCTGATCCAGGCCTACCGTCACGGCTGTTTTCCCTGGTTCTCGGAAGGCCAGCCCATCCTCTGGTGGTCGCCCGACCCGCGCACCGTACTGTTCCCCGATGAGCTGCACGTTTCCCGCAGCCTCGGCAAATTGTTGCGCCAGCAGCGTTACACAGTGACCTTCGACCAGGACTTCGCTGCAGTCATCCAGGCATGCGCGGCGCCGCGCAGTTATGCCGATGGCACCTGGATCACCGAAGCCATGCAGAACGCCTACCTGCAACTGCACCAGCGCGGTTATGCGCATTCGGTGGAGGTGTGGGACGCGGGCGAACTGGTGGGCGGCCTGTACGGCCTGGCGATGGGCCAGTTGTTTTTCGGCGAGTCCATGTTCAGTCGCGCCGACAACGCCTCGAAATACGGCTTTGCCACCCTGGTTCGGCAACTACAGGCCTGGGGCTTTGTGCTGATCGACTGCCAGATGCCCACCGATCACCTGCACAGCCTCGGCGCCCGCGCCATTCCCCGCAGCGACTTCGCCAACTACCTGCGCGACCATCTGGACCAAACCAGCTCTGCTCCGTGGGTTTCCTAGGCGACTTCCCCGCACCTGGCTTACACTTATTTCAAAGCTTATCCGAGGGTTGATCATGACCGAGCTGGCGCGTTTGAAGTTTTATGCCACTCAACCCCACTCATGCAGCTATCTGCCCGATGAGCAGGCCACCACGCTGTTCCTCGACCCCAGCCAGCCGATGGACGTGCATGTGTATGCCGATTTGTCGGAAATGGGCTTCCGGCGCAGCGGCGACCACCTTTACCGGCCGCACTGCCAGAACTGCAACGCCTGCGTACCGGCGCGCATCCCGGTGGCGCAGTTCCTGCCGGACCGCAACCAGAAACGCATCCTGAAGCGCAACGCCGACCTGACCGTCACCGCCACCAAACCCGGCTTCAGCGAAGAATATTTCGACCTTTACCAACGCTACATCGAACAGCGCCACGCCGACGGCGACATGTTCCCGCCCAGCCGCGACCAGTTTTCCACCTTCCTGGTGCGCGACCTGCCCTTCTCGCGCTTCTATGAGTTTCGGCTCGAGGGACGACTGGTGGCGGTCGCCGTGACTGACCTGCTGCCCAATGGCCTGTCGGCGGTCTACACCTTTTATGAGCCCGCCGAGGAACGGCGCAGCCTGGGACGCTTTGCGATCCTGTGGCAGATCGGTGAAGCCTTGCGACTGGAATTGGAGGCGGTGTACCTCGGATACTGGATAAAAAACTGCAAAAAGATGAACTACAAGACCCAATATCGGCCCATTGAGCTGCTAATTAACCAAAGATGGGTCACGTTGAACTAGAACCTCTTGGCTTAAACACCCTTTTTCGGGCACAATGCACGCCGCTTTTGCCTGGCGCAGTTGCACCGGGCCATTCACTGGATACCGAGGGCTTTACTGCATGTCGAAAGAAGACAGCTTCGAAATGGAAGGCACTGTCGTCGACACCCTGCCCAACACCATGTTTCGTGTGGAGTTGGAAAATGGGCACGTCGTAACCGCGCATATCTCCGGCAAGATGCGCAAGAACTACATTCGTATTCTTACCGGTGACAAAGTGCGCGTCGAACTGACGCCCTATGACCTGAGCAAAGGGCGCATCACTTACCGCGCCCGTTAATCAAGTCAATACAAAACGCCCGGTTATGCCGGGCGTTTTTGTGTGCGCGCTATTTACCTGAAACCAGAAATCCCTTGTGGGACCGGGCTTGCTCGCGAATGCGGCGTGTCAGTCACTGATTGTGTCGACTGGCACACCGCATTCGCGAGCAAGCCCGCTCCCACATTTGATCTCCATCGGTTTCAAGGCAGCAAAAAGGCGCCTCTCGGCGCCTTTTTGTTTTGTTGCGTCAGCTATCAGGCCATTTCAGCCGTGGTTTCGAAGTCGAAGGTCAGCTCGCCGTCCTTCAGATCGATGTGCACCACGCCACCATGGTCTGCCAGTTCGCCGAACAGGATCTCTTCCGCCAGTGGGCGCTTGATCTTGTCCTGGATCAGGCGAGCCATTGGCCGAGCGCCCATTGCCGCGTCGTAGCCACCTTCCGCCAGCCAGTTGCGCGCCGCGTCCGAGACTTCCAGCTGCACGCGCTTGTCTTCCAACTGCGCCTGGAGCTCGGTGAGGAACTTGTCCACCACGCTTTTGATGACCTCATGGCTGAGGCGACCAAACTGGATGATGGTGTCCAGGCGGTTGCGGAATTCCGGCGTGAAACTCTTCTTGATCACTTCCATGGCGTCGGAAGAGTGATCCTGATGAGTAAAGCCAATGGAAGCCCGCGCGGCCGTTTCGGCACCGGCATTGGTGGTCATGATCACGATCACGTTGCGGAAGTCCGCCTTGCGCCCGTTGTTGTCGGTCAGGGTGCCGTGGTCCATGACCTGCAACAGCAGGTTGAAGACTTCCGGGTGCGCCTTCTCGATTTCATCGAGCAGCAGCACGCAATGTGGCTGCTTGGTGATCGCCTCGGTCAACAGGCCGCCCTGGTCGAAGCCGACATAGCCCGGAGGCGCACCGATCAGGCGCGACACGGTGTGACGCTCCATGTACTCGGACATGTCGAAACGCACCAGCTCGATCCCCATGGCCTTGGCCAATTGCCGCGCCGCTTCGGTCTTGCCGACGCCGGTAGGCCCGGCGAACAGGAACGAACCGACCGGCTTGTCCGGCGACTTGAGGCCAGCGCGGGACAGCTTGATCGCGGTGGACAGCGAGTCGATCGCCGCATCCTGACCAAACACCGTCAGCTTGAGGTCGCGCTCCAGGTTACGCAGCAGCTCCCGATCGGAGGTGTTGACGTGTTTTGGCGGAATCCGCGCGATCTTCGCCACGATATCCTCGACCTGAGGCACGTCGATGCGTTTCACACGCTTCTCTACCGGCTGCAGGCGCTGGTAGGCACCCGCCTCGTCGATCACGTCGATGGCCTTGTCCGGCATGTGCCGGTCATTGATGTAGCGCGATGCCAGCTCGGCGGCTGCACGCAGCGCCTCATCGGTGTACTCGATGCCATGGTGCGCTTCAAAGCGCCCCTTGAGCCCGCGCAGGATGCCAATGGTGTCTTCTACCGAAGGCTCGGACACATCCACTTTCTGGAAGCGGCGCGCCAGGGCACGGTCTTTTTCGAAGATCCCGCGGAATTCCTGGAACGTGGTCGAACCGATGCAACGGATATCGCCCGAAGACAGCAGCGGCTTGAGCAGGTTCGACGCATCCATCACGCCACCGGAAGCCGCACCGGCACCGATGATGGTGTGGATTTCGTCAATGAACAGGATCGCCTGCGGGCGTTTTTTCAGCTCGCCGAGCAACGCCTTGAAGCGCTTCTCGAAATCGCCACGGTACTTGGTCCCGGCGAGCAATGCGCCCAGGTCAAGGGAGTAGACGACGCTGTTGGCCAGCAGGTCGGGCACCTGGTTATCAACAATGCGTTTGGCCAGGCCTTCGGCAATCGCGGTTTTACCCACGCCTGCCTCACCGACCAACAACGGGTTGTTCTTGCGGCGACGCGCCAGGATCTGCGCCACGCGCTCAACTTCCAGCTCACGCCCCACCAGCGGATCGATCCGCCCCTGGCGCGCCAGTTCGTTGAGGTTGCTGGCATAAGCGTCCAGCGGGTTGCTCGAAGAAGAAGACTCACCGCCCTCGTCATCCTGCATATCCTGCTCACCTTCCGAGTGATCGCCATGCCCCGGCACCTTGGAAATGCCATGGGCGATGTAGTTGACGACATCAATACGGGCAACGCTTTGCTGCTTGAGCAGGAATACGGCCTGGCTTTCCTGCTCGCTGAAGATCGCCACGAGCACATTGGCCCCTGTGACTTCGCGCTTGCCGGAGCTCTGTACGTGGAAAACGGCACGCTGCAGTACCCGCTGGAAGCCCAGGGTTGGCTGGGTCTCGCGGTCCTCGTCATGAACGGGGATCAACGGCGTGGTGGAGTCGATAAACTCCTGCAGGTCATGCTTGAGTTTGTCGAGATTGGCACCACACGCACGCAGTACGGTGGCGGCAGCTTCGTTATCCAAAAGTGCCAGCAGCAGGTGTTCGACGGTCATGAATTCATGACGCTTCGAACGGGCCTCCTTGAAGGCAAGATTGAGGGTGACTTCGAGCTCGCGGTTTAACATAGCTTCACCTCATACCCAAGTGGTCGGAGTTAACCGTCCTTCTCGATTTCACAGAGTAGCGGATGCTGGCTTTCCCTGGCGTACTGGTTGACCTGCATGGCCTTTGTCTCGGCGATGTCGCGGGTAAACACTCCACATACTGCCCGTCCTTCTGTGTGAACGGCCAGCATTACCTTGGTCGCCAACTCGCGGTTCAGGTTAAAAAACACCTCGAGTACTTCGACGACGAAATCCATCGGTGTGTAGTCATCATTGAACAAAACCACCTTGTACATCGGCGGCGCCTGTAAAGCAGGCTTGGCCTCCTGGACAGCAATGCCTGCAGAACCGTCGTCGTCTTCTTGATGATCCGGGCGATCCTGATTGAATGTTAGTCGAATCTGGCTGATTGCATGCATGGAAAGAAAGGTTCGTCAGTGGTTCAAATACAGTGGTGGGGGCGACCTGTCAGAATTTCAACTCTGACCGACTGGTCGCCTTGACTATCGGCAAATCAGTGTTACAACCAATAGAACCCACAGTGGGTAAAAAAGGTCCGCGCAGTCAACCTTATTTATTCGGGTTAGGACGGATAAACTGGATGATACTCCAGTGATGGAGTCTGGTGCAGAGGGATATGGGCATGGCGAGCGGTAAGGTCAAGTGGTTCAACAATGCCAAGGGTTACGGCTTCATCAACGAAGACGACAAGACTGACGACCTATTTGCGCATTACTCGGCTATCCAAATGGATGGCTACAAGACACTAAAGGCAGGGCAACCGGTTTCCTTCGACATCATTCAGGGACCCAAGGGCTTGCACGCAGTGAATATCAGCGCTCCAGTCAGCGCCACTACCCCCAAAGAGGGCGTCGCTCAAAAATCAAAAAGACAACTGGCCTGATCAGCCACTGAGCAAACGCTCTAAAAAAAACCGGCCCATCAGGCCGGTTTTTTTACGCCCCTGTATCAGCTTACATATGCGAAATCAGCGCATCCCCGAACGCCGACGACGACAGCAACTTGGCGCCGTCCATCAAGCGGTGGAAGTCATAGGTCACGGTCTTGGCCGAAATTGCGCCGTTGGTGCCCTTGATGATCAGGTCGGCCGCTTCGGTCCAGCCCATGTGGCGCAACATCATTTCCGCCGACAGGATCAGCGAACCCGGGTTGACCTGGTCCTTGCCGGCATACTTCGGCGCAGTACCGTGGGTGGCTTCGAACATCGCCACGGTGTCGGACAGGTTGGCGCCCGGCGCAATACCGATACCGCCCACTTCCGCCGCCAGGGCGTCGGACAGATAGTCACCGTTAAGGTTAAGGGTGGCGATCACGTCGTATTCGGCCGGGCGCAGCAGGATCTGCTGGAGCATGGCGTCGGCAATGGCGTCCTTGACCACCACATTCTTGCCGGTGCGCGGGTTCTTGAATTGCATCCACGGGCCGCCATCCAACAGGGTCGCGCCGAACTCTTCGGCCGCCACTTCGTAGGCCCATTCCTTGAAGGCACCTTCGGTGAACTTCATGATGTTGCCTTTGTGCACAATGGTCAGCGAGTCGCGGTCGTTATCCACGACATACTGCAAGGCCTTGCGCGCCAGGCGCTTGGTGCCTTCCAGGGACACCGGCTTGATGCCGATCCCGCAGTTCTGGTCGAAACGGATCTTGGTGACGCCCATCTCTTCCTTCAGGAACTTGATGACCTTGATCGCTTCCGGGGAGCCGGCTTTCCACTCGATGCCGGCGTAAATATCCTCGGAGTTCTCGCGGAAGATGGTCATGTCCACATCGCCTGGCTTCTTGACCGGGCTGGGCACGCCTTCGAACCAGCGCACCGGGCGCAGGCACACATAAAGGTCGAGCTGTTGGCGCAGGGCAACGTTCAGCGAACGGATACCGCCACCGACTGGGGTGGTCAGCGGGCCCTTGATGGAAACCACGTAGTCCTTGACCGCATCCAGGGTTTCCTGGGGCAGCCAGGTGTCCTGGTCGTAAACCTGGGTGGCCTTTTCGCCGGCATAAACCTCCATCCAGGAGATTTTGCGCTTGCCGCCATAAGCCTTGTTAACAGCTGCATCGACCACCTTGATCATCACCGGGCTGATGTCGACGCCAATACCGTCACCCTCGATGAAGGGGATGATCGGGTTGTCAGGAACATTGAGAGAATGGTCTGCATTGACGGTGATTTTGTCGCCGACTGCCGGAACCTGAATCTTCTTGTATCCCATGCTGAACTCCATCTATGGATTGAACATCTGGCTGCGTTCGAGCCTACTCCAGATAAATGAGGACTGAAACCTCAGGCCCTACACATTTGCGTCGAAAACAGCACATTTAGCGGCCTACAAGCTTGAAAGCAAAGGGAAAAGCGCCAATCTTGAGCACATCATGCGACTTTAGGCGCAACCCGCTGCCTGCGACCTTTAGACCAATGGACGACACACCTTTTGTATGAAGGCTCGGCGTAAGCATAGCGACCTATGTATAATGCCGCCGCTGACCAAAGAGTCACGACGGCCGACCGCTCTAGACAGACGCCCTCCGCCAGAAAAGCCGAGCTACTACAGTAGCTCACCCGCTTGACGCTCGACTGATGCAACCCAACATCACCGCGAAGAAACTTCGACATTTCGCTCATGGATGACTTTGAACGAACGCGCTTTACCCGGCGCATCTCGAGTTTCTGCGCATGCTTTCAGCAAAGAAGAGAGTTAATCCGAATATGCCCACCCGCTCGAAGATCATCTACACCTTCACCGACGAAGCCCCAGCCCTCGCCACCTATTCACTGCTGCCTATCGTAGAGGCCTTCACCGCTTCCGCTGATATTGCCGTGGAAACCCGCGACATTTCCCTGGCCGCGCGCATCCTCGCAAGCTTCCCCGAGCAACTGGGCGCCAAGGCCGTGCCGGACCACCTCGCCGAACTGGGCGACCTGGCCGTTACCCCTGAAGCCAACATCATCAAGCTGCCGAACATCAGTGCCTCGACCCCTCAGCTGCAAGCTGCGATCAAGGAACTGCAGGCCCAGGGCTACGCCCTGCCGGACTACCCGGAAACCGTAACCACCGACGCGGAAAAAGAAACCCGTGCACGTTACGACAAGGTCAAGGGCAGCGCCGTGAACCCGGTACTGCGCGAAGGCAACTCCGACCGCCGCGCCCCGCTGTCGGTCAAGAACTACGCTCGCAAGCACCCGCACAAAATGGGTGCCTGGGCTGCCGACTCCAAGTCCCACGTTGCCCACATGAGCAACGGCGACTTCTACGGCAGCGAGAAAGCCGTTCAGATCGAAGGCGCTGATGCCGTCAAGATCGAACTGATCGCCAAGGACGGTACCGCTACCGTCCTGAAGGAAAAAACCAGCGTACAAGCTGGCGAGATCATCGACACCGCCGTGCTGAGCAAGAAAGCCCTGCGCAGCTTCATCGCCGCTGAAATCGAAGACGCCAAGAAACAAGGCGTGCTGCTGTCGGTTCACCTGAAAGCCACCATGATGAAGGTTTCCGACCCGATCATGTTCGGCCAGATCGTTGCCGAGTTCTATAAAGACGCACTGGCCAAGCACGCTGTGGTGCTGGAGCAGATCGGCTTCAACCTGAACAACGGCATCGGCGACCTGTACGCTCGCATCAAGGCGCTGCCGGCCGATCAGCAAGCGCAGATCGAAGCCGACATCCAGGCGGTATACGCTGCTCGCCCTTCCCTGGCGATGGTCAACTCCGACAAAGGCATCACCAACCTGCACGTGCCGAGCGACGTCATCGTCGACGCATCGATGCCTGCCATGATCCGTGACTCCGGCAAGATGTGGGGCACCGACGGCCAACTGCACGACACCAAGGCTGTGATCCCGGATCGCTGCTACGCCACTATCTACCAGGCAGTGATCGAAGACTGCAAGGCCAATGGCGCCTTCGACCCAACCACCATGGGCAGCGTGCCAAACGTTGGCCTGATGGCGAAAAAAGCCGAAGAGTACGGCTCCCACGACAAGACCTTCCAGATCAAGGCTGACGGCGTAGTCCGCGTCACCGACAGCAAGGGCAACCTGCTGATGGAACAGGCTGTTGAAGCCGGCGACATCTTCCGCATGTGCCAGACCAAAGACGCGCCGATCCAGGACTGGGTCAAACTGGCGGTCAACCGCGCCCGCGCCAGCAACACCCCGGCCATCTTCTGGCTGGACCCGCAGCGCGCGCACGACGGCGTCGTGGTCGAGAAAGTTCAGGCTTACCTGAAAGACCACAACACCGAAGGCCTGGACATCCGCATCATGTCGCCAGTCGACGCGATGAAGTTCACCCTGGAGCGCACCCGCAAGGGCCTGGACACCATCTCGGTGACCGGCAACGTTCTGCGCGACTACCTGACCGACCTGTTCCCGATCATGGAACTGGGCACCAGCGCCAAGATGCTGTCGATCGTGCCGCTGATGAACGGTGGCGGCCTGTTCGAAACCGGCGCTGGCGGCTCGGCTCCGAAGCACGTGCAGCAACTGGTTGAAGAGAACTTCCTGCGCTGGGATTCCCTGGGCGAGTTCCTGGCCCTGGCCGCATCCCTCGAGCATTTGGGTGTGACGTACAACAACCCGAAAGCCCTGGTGCTGTCCAAGACCCTGGACCAGGCCACCGGCCAGTTCCTCGACAACAACAAGTCGCCATCGCGCAAAGTCGGCAACATCGACAACCGCGGCAGCCACTTCTACCTGGCGCTGTACTGGGCTCAAGCCCTGGCGGCCCAGACCGAAGACACTGCACTGCAAGCGCAGTTTGGCGAACTGGCCAAGACCCTGACCGCGAATGAGGCAACCATCGTTGCCGAGCTCAACGCTGTCCAGGGCAAGCCAGTGGACATCGGTGGCTACTACGCACCGAACGCCGAGCTGACCAGCAAGGCCATGCGCCCAAGCGCCACCCTCAACGCGGCAATCGCTGCGCTGGTGTGATGCCTTGAGGTGCCGCCGCACGAGGATCGCTGACTGATCCTCGTGCGGCAGGAAAATCCGGAATTCGAAAGGATTCCGGATTTTTTTTGCCTGTTTTTCAGGAACGGGCGCAGTCCTTGCTTTGTCTTCTTATTGTTCCAACCCTCAAAGAACAATAAATAAGGACGTTCCCATGCCAAGAAACCTCCTACAGGCGCTGACCTGCTCCTCGGTCCTGGCCCTGCTGACGGCCTGCGCAGGCACTTCAAGTCCCTACCCCCACGCCCAGGAACCGATCGGCGACGTACAGACCATGTACGACGGCAAACTCAGTGAACCCGACGCTGTCAGCACCTTCCGCAACATTGATCGCCTGTTCCCGGTACGCACCATCAAGGCCGGTGGCCACCCGTTTCCACTGCCGCACAGCAGCCAACCGCTGGGGCCAGTGGCCTTCGACTATGAAGGCAAACGCTACAGCCTCGACGACTACGTCGCCCTCAACCGGGTAACAGGCCTGCTGGTGATCAAGAACGGCCAGGTCGTTACTGAACGCTACGAAAAAGGCAACACGCCGGACACCCGGTGGATGTCGATGTCGGTGGCCAAGTCGATCACCTCGACCCTCGTGGGCGCCGCGCTGCAGGACGGCTCGATCAAAAGTCTGGATGACAAAGTCACCCAATACCTGCCCGCACTCGCCGGCAGTGGTTACGACCAGGCCACCGTACGCCAGGTCCTGGCGATGCGCTCCGGGGTCAAATGGAGTGAGAAATACGCCGACCCGATGTCAGACCGGCGCATGATGCTCAAGCTGCAAACCGAACAGGTGCCCGGCTCCGCCCTCAAGTTCATGGCCAGCCTGCCCAGCGCCGCGCCGCCCGGCACCCGCACCAACTACAGTACCGGCGAGACCCAAGTGCTGGGCCAACTGGTCAGCGCCGCCACGGGCAAGCCACTTGCGCAATACCTGAGCGAGAAGATCTGGGCGCCCTACGGCATGCAAACCGACGCCAACTGGTGGCTCGATGGCCCCAATGGCAACGAAGTCGGCGGCAGCGGCATCAGTGCAACGCTGGAAGATTACGGGCGCTTCGGACAGTTCGTACTCAGCGGCGGCAAAGCCGGCGACAAACAGGTCCTGCCCCAGGGCTGGATGAGCTTCGCCAGCGCCACCACCGGCACCGACCCGGCGTACGGCGACTTTGCCTCCATGTGGTGGCCCGCCTGGACCGCCGCCTCGAAGGCGGACAAGGCCTTCACAGCTGCCGGCATTTTCGGGCAGTTTGTCTACATCAATCCCACGCAGAACGTGGTGATCGTCGTATGGCAAGCGCAAACCAAAGCCACCGGCGGTGAAGTGATTGATGACATGGTCGCCTTCGACGCGATCACCAAGGCCGCGAAGTAACCGACAGGGGCGCTCTCGGCGGGCGCCCCTGTATGATGTTTCTCTGATTTCTCGAGACTCTCCCATGACCTGGCTCCCCCACATCACCGTCGCCACCATCGTCGAAGACAACGGCCGCTTCCTGATGGTCGAAGAACTCAAGGGCGGCCGCGCCGTGCTCAACCAGCCCGCCGGCCACCTCGACCCGAACGAAACCCTGACCGAGGCCGCCGTGCGCGAAACCCTCGAAGAGACCGGCTGGGACGTCGAAGCCACCGGGGTTGTAGGGATTTACCTGTACACCGCTCCCAGCAATGGCGTGACCTATCAGCGCGTATGCTTCATCGCCAAGGCCCTGAAACACCACCCGGACTACCCACTGGACGACGGTATTCTGCGCGCCCGCTGGCTGACCCGTGACGAATTGATGGCCCTGCGCGAAGACTGGCGCAGCGAGCTGATCATCCGCTGCATCGACGATTATCTGGCCGGCCAGCGCCACAGCCTCGAATTGATCCGCCCTTCTCTTTAGCCTTGCAGACGCGAGCCTGCTAGAATCGCGTCCTTTTTAAAGACTCCCGTTGAAATCCTATGCGTGATCCAGCCCCTTCTGACACACAAAAGAAGCGCGTCATCGTCGGTATGTCCGGCGGCGTGGATTCTTCCGTTTCCGCCGTTCTGCTCATGGAGCAGGGTTATGAGGTGGAAGGCCTGTTCATGAAGAACTGGGAAGAAGACGATGGAACGGAATATTGCACCGCCATGGACGACTTGGCGGATGCCCAGGCCGTCTGCGACAAAATCGGCATCAAGCTGCACACCGCCAACTTCGCCGCCGAGTACTGGGACAACGTGTTCGAGCACTTCCTGGCCGAATACAAGGCCGGTCGCACGCCGAACCCGGACATCCTGTGTAACCGCGAGATCAAGTTCAAGGCGTTCCTCGACTACGCGATGATCCTTGGCGCCGACCTGATCGCCACTGGCCACTACGTGCGCCGTCGCGACATCGATGGCCGCACCGAGCTGCTCAAGGGCCTGGACGCCAACAAGGACCAGAGCTACTTCCTGCACGCCGTCGGCGGCGAACAGATCGCCAAGACCCTGTTCCCGGTGGGCGAGCTGGAAAAGCCCGAAGTGCGCGCCATTGCCGAGAAACACGGCCTGGCCACCGCCAAGAAGAAGGATTCCACCGGGATCTGCTTTATCGGCGAACGCCGTTTCAGCGACTTCCTCAAGCAGTACCTGCCGGCGCAACCGGGCGAGATCAAGACCACCGAAGGCGAGATCATCGGCCGTCACCACGGCTTGATGTACCACACCATCGGCCAGCGCCAGGGCCTGGGCATCGGCGGCTTGAAAGACGCCGGCGAAGAGCCGTGGTACGTGCTGGTCAAGGACCTGGAGCACAACGAGCTGATCGTGGGCCAGGGCAATGACCACCCATGGCTGTTCTCCCGCGCCCTGCTGGCCTCGGACATCTACTGGGTCAACCCGGTGGACCTCAGCAGCCCGCGCCGCCTCACGGCCAAAGTGCGCTATCGCCAGAGCGACCAGCCCTGCACCCTGGAAAAAACCGCCACCGGCTATCGCGCCACCTTCGACGACCCGCAGCGCGCCGTAACACCGGGCCAATCGGTAGTGTTCTATGACGGAGAGATTTGCCTGGGGGGCGGTGTGATCGAAGTTGCCGAACCCTGGAGCAGCCAGGCATGAGCCCGACCCAGGAGCAACTGACGGCACTGGGCGGCGTGTTTCTCGCCGCGGTGCTGGTGGACAAGATCGCCAAGACCGGCCAGGTCACCGAGGCAGGCCTGACCTGCATGCTCGGCAGCCTGCTGATCCGCGACCCGAAGGACACCCTGGAAGTGTACGGCGGCGACGACCTGGCCCTGCGCGAAGGTTATCGCGCACTGGTCGGCGCCCTCGAGCGCGACCCAAGCACCTTGCAGCGCGAGCCGCTGCGCTACGCCCTGTCGATGCTCGGCCTGGAGCGTCAATTGGCCAAGCGCGACGACCTGCTGGACACCATCGGCAAGCGCCTGCCGCAGATCCAGTCCCAGGTCGAGCATTTTGGCCCGGCCCACGAAAACGTGATCGCAGCCTGTGGCGCCCTGTACCAGGACACCCTGAGCACCTTGCGCCAGCGGATCCAGGTGCACGGCGATATGCGCAACCTGCAACAACCAAACAACGCCTCGAAAATCCGCGCCCTGCTGTTGGCCGGTATTCGTTCGGCGCGGTTATGGCGCCAATTGGGCGGTCATCGCTGGCAGTTGGTGGTCAGCCGACGCAAATTGCTGAAAGAGCTTTACCCGTTGATGCGCAACGAATAAGTCGCAGCAACCGATTTTTTTATAGCCCCACGCGTAATACGCCGGTCAGTTGGCAACGGACCGGCGGATTTTTTCATGTATGATACGCGCCCCATTTCGTTGCCCGACTGTCCGAGAACACCCCATGCAGCTTTCTTCGCTCACTGCGGTTTCCCCTGTTGACGGCCGCTACGCCGGCAAAACCCAGGCCCTGCGCCCTATTTTCAGCGAATACGGCTTGATCCGTGCTCGTGTTCTGGTTGAAGTGCGCTGGCTCCAGCGCCTGGCCGCTCACCCTGGCATCAGCGAAGTGCCGGCGTTCTCCGCCGAAGCCAACGCTGTGCTGAACGCCCTGGCGGAAAACTTCGCTCTGGAGCACGCCGAGCGTGTCAAAGAGATCGAGCGCACCACCAACCACGACGTTAAAGCCATCGAATACCTGCTCAAAGAGCAAGCGGCCAAGCTGCCGGAACTGGCCAAGGTCAGCGAGTTCATCCACTTTGCCTGCACCAGCGAGGACATCAACAACCTGTCCCACGCCCTGATGCTGCGCGAAGGCCGTGATGACGTGATGCTGCCACTGATGCGCCAGACTGCCGACGCCATCCGCGAACTGGCGATCCGTTTCGCCGACGTTCCGATGCTGTCGCGCACCCACGGCCAGCCGGCTTCGCCGACCACCCTGGGTAAAGAACTGGCCAACGTGGTGTACCGCCTGGAGCGCCAGATCGCTCAAGTCGCGGCCGTACCGCTGCTGGGCAAGATCAACGGCGCCGTAGGCAACTACAACGCCCACCTGTCGGCCTATCCTGAGATCGACTGGGAAGAAAACGCCCGCGCCTTCATCGAAGACGAACTGGGCCTGGGTTTCAACCCGTACACCACGCAAATCGAACCCCACGACTACATCGCCGAGCTGTTCGACGCGATTGCGCGCTTCAACACCATCCTGATCGACTTCGATCGCGATATCTGGGGCTACATCTCCCTGGGCTACTTCAAGCAGCGCACCATTGCCGGCGAAATCGGTTCGTCGACCATGCCGCACAAGGTCAACCCGATCGACTTCGAAAACTCCGAAGGCAACCTCGGGATCGCCAACGCCCTGTTCCAGCACCTGGCCAGCAAGTTGCCAATCTCCCGCTGGCAGCGCGACCTGACCGACTCCACCGTACTGCGCAACCTCGGCGTGGGCTTCGCCCACAGCGTGATCGCGTACGAAGCCAGCCTCAAAGGCATCAGCAAACTGGAGCTCAACGAGCAGAAGATCGCCGCCGACCTGGACGCTTGCTGGGAAGTCCTGGCCGAGCCGATCCAGACCGTGATGCGCCGCTACAACATCGAAAACCCGTACGAGAAGCTCAAAGAGCTGACCCGCGGCAAGGGCATCACCTCCGAAGCGCTGCAAACTTTCATTGACGGCCTGGACATGCCAGCCGCCGCCAAGGCCGAGCTGAAACTGCTCACCCCGGCCAACTACATCGGCAACGCTGTGGCTCAAGCCAAACGCATCTGATAGAAGCTTGACCCCTTGAGACGCCCGGCAGCGCCGGGCGTTTTTATTCCCGTCTGAAAAGTGCTTTTTTTCAATAGGTTACACATGAATCCTGACATTCCTCTTCAACTTCTGGGCGGCATCACGGCACGGGAATTCCTGCGCGACTACTGGCAGAAAAAACCCCTGCTGATCCGCCAGGCCATCCCTGACTTCGAAAGCCCGATCGACGCCGACGAACTGGCCGGCCTGGCGCTGGAAGAAGAAGTCGAGTCGCGCCTGATCATCGAACACGGCGAACGCCCGTGGGAGTTGCGCCGCGGCCCGTTCGCCGAAGATGCCTTCAGCACCCTGCCCGAGCGCGAGTGGACCCTGCTGGTGCAGGCGGTCGACCAGTTCGTGCCGGAAGTGGCCGAACTGCTGGAAAACTTCCGCTTCCTGCCAAGCTGGCGCATTGACGATGTGATGATCAGCTACGCCGCCCCGGGTGGCAGCGTGGGCCCGCACTTCGACAACTACGACGTGTTCCTGCTGCAAGGTTCCGGCAAGCGCAACTGGAAGATCGGCCAGATGTGCAACTCCGAAAGCCCGCTGCTGCAACACGCGGACCTGCGCATCCTCGCTGAATTCGAAGAGACCGCCGAATGGGTGCTGGAACCGGGCGACATGCTCTACCTGCCGCCCCGCCTGGCCCACTGCGGCGTGGCCGTGGATGATTGCATGACCTACTCCGTAGGCTTCCGCGCCCCGAGCGCCGCTGAAGTGCTGACCCACTTCACCGACTTCCTCAGCCAGTACCTGACTGACGAAGAGCGCTACACCGACGCCGATGCCCAGCCGGTCAGCGACCCGCACCAGATCCAGGGCGACGCCCTCGACCGCCTGAAAAGCCTGTTGGCCGAGCACATGAGCGACGAGCGCATGCTGCTGACCTGGTTCGGCCAGTTCATGACCGAGCCGCGCTACCCGGAACTGGTCGCCGGCCCGGAAGTGGAAGAAGAAGACCTGCTGGGCAGCCTGGAAAACGGCGCCGTGCTGATCCGCAACCCGAGCGCCCGCCTGGCCTGGTCCGAAGTCGACGACGACCTGCTGCTGTTCGCCAGCGGCCAGAGCCGCCTGTTGCCGGGCAAGCTGCGGGAACTGCTGAAGCTGGTGTGCGCCGCCGACGCCCTGCACATCGACAACCTCGGCCCATGGCTGGCGGATGAAGATGGCTGCGCCCTGCTGTGGGAACTGGTCAAGCAAGGAAGCCTGGGGTTTGCCGATGAATAAGATTCACGTAAGTGTCGCGGACTGGCAAAAGGATATCGCCGAGATACGGCGCATTCGTGAAGCGGTATTTATCGCTGAACAATCGGTTCCACCGGAGCTGGAATGGGATGCAGACGACGCGAGTGCCGTGCATTTCCTGGCGTTCGAAGGCGACTTTCCCATCGGTACTGCACGCCTGCTGCCTACCGGCGAGATCGGCCGCGTGTCGGTTCTCAAAGACTGGCGCGGCCTGAAGGTCGGCGACAAGCTGATGGAAGCGGTGATCGGCGTGGCCGAGAAACGCGGCCAGACCCGGCAGATCCTCAGTGCACAGGTCCATGCGGCGCCATTTTATGAGCGCCTGGGCTTCAAGATTGTCAGCGATGAGTTCCTGGAAGTCGGGATTCCTCACGTTGATATGGTGCGCGAGGGCTGATCCGAGACCGCGCCGCGCCCTTCGCAGGCAAGCCAGCCCCCACATTCGATCCAGTACATCCTTTGGAATGAGGTCAAATGTGGGAGCGGGCTTGCTCGCGAAGGCGCCATCAGCAACACCTCAAAAGGCCCTGCCATCCTCCGATGCCAGGGCCTTTTGCCGTCCAGGATTCAACTTGCACCCCGCCAGGCCGACAAACTGGCAATATCTAGCCTAAATGACTCGCAGAGATAACGGACATGTCCCTACGCACCCTGCTCACCCTGTTGCTCCTGGCCACCAGTTTCTCGGTGATGGCCGCCACCGAAGTCGTGCCCCTGAGCAACCGCACCAGCGCCGACCTGCTGCCGGTGGCGCAGAACTTTATCGGCAAGGACGGCACCGTCAGCGCCTACGGCAACCAACTGATCGTGAATGCCGAGCCCGACAAGATCCAGGGCCTGCGCGCCCTGCTCGCGCAACTGGACACGCCTTCCAAGCGCCTGCTGATCACCGTCGACACCAACGAAAACAACCAGCAGAGCAACGGCAATAACCAAACCCAGGTCATCACCTACAGCACCGAGAGCCGTGACGGCGGGATCCAGCAGATCCAGGCCAGCGAAGGCGTGCCCGCGCTGATCCAGATCGGCCAGAGCGTGCCCCTCACCACCACCCAGCCCGATGCCTACGGCCGCCCGCAGAACCAGACCCAGTATCGCAACGTAACCCAGGGCTTCTACGTGACGGCCAGCGTCACCGGCGAGACCGTTCACCTGAGCATCAGTACCAATCGTGACCGCATGAGCCAGGAACGTCCCGATGTAGTGAACGTGCAAAGTACCGACACAACTGTCAGCGGACGCCTGGGCGAGTGGATCACCCTGGCCGGGATCAACCGTCAGACCCAGGCCGACAAAAGTACTACAACCCGCAGCTACTCTACTCAAGGGCGCGATGACCTGACATTGCGGGTCAAAGTCGACACGCTGAACTGAAGCACCAAAAACTGACTGGCGAGTCGTATTAGACTAAAGATGTAGTGCCTTAAAAAAAGCACTACAAAACATTTGACGATCCAAAAAAGCATGGGCATGATGGCCTCGCTCCCGCTAATCAGGGGCCCTGGCAAGGGCCTTCGGATCGTCGCTCAAAGCCACCCACCTGAGCCGATTCGTGTCTGTACCGCCCACAAGGTGTGTTTGACGAGGTTGCGACTGGAACGAAGTTGTCCCGAGGGACGGAAGCTAACCAGGTAACCCGGCAACACACTGATGGATCGTACAAAGGCCCACGACGCCCGAAGACTGTTCGCAGTTCGCCCTTACCTGCTCAACTCCCCCTTGAGCCTATCGTTCATCCCGTCGCCTTCCCCGCCAAGCCTGACTTGACCGCCTAAGCTTCTGGTCAGCGAGCAGCCATAACCACGCACTGATTACGTGGCTGGCAAATGGAATTTTCCACCTAGACCTATGCGACGAGGTTTTTCCCCATGGCACTGACACGCGAACAGCAAATTGCAGCCCTTGAAAAAGACTGGGCTGAAAACCCACGCTGGAAAGGCGTGACCCGCGCTTATTCCGCTGCTGACGTCGTCCGCCTGCGTGGCTCGGTTCAACCTGAGCACACCTTTGCAAAACTCGGCGCCGAGAAGCTGTGGAAGCTGGTCACCCAGGGTGCCAAGCCGTCCTTCCGTCCCGAAAAAGATTTCGTCAACTGCATGGGCGCCCTGACTGGCGGCCAAGCGGTTCAACAGGTCAAAGCCGGTATCCAGGCGATCTACCTGTCTGGCTGGCAAGTGGCAGCGGACAACAACTCCGCTGAATCCATGTACCCCGACCAATCGCTGTACCCGGTGGACTCCGTGCCAACCGTGGTCAAGCGCATCAACAACTCGTTCCGCCGTGCCGACCAGATCCAGTGGAAAGCCGGTAAAGGCCCGGGCGATGAAGGCTACATCGACTACTTCGCACCGATCGTTGCAGACGCTGAAGCCGGTTTCGGTGGCGTACTGAACGCCTACGAGCTGATGAAGAGCATGATCGAGGCAGGCGCTGCCGGCGTTCACTTCGAAGACCAGCTGGCTTCGGTGAAGAAATGCGGCCACATGGGCGGCAAGGTACTGGTTCCAACCCAGGAAGCTGTTCAAAAGCTGACGGCTGCTCGTCTGGCTGCTGACGTTGCTGGCACTCCGACCATCATCCTGGCCCGTACCGATGCCAACGCGGCTGATTTGCTGACCTCGGATTGCGACCCGTACGACCAGCCGTTCGTGACTGGCGAACGTACCCAGGAAGGTTTCTATAAAGTGCGCGCCGGTCTCGACCAGGCGATCGCTCGTGGCCTGGCCTACGCGCCGTACGCCGACCTGATCTGGTGCGAAACTGCCAAGCCGGACCTGGACGAAGCTCGCCGCTTTGCCGAAGCCATCAAGAAGGAATACCCGGATCAACTGCTGTCCTACAACTGCTCGCCTTCCTTCAACTGGAAGAAGAACCTGGACGACGCGACCATCGCCAAGTTCCAGCGTGAACTGTCTGCCATGGGCTACAAGCACCAATTCATCACCCTGGCCGGCATTCACAACATGTGGCACAGCATGTTCAACCTGGCACACGACTACGCTCGCAACGACATGACTGCCTACGTGAAGCTGCAGGAACAAGAGTTCGCTGATGCTGCCAAGGGTTACACCTTTGTGGCGCACCAGCAGGAAGTGGGCACCGGTTACTTCGACGACATGACCACCGTGATCCAGGGCGGCACCTCGTCCGTGACTGCGCTGACCGGTTCGACCGAAGAAGAGCAGTTCCACTAAGTACTGAGTACACGGCCACTGCGGCCCCACGGAAGACCTAACCGCAGTGCCGCACGATCTGACGCCCCGACTGGTTCGGGGCGTTTTTTTTGCACTGATGAAACCCTGCCTGACACAACACAGATCAAAATGTGGGAGCGGGCTTGCTCGCGAATGCGGTGTATCAGTCAACAGATTCATTGGCTGACCCACTGCATTCGCGAGCAAGCCCGCTCCCACAAGGGGAATGTGTGCATTCTGAAAATTTGTGCAAAACATTGATCTAGAGCGGTATCTGCATCAACCAGATCGGTTAAAAGATCTCCGTCAGCAACTAAGCGACAATCTAGCAAGTAACGGCAACTTCCCCCGCCACACGAGAAACATTCGCTTAAACCCCACGCAAACAATATTCATTATCATTTAGAGCATGAAAACTTCTTTACCGGTTAAACAAAACACAATTCGTGAAAAGCCCGCTAATGCCCGCAGCACAAGGGCTACAGCCCCAAGAAGGTGCACTATGTGCTTATTCCATCGAATAATTTCGCTATAGGAATTTTACTTGCCCGGTGTTTAGCCATAAAATCACCGCGATTGATTGCGCTGCGACATATCGTCACTGCATCGTTACTTTTTCGAGCTCAGAGACCTTTGCTCTCTGTTAAGGATTTCCAGCATGACCGAAGCGACAGGACTCATGGCCCACAACTGGGGCTTTGCCATTTTCCTCCTCGGTGTAGTCGGCCTTTGCGCCTTCATGCTCGGCGTCTCCAGCCTCCTCGGGTCAAAAGCCTGGGGCCGCAGCAAAAACGAACCGTTCGAGTCCGGCATGCTACCTACAGGTGGCGCCCGCTTGCGGCTCTCAGCCAAATTCTATCTGGTCGCGATGCTCTTCGTGATCTTCGACATCGAAGCCCTTTTTCTCTTTGCCTGGTCTGTGTCCGTCCGCGAAAGCGGCTGGACCGGATTCGTCGAAGCCCTCGTTTTCATAGCAATTCTGTTGGCAGGCCTTGTCTACCTATTTCGAGTGGGCGCCCTTGACTGGGCTCCGGAAGCTCGTCGCAAGCGGCAAGCGAAGCTGAAACAATGAGGCTTTGGCGATGCAATACAATCTCACCAGGATCGACCCGGATGCTCCTAACGAGCAGTACCCAATCGGCGAACGGGAAACCGTTTCCGACCCGTTAGAAGACCAAGTCCACAAAAACATCTACATGGGCAAGCTGGAAGACGTGCTGAGTGGCGCGGTCAACTGGGGACGTAAGAACTCCCTGTGGCCGTACAACTTCGGTCTGTCCTGCTGCTACGTGGAAATGACCACCGCCTTCACGGCGCCCCACGACATCGCGCGCTTTGGCGCCGAAGTTATCCGGGCATCGCCGCGTCAGGCGGATTTCATGGTTATCGCCGGTACCTGCTTTATCAAGATGGCGCCGATCATTCAGCGTCTCTACGAGCAAATGCTTGAGCCAAAGTGGGTTATCTCCATGGGTTCGTGCGCCAACTCCGGTGGCATGTACGACATCTACTCCGTGGTTCAGGGGGTGGACAAGTTCCTGCCCGTGGACGTCTACGTGCCTGGCTGCCCGCCCCGCCCTGAAGCATTTCTGCAAGGCTTGATGCTGTTGCAGGAATCGATTGGCAAGGAGCGTCGCCCACTTTCCTGGGTTGTCGGAGATCAAGGCGTATACCGCGCCGAGATGCCGTCACAAAAGGAACAGCGCCGCGAACAGCGTATTCAGGTAACCAACCTGCGCAGCCCCGACGAAGTCTGATCCAGAACCGCTTCTTTTATAGAACGAAAACCTGGCTTCATTCTTTACGTTGACCGAAAGCGATAAAAAACCATGACTACAGGCAGTGCTCTGTACATCCCGCCTTATAAGGCAGACGACCAGGATGTGGTCGTCGAACTCAACAACCGTTTTGGCCCTGACGCCTTCACCGCCCAGGCCACACGCACCGGCATGCCGGTGCTGTGGGTGGCACGTGCCAGGCTCGTCGAAGTCCTGAGCTTCCTGCGCAACCTGCCCAAGCCGTACGTCATGCTCTATGACCTGCATGGCGTGGACGAGCGCCTGCGCACCAAGCGCCAGGGGCTGCCGAGCGGCGCCGACTTCACCGTGTTCTACCACTTGATGTCGCTTGAACGTAACAGCGACGTGATGATCAAGGTGGCCCTCTCCGAGAGCGACCTGAGCGTTCCGACCGTGACCGGTATCTGGCCCAACGCCAACTGGTACGAGCGTGAAGTGTGGGACATGTTCGGCATCGATTTCCCGGGCCACCCGCACCTGTCGCGCATCATGATGCCGCCGACCTGGGAAGGTCACCCGCTGCGCAAGGACTTCCCTGCCCGCGCCACCGAATTCGATCCGTTCAGCCTGACCCTCGCCAAGCAACAGCTTGAAGAAGAGGCTGCGCGCTTCCGTCCGGAAGACTGGGGCATGAAGCGCTCCGGCACCAACGAGGACTACATGTTCCTCAACCTGGGCCCGAACCACCCTTCTGCTCACGGTGCCTTCCGCATCATCCTGCAACTGGACGGCGAAGAAATCGTCGACTGCGTACCGGACATCGGCTACCACCACCGTGGTGCCGAGAAGATGGCCGAGCGTCAGTCGTGGCACAGCTTCATCCCGTACACCGACCGTATCGACTACCTCGGCGGCGTGATGAACAACCTGCCGTACGTGCTCTCGGTCGAGAAGCTGGCCGGCATCAAGGTGCCGGACAAGGTCGACACCATCCGCATCATGATGGCCGAGTTCTTCCGGATCACCAGCCACCTGCTGTTCCTGGGTACCTATATCCAGGACGTCGGCGCCATGACCCCGGTGTTCTTCACCTTCACCGACCGTCAGCGTGCGTACAAGGTCATCGAAGCCATCACCGGTTTCCGCCTGCACCCGGCCTGGTACCGCATCGGCGGCGTCGCCCACGACCTGCCACGTGGCTGGGAACGCCTGGTCAAGGAATTCATCGACTGGATGCCCAAGCGTCTGGACGAATACCAGAAAGCCGCCCTGGACAACAGCATCCTCAAGGGCCGGACCATCGGCGTCGCCCAGTACAACACCAAAGAGGCCCTGGAATGGGGCGTCACCGGTGCTGGCCTGCGTTCCACCGGTTGCGATTTCGACCTGCGTAAAGCACGCCCGTACTCCGGCTACCAGAACTTCGAATTCGAAGTGCCGCTGGCGGCCAACGGCGATGCCTACGACCGCTGCATCGTGCGCGTCGAAGAAATGCGCCAGAGCCTGAAGATCATCGAACAGTGCATGCGCAACATGCCGGAAGGCCCGTACAAGGCGGATCACCCGCTGACCACGCCGCCGCCGAAAGAGCGCACGCTGCAACACATCGAAACCCTGATCACGCACTTCCTGCAGGTTTCGTGGGGCCCGGTAATGCCGGCCAACGAGTCCTTCCAGATGATCGAAGCGACCAAGGGTATCAACAGTTATTACCTGACGAGCGATGGCGGCACCATGAGCTACCGCACCCGGATTCGTACGCCAAGCTTCCCGCACCTGCAGCAGATCCCTTCGGTGATCAAAGGTGAAATGGTCGCGGACTTGATTGCGTACCTGGGTAGTATCGATTTCGTTATGGCCGACGTGGACCGCTAAGCATGAATAGCACGCTTATCCAGACAGACCGTTTCACCTTGAGTGAAACCGAGCGCTCGGCCATCGAGCACGAGCTGCATCACTACGAAGACCCGCGCGCGGCGTCGATCGAAGCCTTGAAGATCGTCCAGAAGGAACGTGGCTGGGTGCCGGACGGCGCCCTCTACGCCATCGGCGAGATCCTCGGCATCCCCGCCAGCGACGTTGAAGGCGTGGCGACGTTCTACAGCCAGATCTTCCGCCAGCCGGTCGGCCGCCACATCATTCGCGTGTGCGACAGCATGGTCTGCTACATCGGTGGCCACGAGTCCGTGGTCAGCGAGATCCAGAGCAAGCTGGGCATCGGCCTGGGCCAAACCACTCCGGACGGGCGCTTCACGCTGCTGCCGGTGTGCTGCCTGGGCAACTGTGACAAGGCGCCGGCGTTGATGATCGACGACGACACATTCGGCGACGTGCAGCCTGCTGGCGTCACCCAATTGCTCGAGGGCTACCCATGACCCTGACTTCCTTCGGTCCTGCCAACCGCATCAAGCGGTCGGCCGAGACTCACCCGCTGACCTGGCGCCTGCGTGACGACGGCGAGCCTGTATGGCTTGACGAGTACCAGGCCAAGAACGGTTACGCGGCCGCGCGCAAAGCCTTTGCCGACATGGCCCAGGACGACATCGTCCAGACCGTGAAAGACGCAGGCCTTAAGGGCCGCGGCGGTGCAGGCTTCCCCACGGGTGTCAAGTGGGGCCTGATGCCAAAAGACGAATCCATCAACATCCGCTACCTGCTGTGCAACGCGGATGAAATGGAGCCGAACACCTGGAAAGACCGCATGCTGATGGAGCAACTGCCCCATCTGCTGATCGAAGGCATGCTGATCAGTGCCCGCGCGTTGAAAACCTACCGTGGCTACATCTTCCTGCGTGGCGAATACACCACCGCCGCCAAGCACCTGAACCGTGCCGTGGAAGAAGCCAAGGCCGCTGGCCTCTTGGGCAAG
Source organism: Pseudomonas sp. C6002 (assembly GCF_013385805.1). Classification (NCBI taxonomy): domain Bacteria; kingdom Pseudomonadati; phylum Pseudomonadota; class Gammaproteobacteria; order Pseudomonadales; family Pseudomonadaceae; genus Pseudomonas; species Pseudomonas sp. C6002. The sequence continues at coordinate 53,157 of NZ_JACAPH010000036.1, read as the reverse complement.
AACATCCTTGGTTCGGGTTTCGACTTCGAACTGTTCGTGCACACCGGCGCCGGGCGTTATATCTGCGGTGAAGAAACCGCACTGATCAACTCCCTCGAAGGCCGCCGCGCCAACCCGCGTTCCAAGCCGCCCTTCCCTGCCGCCGTGGGCGTGTGGGGCAAGCCGACCTGCGTGAACAACGTTGAAACCCTGTGCAACGTGCCGGCAATCATCGGCGACGGCGTGGAGTGGTACAAATCGTTGGCCCGCGAAGGCAGCGAAGACATGGGCACCAAGCTCATGGGCTTCTCCGGCAAGGTCAAGAACCCGGGCCTGTGGGAGCTGCCTTTCGGCGTGACCGCACGGGAGCTGTTCGAGGACTACGCCGGCGGCATGCGCGATGGCTACACCCTCAAGGCCTGGCAGCCAGGCGGCGCCGGTACCGGCTTCCTGTTGCCAGAACACCTGGACGCGCAAATGTACGCCGGCGGCATCGGCAAGGTGGGCACCCGTATGGGTACCGGCCTGGCCATGGCCGTGGACAACACCGTGAACATGGTGTCGTTGCTGCGCAACATGGAGCAATTCTTCTCCCGCGAATCCTGTGGCTTCTGCACCCCGTGCCGCGACGGTTTGCCATGGAGCGTCAAGCTGCTGATGGCCCTGGAAAACGGCGAAGGCCGCGAGGGCGACATCGAGACCCTGCTGGGTCTGGTCGGTTTCCTCGGCCCAGGCAAGACCTTCTGTGCTCACGCACCGGGCGCCGTGGAGCCATTGGGCAGCGCGATCAAATACTTCCGCTCGGAGTTCGAAGCCGGCATCGCGCCTACCAGCGCCGCCGTCCCGCCTCTGGCAAGGCCGATCGTAGTCGGCGCGTAACGCTTAAAAAGGCGAAGGGTCCGTGCCCTTCGCTTTCTCATGTGCTGACGCCTTCAAGGCTGTGTTGATGCACATGAATAACAAGATTCCATTAGCCACGCCCGCTGACACCGGGCCAACGAAGAACTTTGAACCATGGCCACTATCCACGTAGACGGCAAAGAGCTCGAAGTCGATGGGGCAGACAACCTGTTACAGGCGTGTCTGTCGCTAGGCCTCGACATTCCATATTTCTGCTGGCACCCCGCCCTTGGCAGCGTTGGCGCTTGCCGCCAGTGCGCGGTCAAGCAGTACACCGACGAGAACGACACCCGTGGTCGTATCGTGATGTCCTGCATGACCCCTGCCACCGACGGCAGCTGGATCTCCATCGAAGACGAAGAAGCGAAAGTGTTTCGCGCCAGCGTCGTCGAATGGCTGATGACCAACCACCCGCACGACTGCCCTGTGTGTGAGGAAGGCGGCCACTGCCACCTGCAAGACATGACCGTGATGACCGGCCACAACGAGCGCCGGTATCGCTTCACCAAGCGTACTCACCAGAACCAGCAACTGGGCCCGTTCATTTCCCACGAGATGAACCGCTGCATCGCTTGCTACCGCTGCGTGCGCTTCTATAAGGACTACGCCGGCGGTACCGACCTCGGTGTGTTTGGCGCCCACGACAACGTGTACTTCGGTCGCGTTGAAGACGGCACCCTCGAAAGTGAATTCTCCGGCAACCTCACCGAGGTCTGCCCGACCGGTGTGTTCACCGACAAGACTCACTCCGAGCGCTATAACCGCAAGTGGGACATGCAGTTCTCGCCGAGCATCTGCCATGGCTGCTCCAGCGGTTGCAACATCTCCCCGGGCGAACGCTACGGCGAACTGCGTCGGATCGAAAACCGCTTCAACGGTTCGGTCAACCAGTACTTCCTGTGCGACCGTGGCCGTTTCGGCTACGGCTACGTCAACCGCGAAGACCGCCCGCGTCAGCCACTGCTGGCCGACGGCGCCAAGCTGAGCCTCGACGAAGCACTGGATAAAGCCGCTGACCTGCTGCGCGGTCGCAACATCGTCGGTATCGGTTCGCCCCGCGCCAGCCTCGAAAGCAACTACGCGTTGCGCGAACTGGTGGGTGCCGAGCACTTCTACTCGGGTATCGAAGCCGGTGAACTGGAGCGCATCCGCCTCGTGCTGCAAGTTTTGAACGACAGCCCGCTGCCGGTTCCGAACATGCGCGACATCGAAGACCATGACGCGATCTTCGTCCTCGGTGAAGACCTGACCCAGACCGCTGCCCGTGTCGCCCTGTCCCTGCGCCAGTCGGTAAAAGGCAAGGCCGAAGACATGGCCGACGCCATGCGCGTCCAGCCATGGCTCGACGCTGCGGTGAAAAATATCGGCCAGCACGCGCTGAACCCGCTGTTTATCGCCAGCCTGACCGCCACCAAGCTCGACGACATCGCAGAAGAATGCGTACACGCCGCGCCTGACGACCTGGCCCGCATCGGTTTCGCCGTGGCCCACGCCCTCGACGCCAGCGCGCCTGCCGTAGAAGGCCTGGACGCTGAAGCCGCTGAACTGGCCAAGCGCATCGCCGACGCCCTGCTGGCCGCCAAGCGTCCATTGATCATCGCCGGCACCTCGCTGGGTTCCAAGGCGCTGATCGAAGCCGCGGCCAACATCGCCAAAGCCTTGAAGCTGCGCGAGAAGAACGGTTCCATCAGCCTGATCGTGCCAGAGGCCAACAGCCTCGGCCTGGCCATGCTCGGTGGCGAGTCCCTGGACGCCGCCCTGCAAGCCGTGACCGACGGCAGCGCCGATGCGATCGTGGTACTGGAAAACGACCTGTACACCCGCACTGATTCGGCCAAGGTCGACGCAGCGCTGAACGCGGCCAAAGTGGTGATCGTTGCCGACCACCAGAAAACCGCCACCAGCGACCGTGCCCACCTGGTACTGCCCGCCGCCAGCTTTGCTGAAGGCGACGGTACCCTGGTCAGCCAGGAAGGCCGCGCCCAGCGCTTCTTCCAGGTGTTCGATCCGAAGTACATGGACGCCAGCATCCTGGTTCACGAAGGCTGGCGCTGGCTGCATGCCCTGCGCGCTACCCTGCTGAACCAGCCGATCGACTGGACCCAGCTCGACCACGTGACCGCTGCCGCCGCTGCCGCTGCACCGCAACTGGCACGCATCGTCGACGCTGCACCGTCCGCCGCGTTCCGCATCAAGGGCATGAAACTCGCCCGTGAACCGTTGCGTTACTCCGGTCGTACCGCCATGCGGGCTGACATCAGCGTGCATGAGCCACGTACACCGCAAGACAACGACACCGCGTTTGCCTTCTCCATGGAAGGTTACTCGGGTTCGGTCGAGCCACGTCAGCAGGTGCCATTTGCCTGGTCGCCGGGCTGGAACTCGCCGCAAGCCTGGAACAAGTTCCAGGACGAAGTCGGTGGCCACATCCGTGCCGGCGACCCGGGCACCCGCCTGATCGAAAGCACCGGTGACTCGCTGAACTGGTTCGCCAGCGTTCCGCGTCCGTTCAACCCGGCCCAGGGTACCTGGCAGGTTGTGCCGTTCTTCCACCTGTTCGGCAGCGAAGAGACTTCTTCCAAAGCCGCGCCGGTACAAGAGCGCATTCCAGCCGCCTACGTGTCCGTAGCCAAGTCCGAAGCCGACCGCCTGGGCGTCAACGACGGTGCCCTGCTCAGCGTGAACGTCGCCGGCAAGACCCTGCGTCTGCCGCTGCGCATCGACGAAGAGTTGGGTGCTGGCCTGGTTGCATTGCCAAAAGGCCTCGCGGGGATTCCTCCGGCGATCTTCGGCCTTACCGTTGACGGTCTGCAGGAGGCAGCTCAATGACCTGGTTCACCCCTGAAGTGATCGACGTGATCATCGCGGTGGTCAAGGCCATCGTGATCCTGTTGGCCGTGGTCGTGGCGGGCGCCCTGCTCAGCTTCGTCGAGCGTCGCCTGCTGGGCTGGTGGCAGGACCGTTACGGTCCGAACCGCGTTGGCCCGTTTGGTATGTTCCAGATCGCCGCCGACATGCTGAAAATGTTCTTCAAGGAAGACTGGACCCCGCCGTTTGCCGACAAGGTGATCTTCACCCTCGCACCGGTCGTGGCCATGAGCGCCTTGCTGATTGCCTTCGCAATCATCCCGATCACCCCGACCTGGGGCGTGGCGGACCTGAACATCGGCTTGCTGTTCTTCTTCGCCATGGCCGGCTTGTCGGTCTACGCGGTGCTGTTCGCCGGTTGGTCGAGCAACAACAAGTTCGCCCTGCTGGGCAGCTTGCGGGCCTCGGCCCAGACCGTGTCCTACGAAGTGTTCATGGGCCTCGCGCTGATGGGCATCGTGGTACAGGTGGGCTCGTTCAACATGCGCGACATCGTCGAGTACCAGGCGCAGAACCTGTGGTTCATCATTCCGCAGTTCTTCGGCTTCTGTACCTTCTTCATCGCTGGCGTCGCCGTGACTCACCGTCACCCGTTCGACCAGCCGGAAGCGGAACAGGAACTGGCCGACGGTTACCACATTGAATACGCCGGCATGAAATGGGGCATGTTCTTCGTTGGTGAATACATCGGCATCATCTTGATCTCGGCCCTGCTGGTCACGCTGTTCTTCGGCGGCTGGCACGGTCCGTTCGGCATCCTGCCGCAGCTGGCGTTCTTCTGGTTCTTCCTGAAGACCGCGTTCTTCATCATGCTGTTCATCCTGCTGCGCGCTTCCATCCCGCGTCCACGGTATGACCAGGTGATGGATTTCAGCTGGCGATTCTGCCTGCCGCTGACCCTGATCAATTTGCTGGTGACTGCTGCCGTTGTGTTGTTGAACACGCCAGCGGGCGCGGTTCAGTGAGGATTTGACCCATGTTCAAATATATTGGCGACATCGTTAAGGGTACCGGTACCCAGTTGCGAAGCCTGGTGATGGTGTTCGGTCACGGCTTTCGCAAACGCGACACCCTGCAATACCCGGAAGAAGCGGTGTACCTGCCGCCGCGTTATCGCGGCCGCATTGTCCTGACCCGCGACCCCGACGGCGAAGAGCGCTGCGTGGCCTGCAACCTGTGCGCCGTGGCGTGCCCGGTGGGTTGCATCTCGCTGCAGAAAGCTGAAACCGAAGACGGTCGCTGGTACCCGGACTTCTTCCGCATCAACTTCTCGCGCTGCATTTTCTGCGGCCTCTGCGAGGAAGCTTGCCCGACCACCGCGATCCAGCTGACACCGGATTTCGAGATGGCCGAGTTCAAACGTCAGGACCTGGTGTACGAGAAAGAAGATCTGCTGATCTCTGGTCCCGGTAAAAACCCTGATTACAACTTCTATCGTGTTGCAGGTATGGCCGTTGCCGGTAAGCCGAAAGGCGCCGCACAAAACGAAGCCGAGCCGATCAACGTGAAGAGCTTGCTGCCTTAAGGAAGAAAGATGGAATTCGCTTTCTATTTCGCATCGGGTATTGCAGTGGTGTCCACGCTTCGCGTGATCACCAACACTAACCCCGTGCACGCCCTGCTCTACCTGATCATTTCGCTGATCGCCGTGGCCATGACCTTCTTCAGCCTCGGCGCACCGTTCGCCGGTGTGCTGGAAGTGATCGCCTACGCCGGCGCCATCATGGTGCTGTTCGTGTTTGTGGTGATGATGCTCAACCTGGGGCCGGCGTCTGTCGCCCAGGAGCGCGTCTGGCTCAAGCCCGGCATCTGGCTCGGCCCGGTGATCCTCGCAGCCCTGCTGCTGGGTGAACTGCTGTATGTGCTGTTCGCTCACCAGAGCGGCCAGGCCATCGGCCACACCACCGTAGACGCGAAAGCCGTGGGCATCAGCCTGTTCGGCCCGTACCTGCTGGTGGTCGAACTGGCTTCGATGCTGCTGCTCGCTGCAGCCATCACCGCCTTCCACTTGGGCCGCAACGAAGCCAAGGAGCAATGACGATGCCTGCTATCCCTTTGGAGCATGGTCTGGCGGTCGCCGGCATCCTGTTCTGCCTTGGCCTGGTCGGCCTGATGGTTCGCCGCAACATTCTGTTCGTGTTGATGAGCCTGGAAATCATGATGAACGCCGCGGCACTCGCGTTCATCGTGGCCGGTAGCCGTTGGGGCCAGCCGGATGGACAAGTGATGTTCATCCTGGTGATCAGCCTGGCAGCCGCCGAGGCCAGTATTGGCCTGGCGATCCTGCTGCAACTGTATCGTCGCTTCCACACGCTTGATATCGACGCTGCCAGTGAGATGCGCGGATGAACATGATCTTTCTGACTTTCGTATTTCCCCTGATCGGTTTCCTGCTGCTGTCGTTCTCCCGTGGACGCTGGTCGGAAAACCTCTCGGCCCTGGTCGGCGTGGGTTCCATTGGCCTGTCGGCAATTGTCGCCGCCTACGTCATCTGGCAATTCAACGTCGCACCGCCTGAAGGCGGTCACTACACCCTGGTGTTGTGGCAGTGGATGTCGGTGGAGGGCTTCAAGCCCAACTTCGCCCTCTACGTCGACGGCCTGTCGATCACCATGCTCGGCGTGGTCGTCGGTGTAGGCTTCCTGATCCACCTGTTCGCGTCCTGGTACATGCGCGGTGAAGCCGGTTACTCGCGCTTCTTCGCCTACACCAACCTGTTTATCGCCAGCATGCTGTTCCTGGTGCTGGGCGATAACCTGTTGTTCCTGTACTTCGGCTGGGAAGGCGTGGGCCTGTGCTCGTACCTGTTGATCGGTTTCTACTACAGCAACCGCAACAACGGTAACGCCGCACTCAAAGCCTTTATCGTGACCCGGATCGGTGACGTGTTCATGGCCATCGGCCTGTTCATCCTGTTCCAACAGGTGGGCACGCTGAACATCCAGGAACTGCTGGTGCTGGCACCGCAGAAATTCCAGGTCGGCGACTTCTGGATCACCCTGGCGACCCTGATGCTGCTGGGTGGCGCTGTCGGTAAATCCGCGCAACTGCCGCTGCAAACCTGGCTGGCGGATGCGATGGCCGGTCCTACCCCGGTTTCGGCACTGATCCACGCCGCGACCATGGTAACCGCCGGTGTCTACCTGATTGCCCGTACCCACGGCCTGTTCACCCTGGCACCGGAGATTCTGCACCTCGTGGGCCTGGTGGGTGGCGTGACCCTGGTACTGGCAGGTTTTGCTGCCCTGGTTCAGACCGACATCAAGCGTATCCTCGCCTACTCGACCATGAGCCAGATCGGCTACATGTTCCTGGCCCTGGGCGTTGGCGCCTGGGACGGCGCGATCTTCCACCTGATGACCCACGCCTTCTTCAAGGCCCTGCTGTTCCTTGCTTCCGGTGCGGTGATCGTTGCCTGCCACCACGAGCAGAACATCTTCAAGATGGGCGGCCTGTGGAAGAAACTGCCGTTGGCCTACGCCAGCTTCATCGTCGGCGGCGCGGCCTTGTCGGCCCTGCCACTGGTGACCGCAGGTTTCTACTCGAAAGACGAAATCCTCTGGGAAGCCTTTGCCAGCGGTAACCACGGCCTGCTGTACGCCGGCCTGGTAGGTGCGTTCATGACCTCGCTATACACCTTCCGCCTGATCTTTATCACGTTCCACGGTGAAGCCAAGACTGAAGCCCACGCAGGCCATGGCATTTCCCACTGGCTGCCACTGTCGGTGCTGATCATCCTGTCGACCTTCGTCGGCGCCATGATCACCCCGCCACTGGCCGGTGTTTTGCCGGAAAGCGCCGGCCATGCCGGTGGTGCAGCCAAGCACAGCCTGGAAATCGCCTCGGGCGCCATCGCCATCGCGGGTATCCTGCTGGCGGCCCTGCTGTTCCTCGGCAAGCGCCGCTTCGTCACCGCCATCGCCAACAGTGGCATTGGCCGCTTCCTTTCGGCCTGGTGGTTCGCTGCCTGGGGCTTCGACTGGATCTACGACAAACTGTTCGTCAAGCCGTACCTTGCGATCAGCCACGTACTGCGCAAAGACCCGCTCGACCAGACCATCGGTTTGATCCCGCGTGCCGCCAAGGCCGGTCACACCGCCCTGAGCCGCAGCGAGACCGGCCAATTGCGCTGGTATGCAGCTTCAATGGCGGCCGGTGCCGTCCTGGTAATCGGCGCCATCATCGTGGTCGCGGTCTGACTATGCACATTGCGAACTTTGCGAACTTGCGAAAGGAAACGAGCCCGTCATGATTCTGCCCTGGCTAATCCTGATCCCCTTTATCGGCGGCCTGCTCTGCTGGATGGGTGAACGCTTCGGCGCCACCCTCCCCCGCTGGATTGCGTTGCTGACCATGTCCCTGGAACTCGCGCTCGGCCTCTGGCTGTGGGCCCATGGCGACTATTCATTTGCTCCGGCACCGGGTGTCGATCCAACCTTCGCGCTTGAATTCAAGCACGTGTGGATCCAGCGCTTCGGCATCAACGTGCACCTGGCCCTCGACGGCCTGTCGCTGTTGATGATCCTGCTGACCGGCCTGCTGGGTATCCTCTCGGTACTCTGCTCCTGGAAAGAGATCCAGCGTCACGTGGGCTTCTTCCACCTGAACCTGATGTGGATCCTGGGCGGCGTTGTCGGCGTGTTCCTCGCCCTCGACCTGTTCATGTTCTTCTTCTTCTGGGAAATGATGCTGGTGCCGATGTACTTCCTCATCGCGCTCTGGGGTCACAGTTCTTCGGACGGCAAGAAAACCCGGATCTACGCGGCGACCAAGTTCTTCATCTTCACCCAGGCTTCCGGCCTGATCATGTTGGTGGCGATCCTGGGCCTGGTACTGGTCAACTTCAACAGCACGGGCGTGATCACGTTCAACTACGCCGACCTGTTGAAAACCAAGATGTCCCTGACCACCGAGTACATCCTGATGCTGGGCTTCTTCATCGCGTTCGCGGTGAAGCTGCCGGTGGTGCCGTTCCACTCCTGGTTGCCTGACGCTCACGCCCAGGCGCCGACTGCGGGTTCCGTCGACCTGGCCGGTATCCTCTTGAAGACGGCGGCCTACGGCCTGCTGCGTTTCGCCCTGCCGCTGTTCCCGAATGCCTCGGCCGAGTTCGCGCCGATCGCCATGACCCTTGGTCTGATCGGGATCTTCTACGGTGCGTTCCTGGCCTTCGCCCAAACCGACATCAAGCGTCTGATTGCCTTCTCGTCCGTTTCCCACATGGGCTTCGTACTGATCGGCATCTACTCCGGCAGCCAACTGGCGCTGCAAGGCGCAGTGATCCAGATGCTGGCTCACGGTGTGTCGGCTGCGGCACTGTTTATCCTCAGCGGCCAACTGTACGAGCGCCTGCACACTCGTGACATGCGCGAGATGGGTGGCGTGTGGTCACGTATCGCCTACCTGCCGGCCATCAGCCTGTTCTTCGCCGCCGCATCCCTGGGCTTGCCGGGTACCGGTAACTTCATCGGCGAGTTCCTGATCCTGATGGGTGCCTTCGTGCATACGCCGTGGGTCAGTGCGATCGCTACGTCTGGCCTGGTGTTCGGTTCGGTCTACTCGCTGATCATGATCCACCGCGCATACTTCGGTCCGGCCAAGTCCGACACCGTGTTGCACGGCATGGACGGTCGCGAACTGATCATGGTGCTCGGCCTTGCGGTACTGCTGGTGTTTATCGGCGTGTACCCGCAACCGTTCCTGGATACTTCTGCCGCAACGATGCATGGCGTGCAGCAGTGGTTCGGCACCGCCTTCTCTCAACTCGCTTCGGCCCGGTAAGAGCGCTATGGAATTCACGATCCAACACTTTATCGCGCTTGCGCCGCTGCTGATCACCAGCCTCACCATCGTGGTGGTGATGCTGGCGATCGCCTGGCGCCGCAATCACTCGCAAACGTTCCTGCTGTCCTGTGCGGGCTTGAACCTGGCCCTGCTGTCGATTATCCCGGCACTCAAGGTCGCGCCACTGGCCGTGACCCCGCTGATGATGGTCGATGACTTCGCGCTGCTGTATATCGCGCTGATCCTGGTTGCCACCCTGGCCTGCGTCACGCTTGCCCACGCCTACCTCGGCGAAGGCGGCACCGGCTACCCGGGCAACCGCGAAGAGCTGTACCTGCTGATCCTGCTGGCTGCGGCCGGTGGTATCGTGCTGGTCAGCGCGCAGCACCTGGCCGGCTTGTTCATCGGCCTGGAACTGCTGTCGATCCCGGTCTACGGCCTGGTAGCGTATGCCTTCTTCAACAAGCGCTCCCTGGAAGCCGGCATCAAGTACATGGTGCTGTCGGCTGCCGGTTCGGCATTCCTGTTGTTCGGTATGGCCCTGCTCTACGCAGAAGCCGGCAGCCTGAGCTTCAGCGGTATCGGTCACGCCCTGGCAGCCTCCGGCAGCCCTGCGCCAATCGCCCAACTGGGCCTGGCCATGATGCTGATCGGCCTGGCGTTCAAGCTGTCGCTGGTGCCGTTCCACCTGTGGACCCCGGACGTGTACGAAGGCGCCCCGGCGCCGGTGGCTGCTTTCCTGGCTACCGCGTCGAAAGTCGCCGTGTTTGCCGTGATGGTGCGTCTGTTCCAGATCTCCCCTGCGGCCAACACCGGTGTACTCAGCAACGTGCTGACCATCATCGCCATCGCCTCGATCCTGTTCGGTAACCTGCTGGCGCTGACCCAGAACAACCTCAAGCGTCTGCTGGGTTATTCGTCCATCGCGCACTTCGGTTACCTGCTGATCGCCCTGGTGGCGAGCAAGGGCCTGGCGATGGAAGCCATCGGCGTGTACCTGGTCACCTACGTGATCACAAGCCTGGGTGCATTCGGTGTGATCACGCTGATGTCCTCGCCTTACAAAGGCCGCGACGCCGACGCCCTGTACGAATACCGCGGCCTGTTCTGGCGCCGTCCGTACCTGACCGCCGTACTGACCGTGATGATGCTGTCCCTGGCGGGTATCCCGCTGACTGCGGGCTTCATCGGCAAGTTCTACATCGTGGCCACCGGTGTTGAAGCGCACGAATGGTGGTTGGTTGCTTCCCTGGTACTGGGCAGCGCCATCGGCGTTTTCTACTACCTGCGCGTGATGGTGACCTTGTACCTGATCGAGCCAAACCTGCGCCGTGTGGACGCCGAGTTGCACTGGGAACAGAAAGCAGGCGGCGTGATGCTGCTGGCAATCGCCCTGCTGGCGTTCTTCCTGGGTGTGTACCCACAACCGTTGCTCACCCTGGTGCAGCATGCGGTGATGGCGGGTTGATCGCTTAGTTAAACGCAGCAAGCAAAACGGCGCCTTCGGGCGCCGTTTTGCTTTCCGCTGTAGGAGCAAGCTTGCTCGGGATGGTCGTTAACGATGACGCGGTGTATCTGAAACAACGCGGCGCTTTTCAGTTTTTCGCGAGCAAGCTCGCTCCTACAGAAACGGCGGAGTTATCTGACTCGACACACAATCTCTCCTGATATCCCCCTCCCAAGCGCCACCGTAGAGTTGTCGACCTATACGCAATCTACGTAGGTACACTCGTGAAACGTGACATCTTTTCCGAACGGGTCGAAGGCTTCGACGCGCTGGCAGATGAACGACAAGGCAAGGTAACGTTGCGTAGCCACAAAGTGCAGTTGAACAAACTGGCACCTCTCACTGCCGACGAAGTGATTGCTGTGCGCCAACAACTCAATCTGTCGCGCTCGGTATTTGCGATGTACCTGCGCACCAATACCCGGACCCTGGAAAACTGGGAGCAAGGCCGAGCAAAACCCAATGCTCAGGCGGCAACGTTGATTCGGCTGGTGGCGAGGTTTCCGGAGACGGTGGAGCGGTTGGCGCTGTTGACCTGATCGATCAATCCAGCCAACCCCATCGGCAACAGGACGTTGCCGATGGGCGAAAGCCTGCAATCAAATCCTGAACTGCCCCACCAACTGACCCAACGGCTGCCCCAGGTCCGCCAGGCTGCGGGAGGTCTGGGCCCCCTGTTGGGTTTCATCGGCCACGCTGTCCACCGCCACCGCGATCTGATGCACGCTGCGGTTGATCTCTTCGGCCACGGCGGTTTGTTCTTCCGCCGCGCTGGCGATCTGCGCGTTCATCGAGTTGATGGTGCCGATCAGTTGCGCCATGGTGTCCAGGGACGCTCCGGCTTCGTTGGCCTGGGCGGACGTGCCGTCGCCGGCATCGCTGGAGCGGCGCATGGATTCCACGGCGGCCTCGGTGCCTTTTTGCAGGCGGTCGATCATGCCCTGGATTTCCTGGGTGCTTTGCTGGGTGCGGCTGGCCAGCGCCCGTACTTCGTCGGCGACCACGGCAAACCCACGGCCTGCCTCCCCTGCCCGCGCGGCTTCAATGGCGGCGTTGAGGGCGAGCAAGTTGGTCTGCTCGGCAATCGAGCGGATCACGCCAAGCACGCTGACAATCGACGACACATCCTGCTGCAAGCTGTCCAGGGACACGCCGCTGCTGCGGATGTCGTTCACCAGCGCGTGAATCTGCGCGATGCTGCCATCCACGACTTTTTTCGCGGCCTGGCCTTCGGCGTCGGTTTGCTGCGCAGCGACGGCTGCGCCTTGGGCACTGCGCGCCACTTCATGGGCCGCGGAGGACATTTCGTTGATGGCGGTAGCCACCTGGTCGGTCTCGTGTCGCTGGCGCTCCATGGCCTTTTCCGAGCGGTTGGCTTGCTCGGCGACCTGGCTCACCAGGCCGGTAAGCTGGGAGGTCATCTCGGTGATCTGGCGTACCAGGCTGTGGATCTTGTCGACAAAGCGGTTGAAAGAGCCTGCCAGTTCGCCAAGCTCGTCCTGGCTGGTGATGGCCAGGCGGCGGGTCAGGTCACCCTCACCGGCGGCAATGTCGTCGAGGTTGATCTTCATCAGGTGCAACGGCCGCAGGATGGTATTGGCCACCAGCATGCCCACGGCGGCAATCACCAACAGCACCACCACGGCAATGCCGATGATGCTCAGCACCACGCCTTCCATGCGTTTCTCCACCTTGGCCTGAACCTCGGCAACCTGGGCGTCGATGCCGTCCAGGTTCACCGAGGTACCGATCACCATGTCCCACTTGGGCAAGTATTCGGTGTAGCCAAGCTTGGGCACCAGCTCGGTCTGGCCGGGCTGCGTCGAGCTGTATTGCAGGTAGTGGGTGCCGTCCTTGCCGACTTTCACCAGGTCGCGGTTGACGTAGACGCCGTTCGGGTCGCGGTTGTCCTTGAAGCTTTTGCCGACGCCGTCCGGGCTGTTGCCCTTGAACAGGCGAATGGTCTCAGAGTCGTAGCCGAAGAAATAACCGTCCTTGCCATAGCTGGTGTTGGACAGCAGCTTGACCACTTGCGTCCGTGCGGCCGTATCGCCTTGGGCGGCAGCGTCGTACAGCGGCTTGATGGTGGTCATCGCCACCTCGACGTAGCCGCGCAAGGTGGTCTTGGCGTCGTTGAGCAGGTTCTGACGGGTTTCTTCGACCTCGTTGCGGGCCTGCTCCCGAAGGATCCACACCGTGGTCAGGCTGATGATCACGGCAAACAACAACACGGGCAGGACAGCAAGGGACAGTACTTTGGCCTTTAGACTCAGACGCATGGCTCTTCTCTCTTGAGGGACAACTCAAGAGGTTAACGGCTAGTTACAATAAATCTGTAGGACAATCCCGTCAGAGCGTCATCGCGGCAAACCAGCCAAACGCCAGCAGCGGAATGTTGTAGTGCAGGAAGGTCGGCACCACGGTGTCCCAGATATGGTGGTGCTGGCCATCGATGTTCAAACCGGAAGTCGGGCCCAGGGTGGAGTCCGACGCAGGCGAGCCGGCATCACCCAATGCCCCGGCCGTGCCGACGATGCACACGATCGCCAGCGGGCTGAAGCCCAGCTGCACGCACAGCGGCACAAAGATCGCCGCCAGGATCGGCACCGTGGAAAACGACGAGCCGATGCCCATGGTCACCAGCAAGCCCACCAGCAGCATCAGCAGCGCGCCCACACCGCGGCTATGGCCGATAAACGCCGCGGAGGCTTGCACGAGTGTCTGCACTTCACCGGTGACCTTGAGCACTTCGGCAAAGCCTGACGAGGCGATCATGATGAAGCCGATCATCGCCATCATCTTCATGCCTTCGGTGAACAGGTCATCGGTGTCGCGCCAGCGCACGATGCCCGACACCGAAAAGATCAGGAACCCGGCCAGGGCGCCAATGATCATCGAGTCCAGCCACAGCTGGATAATGAACGCTGCCGCAATCGCCAGGCCGGCCACCAGCAGGGTCAGCGGGTTGTAGTGCACCGCCACCTGCTCGACTCGCTCGATCTTCTCCAGGTCGTACACACGCTTCTTGCGGTAGCTGACAAACACCGCCACCAGCAAACCTACCACCATGCCCAGGGCCGGTAGGCCCATGGCATGGGTGACATTGACCTGGCTGATGTCGACACCGCTCTTGGCCACGTTGGCCAGCAGGATCTGATTCAGGAAGATGTTGCCGAAGCCCACCGGCAGAAACATGTAGGGCGTGATCAGGCCGAAGGTCATGACGCAGGCGATGAGACGGCGGTCCAGCTGCAGTTTGGTCAGCACATATAAAAGCGGCGGTACCAGCAGCGGGATAAACGCGATGTGGATCGGCAGGATGTTCTGCGAGGCGATGGCCACCACCCAGAGCAGACCGATCAGCAGCCATTTGACGTGACTGCCGCCCGTGGCTTCCTGGCGATCCACCAGCAGCAGGGCTTTATCGGCCAGCGCATGGGCCAGGCCGGATTTGGCAATCGCCACGGCGAACGCGCCGAGCAGCGCGTAGGACAACGCCACCGTCGCACCGCCACCCAGGCCGCTGTTGAACGCCTTGAGCGTCGCGTCGATACCCAGGCCGCCGGTCAGGCCACCCACCAGGGCGCCGACAATGATCGCGATCACCACATGCACGCGGGACAAGCTGAGCACCAGCATGGTGCCGACCGCGGCGATTACTGCATTAATCATCGTTACCTCAAGACAGAAAACATGAAAACAGCACGCACCTGCCCGGGCTGCTGTCGGGAACGGCTGCCGCAAACCAGGTTTTAAGGGAGTTTTATTAGAGGGCGCGCACTTTGCAGCAGGTGGGCGGGCATGTCAAAGCACGACGTCGCAAACAGCTTTAAATTGATCGTTTGAATAAAGAAAATTTCCGAGCGGCCGATACAGGCAGATCGTCTCTGTCGTATCGAAAGGTTAAGGAAGGCTCCATGTCGCTCAGACAGCTGTCCATTCAATGGAAAATTACCCTGCTGGCCGGTCTTTGCCTGCTGGGCATCGTGACCTTGCTGGTAGGTCTCTCGCTGTACCGCATGGCGCAAAGCTCCGACCTGGTCAAGGCTTCCAGTATGGAAATGCTCGACGAAGCCGCCCAGGCGCGCATCGAAGCCCAGGGTGAGGTCCAGGCCTTGGGCATTCGCCAGCAGTTCATGGACGCCTATCAATACGGCCACGGTTTTTCCCGGCAGGTGTTGTTCCTGCGCGAACAGGCCGAGAAACGCTTCCTGGATGCCTTCGACCTGCGCGAAGACCTGACCCGCCAGGTCAAGGCCGCGCTGCAGGCCAATCCGGAACTGCTGGGCCTGTCCCTGGTATTCGAGGCCAACGCACTGGATGGCAAGGACGAACTGTTCGCCAACCAGCAAGAGCTGGGCAGCAACGACAAGGGCCGCTTTGCGCTGTACTGGTCCCAGCCGACTGCGGGCAAGCTGACTTCAATGTCGCTGCCCGAAAGCGACATGTCCGACACCAGCGTCGGACCCAGCGGCGAAAAAGCCAACGCCTGGTTCACCTGCCCGCGCACCACACTCAAGCCCTGCGTGATCGAGCCGTACTTCTATGTGATCGATGGGCAAAAGGTGCTGATGACCAGCATCGTCTTCCCGCTGATGGTCAACGGCAAAGTCATCGCCTCGCTGTCGGTGGACATCAACCTCAACAGCCTGCAAGCCGTCAGCCAGGGCGCCAGCCAGAAACTCTACGACGGCCAGACCAGCGTCAGCATCATCAGCCCGGTGGGCCTGCTGGCCGGCTACAGTCCGGACGCCGGCAAACTCAGCCAGCGCCTGGATGCCGTCGACACCGCCAACGGCGCGCAATTGATCAGTTCGCTTTCCACCAGCACCCAGACCCGCAGCGTGCGCACCGACCACCAACTCAAGGTGCTCGCGCCGTTCCAGCCGATCCCCGATGGCAAGCCGTGGGGCGTGTTGCTGGATGTTCCAGAAAAAGTCCTGGTGGCTCCGGCTGAGGCCCTGAAGTCCAAACTGGACGCCGATAACGCCAAGGGCACCCTGCTGGAACTGAGCCTGGGCCTGCTGGCAGCAATCGTCGGCCTGTTGCTGGTGTGGCTGATGGCCCGCAGCGTGACCCGGCCGATCCTCGGTGTGGCGCGCATGCTGGAAGACATTGCCAGTGGCGAAGGTGACCTGACCCGCCGCCTGGCCTACGACAAACACGACGAACTCGGCGAATTGGCCGGCTGGTTCAACCGCTTCCTCGACAAGCTGCAGCCGATCATTGCCCAGGTCAAACGCTCAGTGCAGGACGCCCGTGGCACCGCCGACCAGTCGGCCGCCATCGCCACTGAAACCAGTGCCGGCATGGAGCAGCAATACCGTCAGGTCGACCAGGTGGCCACCGCCTCCCACGAGATGAGCGCCACCGCCCAGGACGTCGCCCGCAGTGCAGCGCAAGCCGCCCAGGCGGCCCGCGATGCCGATCAGGCGACGCGTGAAGGTTTGACCGTGATCGACCGCACCACCACCAGCATCGGCCACCTGGCGGCGGATATGAGCACCGCGATGACCCAGGTTGAAGGACTGGCGGCCAACAGCGAGAAGATCGGCTCGGTACTGGAAGTGATTCGTGCAATCGCCGAGCAGACCAATCTGCTGGCACTGAACGCCGCTATCGAGGCCGCCCGTGCGGGTGAAGCCGGTCGTGGTTTTGCGGTGGTCGCCGATGAAGTGCGCAACCTGGCGCGACGTACCCAGGAGTCGGTGGAAGAAACCCGCCTGGTGATCGAGCAACTGCAAAGCGGTACCCAGGAAGTGGTCGGTTCCATGAGCAACAGCCATCGCCAGGCCCAGGGCAGCGTCGAACAAGTGGGCCAGGCCGTGACCGCCTTGCGCCAGATCGGCGATGCGGTAACGGTAATCAGCGACATGAACCTGCAGATCGCCAGCGCCGCCGAAGAGCAAAGTGCGGTGGCCGAGGAGATCAACAACAACGTGGCGACGATTCGGGATGTGACGGAGTCGTTGTCCGAACAGGCGAATGAATCGGCGCGGGTCAGCCAGGCGTTGAACAGCCTGGCGAATCAGCAGCAGGGCCTGATGGATCAGTTCAGGGTTTGATGAGTTGCGGGATACTCCGGCAATCAGCCCGAGCATCCCGTAGCAGCTGTCGAGCCTTGGCGAGGCTCGACAGCTGCTACGGTTTGTTTTCAATGGCGGCGTGGCAGGTCGATGATGACCTTTAATCCGCCCAGCTCGCTCTCCTGCAACAGAAGCACCCCACCCCACACCTCGACAATATCCCGCACGATCCCCAGCCCCAGACCATGCCCGTCAGTCTGCTCATCCAACCGCGTGCCTCGGCTGAACACCTGATCACGCTGGCTCTCGGGAATCCCCGGCCCGTCATCTTCGACAGCCAACCGAAAGCCTTCCGGGGTTTCGCCGATGCTCAACACAATCTCCGCGTCCGCCCATTTGCACGCGTTGTCCAGCAGGTTGCCCAACAGTTCCAGCAGGTCTTCGCGGTCCCACGGCAATTGCAAACCGGGCGGCACGCGGTAACTCAAATCCAGGTGTTCGCCGTGGATCATGTTCAGGGTCGCGAGCAACCCCGGTAATTCGCCGTCGCAATCGAACAAGGCACCCGGCAGTGTCTCTCCGGCCAGGCGGGCACGATTGAGTTCACGATTAAGCCGTTGCTGCACCTGCTCCAACTGTTCCCGCAGCAGCTTGCTCAGTTGCGGATGGTCCTTGAGCTGTTCGCTGGATGCCACGCTCAGCAACACCGCCAACGGGGTTTTCAAGGCATGGCCGAGATTGCCCAGGGCATTGCGCGAGCGCTTGAGGCTGTCTTCGGTGTGGGCCAGCAGATGGTTGATCTGCGCCACCAGCGGCTCCAGCTCCACCGGCACCTGGGTATCCAGTTGCGAGCGCTGGCCCTGCTGCAGTTGGGCGATCTGGTTGCGCGCGGTCTCCAGCGGGCGCAAGGCGCGGCGCACGGTGACCCGTTGCAGAATCAGGATCAGCAACAGCGCCGCCAGCCCCAGCACCAGGCCGATCTGGCGCATCAGCCGAAAGCTTTCTCTGACGGGTGTGTAGTCCTGGGCCACGCTGATGGAAATCGACTGGCCAAACCGTTTGTAGTCCGAACGCAGTACCAGCAACTGCTGGCCTTCCGGCCCCAACTGCAGGTTGCCCTTGAGCCCGGCGTGGCGCAACTGCGGCAGTTCCTGGTCCCACAGCGAGCGGGAACGCCAATGGGTGTCGGCAAAATCGATACGGAAATAGTGCCCGGAAAACGGACGCTGGTACGCAGGAGACAACCGCTGCTCATCCAGTTGCACCCCCGCCGGCCCGCGCACCAGCGCCACCAGCAGGTTCTCGCTGTCGTTGCGCAAGCCGGACTCCAGGTAACGTTGCAGGCCCATTTCGAACAGCCACAGGCTGGTCTGCGCCAGCACCAGGCCGACGATCACCATCACACTGATCAGCCCCAGGCTCAGGCGCCGCTGGATCGACTTCATGCCGGGCTGGCGCCAAACCGATAACCCTGGCCGCGCCGGGTCTCGATCACGCTGCGGCCCAACTTGCGGCGCAGGTGGTTGACGTGGACCTCCAGCACATTGGAGTCACGCTCGGTCTCGCCATCGTACAAATGTTCGGCCAGGTGACTTTTTGAAAGGATTTGCTCGGGGTGCAGCATGAAGTAACGCAGCAGCCGAAACTCGGCGGCGGTCAGCTGGATCTCCTCGCCATCACGCATCACACACTGGCGACCCTCATCCAGGTGCAAGCCGGCAGCCTGCAAGGTGGGCTGATTGGCGTGGCCATGGGAACGACGCAGCAAGGCCTGGATACGCAGGTGCAGCTCTTCGGGATGGAACGGTTTGCTGAGGTAGTCGTCGGCCCCGGCCTTGAGCCCTTCGATGCGCTCGGCCCAGGAGTCGCGGGCAGTGAGGATCAGCACCGGCGTGGCCAGGCCGGCGGCACGCCATTGCGTCAACACCTCAAGCCCGGGCAAACCCGGCAGGCCGAGGTCAAGGATGATCAGGTCGTAGGGTTCGCTGCGCCCCTGGTACACCGCATCGCGCCCGTCCGCCAGCCAGTCGACGGCATAGCCCTGGCGATTGAGTCCGGCCATCAGCTCATCGGCCAGGGGTACGTGGTCTTCCACCAGCAGCAGGCGCATCAGTCGTCTTCCTTGTCTTTGAGCAGTTGACCGGTGTTGGCATCGAGTTCGATCTCGCGCACCACGCCTTCCACCGTCAATAGTTCGATTTCATAGATATAGCGCACAGGGCGATCCTTGTGCTCTTCAAGCTCGGCGTCCAGCAGCTTGGCGCCCGGGTAGCGCTCGAAAGCCGGGCCCAGCAGATGCTCAAGCGGCGCGATCACGCCCTTCTGGCGCAGGCGCAGCGCTTCATCCTGGCCCAGGTCCCGAGCGGCCAGGCCTGAGCAAAATGCCAGGAGCACCAGCGCCACTTGAACGCTGGTGCGTAGATTTACCTTCATTACGTATCCTGATGATCCTTGAGGACGGCGCCGGTGACGGCATCCAATTCCAGGTCCCACTCGACGCCCTGGGCGTCGCGCAGTTCAACCTGATAAAGGTACTTGCCGTATTCCTCTTCAAGCTCGGTTTCATGCACGGTGGCGCCGGGATGTTTGGCCAGTGCGATAGCATTGAGCTTCTCGAAAGACACAATGGTACCAGCGTCGCGCAACTTCAGTGCTTCGTCCGGCCCCAGGTCGCGAGCCTGGGCGACGCCTGCGGTGAGGGCGATGATACTGCTGGCGATCAAGGCTGTGAGGGTTTTCATGGTGAGTCTCCGTTTCGGGATATTTTGCCTACGGGGCTCACGGTACTGGATCCAACTTAACTGAAACTGAATTGCCACCATGGCAATTCTCTGCGAGACCTTTGCCTGCAACCGGGCAAGATTTTCTATACTGCCCTGCTCGCGGTAAATGAGACCGGTATGACTGCTATCCATATGAAGTTCCCCGCCTTGACCCTCAAGGCCGGTAAACGCGCTTTTGCACGCATTCGTGAGCAGGGGCTTGCGCCTGCGGACGTCGGCATCCTTCCCGGCGCTGCCGGCGGGCCCAAGGCGCTGGGCATCCAGGGTCTGGACCTGGCGCTGTTTGGTGACTGGCTGCCCCGGGCGCCCCGCGAGCGTGCGCTGATCGGCGCCTCGATAGGCTCCTGGCGGTTTGCCAGTGCGTGCCTGCCCGACCCGATGCAAGGCCTGCTCGACCTGGGCCGGCTGTACAACGAACAAAGCTTTGCCAAAGGCGTGACCATGGCCGAAGTCAGCCAGAGCTGCGTGCGCATGCTCGATGACTTGCTGGCCGGCCGCGATGCCCGCGTGCTCGACAACCCGCACTACCGGCTGAACATCATGGTGGTCAAAAGCCATGGCCTGCTCGCCGACGATCATCGCGGTCGGCTTGGTTTGGGGTTGTCCTCGGTGATCGCCGACAACCTGAGGGGCCGCGCGCGGTTGTCCCGGCACTTCGAACGGCTGATCGTCCACGACCCACGCCAGCCGCCACCGCTGCATGCGCTCAAGGATTTCCCGTCGCGCTTCCTTGATCTGGAACTGGGCAACCTGCGCCAGGCCTTGCTGGCGTCGGGCTCGATCCCCATGGTGATGCAAGGCGTACGCGACCTGCCGGGTGCAGGCCAAGGCACTTACCGCGATGGCGGCCTGCTGGACTATCACCTCGACCTGCCCTACCACGGCGATGACATCGTGCTGTACCCGCACTTCACCGACCGGGTCATTCCCGGCTGGTTCGACAAAGGCTTGCCGTGGCGCCGCGCCAATCAACAGGGTTTGCAGGATGTCCTGCTGCTGGCGCCGTCGAAGGAATACCTGGCGCGACTGCCCCACGGCAAACTGCCGGACCGCAGTGACTTCAAGCGCTTCATGGGGGATGACCCGGGCCGCAACAAGTACTGGCAAACCGCAATGAGCGAAAGCCAGCGGCTGGGGGATGAGTTTCTGCAACTGGCCGACAATGGCCAATTGGGCGAACGCCTGCTGGCTCTCTAGCGCCCTCTCCGTAGCAGCTGTCGAGCCCAAGCGAGGCTGCGTCGGCAGCACCTCGGTTTGCCAGACAAATCGCAAACGCAGCCTCGCCATGGCTCGACAGCTGCTACGCGGTATGCGCGCGGCCGCGACAAACTGTTAAACTCGCCGCCTGCCAGACACCTCACCGAGCTGAAAAACCCTGTGGAAATCTTCAAAGAGTTTACCTTCGAGTCCGCCCACCGCCTGCCCCATGTTCCGGAAGGCCACAAATGCGGGCGCCTGCATGGCCATTCGTTCAAGGTGGCGATCCACCTCAGCGGCGACCTCGACCCGCACACCGGCTGGATCCGTGACTTCTCGGAGATCAAGGCGATTTTCAAGCCGCTCTACGAACGCCTCGACCACAACTACCTCAACGACATCCCGGGCCTCGAAAACCCGACCAGCGAAGTGCTGGCCAAGTGGATCTGGAATGAACTGAAACCGCTGTTGCCGGAACTCAGCGCGATTCGCATCCATGAGACCTGCACCAGCGGCTGCATCTATCGCGGCGAATAAGCCGGCGATGTAAAAAACCACCCTTGCGGTGGTTTTTTTATGCCGGTGACTCCCTTACAGTCGTGGCCTCTTGTACAGGAAGCGCTGCGATGCCAACCCATATCCGCCCCGCTACCGGCGACGATATCGCCGCAATTGAAGCGATCGTCCACGCCGCCTACTCCCCTTACATCCAGCGAATCGGGCGCAAGCCAGGGCCGATGCTGGATGACTATCGCCAGCAGGTCGCTGCCGAACGGGTGCATGTGCTGGAGAGTGCGGGCCAGGTCCACGGCTTTGTCGTACTGATTCATCACGATGAGTACCTGCTGCTGGATAACCTGGCCGTCGACCCCGGTGCCCAGGGCTTGGGTTACGGGCGCCTGTTGCTGGGCTTCGCGGAAGGCCAGGCCAGGCATGGCTCCATCCGTCTCTACACCAATGAAGCGATGACCGAAAACATCGCGCTGTACACCCGCAAAGGCTATGTGGAAACCCACCGGGCCGAGGAAAACGGCCTGCGTCGGGTCTACATGCAAAAAGACCTCACCGCCTCGCACTGAAGGAGCTCCCATGGAAAACACCTGGCTGGCCCAGGCCAAGCGCCTGCAAGCATTGGCCTCCACGGGGCTGCACTTCTGCACCGATGACTTCGAGCGCGAGCGCCTTGAGGAAATCGCCCAGATTGCCCACAGCATGCTGGCGCAATTGGGCGAAGTACCGCTGGAGCGCATCACCGGGCTGGTGCCGGATTTTGCCAAACGTTATTCGACGCCCATGATTGATGTGCGGGGCGCAGTGATTGACGGTGACCGGATCCTGTTGGTCCGCGAGCTCACGGATGGCTGCTGGGCATTGCCCGGCGGTTATGCGGATATTGGTTTGTCGGCGGCTGAAAACATCGTCAAGGAAATTCGCGAAGAGGCCGGGCTGACGGTCACGGCCAAGGCGCTGTACAGCGTCACCCACAAGGCCAAAGGCTTGTACCGGCCGGATATCCGGGACTTCTACAAACTCTACTTTCTGTGCGAACGGGTTGATCAACTGGCGCCGGCGGCCGGTTTCGAAACCACCGAAGTTGGCTTCTTCAGCCTGGACGATCTGCCGCCGCTGTCCCGTGGCCGCACCATTGAAAGCGACCTTGAGGCCGCTTTTGCCTTTCATCGCGGGCAGACCACTCACACCCTGTTCGATTGAATCACGGGTGATCCAATTTGTATCACCCTGCACCGCTTTCGCGCCTGAGTGGGCAGAAAGACCAATCCCGCCTGCGTGTTTCCCCTGTTTGGCTATAAATACTGTGCAACCTGCACAGTCCTGACCGTGCGCCCGTCACTGCCTCGCACTTGGCACGACGGGTGCAATAGGCCTGCGTCACTCATTCAGGGAGAACGGCACATGACGCAGAACGAACCGGGCAATGACTACCCTCTCAGCGAGGTGCCCATGCATGCCCGCAAAGGCCTGGCCTCCACCGCCATGGTGCTGCTGGGCTTTACCTTTTTTACCGCGACCATGTTCGCCGGCGGCAAGCTGGGGGTGGCCTTCAGCTTTACCCAGATGCTCGGCGTCGTGGCCCTGGGTAACCTGCTGTTGGGTATCTACGCCGCAGGCCTGGGTTACATCGCGTTCAAGAGCGGTTTGAATTCAGTATTGATGGGGCGCTTCTGCTTCGGTGAAGTGGGCAGCAAACTCAGCGACTTGATTCTCGGTTTTACCCAGATCGGCTGGTACGCCTGGGGCACCGCCACCGCAGCCGTAGTACTGGGCAAGTATTTCGAGTTGAGCCAGGGCAGCGTACTCGGGCTGATGGTGCTGTTTGGCATGGTGTTCTGCGCGACGGCCTACGTGGGCTATCGCGGGTTGGAGATTCTGTCCTACATCGCCGTGCCGGCCATGGGTATTTTGTTGTTTCTGTCGATGTGGGTCGCCACCGTCAAGGTCGGCGGGCTCGATGGACTGCTGGCGGTGGTGCCGACCGGTGAGCTGGACATGTCCACGGCTATCACGCTGGTGTTCGGCACCTTTGTCAGCGGCGCGACCCAGGCTACCAACTGGACGCGGTTCTCACGCTCGGCCAGGGTCGCGGTGCTGGCCAGCCTGATCGGCTTCTTTATCGGCAACGGCTTGATGGTGTTGATCGGTGCCTATGGCGCCATCGTCTACCAGCAGCCCGACGTGGTCGAAGTGTTGCTGCTGCAAGGCTTCGCCATGGCGGCCATGGCGATGCTGTTGCTGAATATCTGGAGCACCCAGGACAACACCATCTACAACTTCGCCGTCGCCGGCTGCAACCTGCTGCGCACCAAGCGCCGCAAAACGGTGACCTTGGCCGGTGCGGTGATCGGCACCCTGCTGGCGTTGCTGGGCATGTACGACATGCTGGTGCCCTACCTGATCCTGCTGGGCACGGTGATCCCACCGATTGGCGGGGTGATCATGGCGGATTTCTTCTATCGCTACCGCGGCCACTATCCGCGCCTGGCCGATACACGCCTGCCGGCCTTCAACTGGCCAGGGCTGATCGCCTATGCCGTGGGTACGGTGCTGGCCTTTCATTCACCCTGGGTGGCGCCATTGGTGGGGATCGTGGCGGCGTCCCTGACCTACATCGTGCTGACCAGCGTATTGCGGGTGCGGGCACCTTTGGCTGACGTCCAGGCATGAGCCTGACAGTCGCCGATGTGCTGGCCTTGCCCGGCCTTGAATCGATGTGCCTGCGGGCCGGGGAAGCCGGCTTGGAGAACACGGTGCGCTGGCCCTATGTCGCAGAAAACAGCGGCATTGCCGAATGGGTGCTGGGGGGCGAACTGGTGTTCGTCACCGGTATCAATCACCCACGGGACGAGGCCAATCTGTTGGTGCTGCTGGACGAAGCCTGTCAGCGCCAGGTCGCCGGCCTGGTGATCCTCACGGGGCCGGACTATATCCAGGCGATTCCCCAGCGTTTGCTGGAAGCGGCGCAAGCGGCGGGCATGCCGCTGATCGAACAGCCTTACTCGTTGAAGATGGTACTGGTGACCCAGGCCATCGGTTCGGCGTTGATCCAGTCGCAGCAGTTGGGGCGCTCGCGACACGATGTGCTGGAGCGCCTGCTGGCCGGTGATTATCAATCCCTGGATTTGCTGCTGCACCGCGCTGCGCAGTTGGACATGCCGCTGGCCGGCCATTGGCAACTCGTCCAGTTGCAACTGGACGGCAGCGACGCGCTGTTTGCCCAGGGTGAGGCGCCAGTGGTCGAGGCGCAGCTTGCCCGACAACACGATGCGATTACCCGCCGTCTGCGCCAGTTTGCTGCGCAGCATCCCTCGCGCCTGCCCGTGCTGGGGCGTGCCGGACAATGGACGTTGCTGCTGCCTGCGATAGACGCGGGTGCGGCATTGGCCAACCGTCAGTTGTTGGCGGGTTGGTTGAAGGCACTGAATCTGCGCCTGGCACCGTTGAAACTGTTTATCGGCCTGAGTGCTGCCGCGCACCCACCCGCGCGCCTGGCCCAGGCCCTGGATGAGGCGCGCCAGGCATTGGCCGCTGCGCGACGGTTCAGTGAACGCGCCGGGCTGTGTGTCTACGATGAGTTGGGCGTGCTCAAGCTGCTCAGTGGCGTACGTGATCGCGCCCTGCTCGATCAGTTCCTCAACGAACGCCTGGGGCCGCTGCTGCGCCACGACCTGCACCATGGCCCAAGCCTGATGCCGACCCTGGAGGCCTGGTTCCACGAGAATGGTAACCTTGTGGCCGCAGCCCAACGGCTGGCGGTTCACCGCAACACCCTGACGCACCGCGTCCAGCGTATCGAAGCCCTGTGCGGGCTGACGCTGGACAATGCTTATGACCGCCTGGACATCGGCATCGCGCTGATGATCTGGCGGCTGTCTGCCTGACTGTTTTTTGCCAAGAGGAACTTGCCCATGCACATCATCAACGCCCGCCTGCGCAACCGTGAAGGCCTGCATGATCTGCACCTGGAACACGGCCGGATCGCCAGCATCACCCAACAAGGCGCGGCCCCCCTGGCAGGCCCCGACGACCTGGACGCCGCCGGCAACCTGGTGGTCCCGCCTTTCGTCGAGCCGCACATTCACCTCGATGCCACCCTGACCGCCGGCGAGCCGCGCTGGAACATGAGCGGCACCCTGTTTGAAGGCATCGAGTGCTGGGGCGAGCGCAAGGCCACCATCACCCTGGAAGACACCAAGACCCGCTCCAAAAAAACCATCCAGACCCTGGCCGCCCATGGCATCCAGCATGTGCGCACCCATGTCGACGTCACCGACCCGGACCTCACCGCGCTCAAGGCCATGCTTGAAGTACGCGAGGAAAGCGGCCACCTGATCGACCTGCAAATCGTCGCGTTCCCCCAGGAAGGCATCGAGTCCTACCGCAATGGCCGCGAGCTGATGGAAGAGGCCATTCGCCTGGGCGCCGACGTGATCGGCGGCATCCCGCACTTTGAATACACCCGTGACCAAGGGGTGAGTTCGGTGAAGTTCCTGATGGACCTGGCCGAACGCACCGGTTGCCTGGTCGATGTGCATTGCGACGAAACCGACGACCCACACTCGCGCTTTCTTGAAGTGCTGGCCGAAGAGGCCCGCAGCCGCGACATGGGCGCCCGCGTGACCGCCAGCCACACCACGGCCATGGGCTCCTACGACAATGCTTACTGCGCCAAACTCTTCCGCCTGCTGGGGCATTCGGGCATCAGCTTTGTCTCCTGCCCTACCGAAAGCATCCACTTGCAGGGCCGCTTCGACACTTTCCCCAAACGCCGCGGCGTGACCCGGGTCAACGAACTGCTGGAGGCTGGCATGAACGTCTGCTTCGGCCAGGACTCCATCGTCGACCCTTGGTATCCCTTGGGTAACGGCAACATTTTGCGGGTGCTGGAAGCCGGGTTGCATATCTGCCACATGCTTGGCTACCGCAACCTGCAAAGTGCCCTCGACCTGGTCACCGACAACAGCGCCCGGGCGATGGCCCTGGGGGATCGTTATGGCCTGGAACCGGGACGCCCGGCGAATCTGTTGATCCTGTCTGCAGACAGCGACTATGAAGTGATTCGCAGCCAGGGCTTGCCGTTTTATTCGATTCGCGCGGGCAAAGTGTTGATGAAACGCCGGCCGGCGCAGGTGGAGTTTTTGTAGGCTCATACGATTGAATCTATATCGAGGGTTTGTGGCTTTCCCCAGCCATCATCCGACTGTGGCGGGATGCTCGCCACTTGGGTGAGTACGCGGTTTTGCGGGTGAGCGAACCAGCGTTTCAGGCTGGATTGCAGGGATGGGGATGAAGCGTGGCTGCCGTAGACGTCGCGGGCCTGGAGGCGGCGCCAGCGGAGGGTTGTCAGGCGGTCGCGACTGTCTTTCAGCCGGTCGACTTCCTGGCTCAAGGGGTCGTGGTGTTCGTAGCCACGCTGGTTGGCAGGGCGATGCAGATCCAGTTTCTTTCGTTGCTCCCGTAGCTGGTGCTGCATGGTGAACAGGGCTTCGTCGATCAGTTCAAACTCACGGGCAGTTACGAGGGTGCCATGGGTGTCGAGTGTTTGTTGCCAGCGGCGCAACGTGGCCCAGGCGGCGGGGATGTAGCTGACGACCATGGAGTGATGGGCACTCTGAACAAGCTGTTTGATGAGGTTGGCGCGATCCGGCATATCGCCATTGAGCCTCAATGCGCGTTTGCAGGCTGCGTCCTCAATGGATTCACAGCCAGGGGTCCACAAAACGGAGGACCGTGTACCGTCCGGTAGGAGTATCGGCATGAAGTGCTGCTGCGCGCCGTGATGCTGGTAAGGGTTGCCGGTCAGCCGTACCAGGCCCAAGGCAAACAGCAGGCCCCCGGGCGCTGGGTTACTGAATAGCACCACGGCGCCAGGAATCCAGATATTGGCGGTGGTGTTCATCCAGGGCGCAGGCACACTCGGGACAGGGTCACTGTGATTGACGATGCGGTGGTGCACCAGAGCGGAGGCACCGTCGGTGAATTCGGAGTCGGCAGCTCGGGGGGCTCCGTAGGTGTATAGGAGGATGTTGTAGTGGGTATCTTCGGTTCGACGTAATCCCTCAGCCAGTAACAAGGCAATCGCACCGCCGAGGCTGTGCCCGCAAATCACGATGCGCTGCCCCGTATAAAATTGGTCAAGGTAGCGCCGTACAAAATCATGCATGGCTTGATAAGCCTGGTAAAAGCCTTCATGAGCCTTGCCGACACCATCAATGAAATTCACTTGATGGGCATTTACATCCCTCAGTATGTCGACTCCGCTGGCCGTGCCCCTTACGGCAATAATGATCACTTCATCGTGATGACTGATAAATGCCTGAGTATCAGTGCCATCCTTTTCGTCGTCGAAAAAGTGCAGACGTGCTGGATGTTCCTGCTCTTCACCCAACTCGGAGCGATTTTGCTGATACAACTCAGGATCGAAGGGCAAAATTTCGAAACGCAGGGAATACGGTACCTCTTCCAATAACGGATAAAAGTGTTGTACTTGCTTAGCATCGACCTTCCAGGGTTCCTGATAGCCCGATAGTCTGTCGGCAAAGAAATGACCGACGCTAGGGTCCCGTTGAAAGCTGACTTGGTCTATGGGTTTTGCTGGGGGCTCCTGTCCAAAATCGCAATAGCTCAACGTGGACATAAGTGCCAACTGATAGAGGTTCAAGGCACAGAATTGATCCTCGATGGACAGCATAGGGCGCAGTGCTCGCAATGGGCGAACCTCAAGTACTGTGTGCCGGTTGGGAAATAAAACGACACCAACCAACGTCGGCTGGGGTGGCCCGAATCCAAGGTCGGCCATCATTTTTAGTGCATGTCGCGGGGGCCGATGAGTACGGGATACGATGCGTGGCAAGTGAGCGGCGTATCGGACCAGATCACGTACTTCGACCTGATAGAACAGGTCCGTCTGATTTTTCGAAAGGCTTCGTTCGACACGCTTGCCATTGGCCCGGAGAAAGCGGGTTTGTTCCGCACGAACCTGGAGCTCGGTGATGGGTAGCTTGTAAGCCAGACGCGTCATCAAATCGGTATAAGGCTTTTCTGAACCGGAGTAGGGTTCATCCAACTTAATGACGAGCGGACCACAGTAAAAATCATCTCGCCTGGCAAAGCCCTCACCATCCAAACGACCGAAGTACTCACACCCCGCACTGTCATAAAATGTGTAAGGCAGACCGCCGTAGGCCTTTCCGTCCCCAAACTCATCTACTAGGCAGAAACTTGCCCAATGTCCTCTTAACGAACAAGCAGGTGCCTTGTCGCTAAAAAACGGTTGCTTCCATGCATCCTGTTTCATGAATAAGCCTCCTATTCTGTACACGTTGGATAGACGTCGCATACGCGTCCATCCGGCATTTTGATAGCTTTGAAATCAGTAGTATTCCCACGGCAATACGCAAACACATCGCCCAAGCTTTCCCCCATACAGCGTCTCCAGCCTCCCGGAACGGCAACCCAGTTGTCGTCTACAGCGGGTAGCTCCTCGCTTGCTACTGCCAGCACCATCCTCAGTGTTTTCCCCTCTAACTGATCCCGTTGTACAAAGCCTCCTGCTCGTGACTTACTCGGCTGTCCAATGGCGTCCAACGAATTACACATAAGGATTTTCCTGATCGCATGCAGCGGTCCGATCGTCCTGAAAAACCACTGACACCGCCCCCATAACTCCTGAACACCCGGCTCAGGCATTCCGGCCATACCCTCTTCCAACCGATCCCGCACATTAATAATTGCGAAATCCCCCCCGACATCCGCCGACCGCTCCCCCCACTTCGCGTACATATCAAACGTAATACTGCGTAACACCAACGGGCACCCATCCACCACTTCCGTCAGTGGTACTTCAAAGCTCACCCGATGAGCCACCGGCTTGCCGAGGGTTTCAAAAACCTTGTCCTCCGGCCGCTTGCCCCGTCGTTTGGGCAGGGTGCAGGTCTCACCCGTTGCGGGCCGGTAAGCCGCATCACTCTTGAAGCGAAAATTCGCCGGCAAATCGACTTCCAAGATGAAACTGTCCGCCGGCTTCATCGCACAGCCAGAAACAGCCAGCCCGCCACAAACGAACAGCCCTCGCCACACGCCCGACATAAATCCCCTACGCATCCTGCTGCTCCCGCTCCACCCGACGCCACTCCCCAACCACCCGCTGAAAATGATCCTCCGCCACTTCCCCACGCATCGGCTGCCATCGAATAAGCACGTCCCCAGTGGCTTCCAACAGCCGCCGCACGACCAAAAACTCCAGCTGTTCCGGCCTGTCCCATTGCCAGGCCCGCGCTTGCTCCAGCACCTGCGCCAACCAGATTCTCGGGTCTTGAAATTCAACCAGTGCGCTCAACGCCTCGCTGTACTCAGCCAGCAGGTAACGCAGGATATTGGCTTGCAGAATCACTCCCGCCTGGGGATTCGGCACCTCTAGCCACGGCGCAGGATCGGGTACCGGATACGCCCCCGGAGCCGGGTTATCGACACAACTCCAACGCTCACCCTGCCAGTAACACACGCCGATCAGCGGCCCGAGAAAAACAGGCCAGTCCCGAGCAGGCAGGTGAACCAAGGCCCGCGCCAAGGTGCGGTTATCGTGGAAGCGGTACAGCGCCTGACTGCCCGCCGTTCCCACCACTAACCTGTCGCGCCAGTGCCGGGTAACACCCGACAAATCATCACCAGGCAGGCTGCCCAACCAGCCCCAATTACGCTGGGGGTTTTGCAGCAAACCCACCAATGCGGGCTCGCTGACATGGTCGAGCAACAGGAGCATCGGCCCATCCGCTGCCATTTCCGATGCGACGGTTTCACCAAAGAGGCAGCGATACTCAGCGACCGTGCGTGTCGCCAGCAGTACCCCACGCGCATCGCTTTCACCCTGTAGAACCAGGCACAGCCGGCGCCCTGCCTGCTGCTGTTCAGCCATCCACTGGCCAGGCGCGATCTCCATCAAGCCGCCCTCCCCGTGGATTCGCACAGGCCTTCACGGCAGCGCTCGCACACTGGACAGAAGTCTGCATCCAGTCTTCTGGCCAGCTCCATGACTGCGCCTTGGATAACCGAAACCTTCGGCCCATCCGCTGCAAATGCGGACGAAGCAGCCACGTCACCCGGTCCAACTGGGTTGGCTGTGCGAATCACGGCAGGCGCACCGCCCAACGTGATCGGCCGACTGCTGAAAATCCCGCCGGCCTGAATCAGCAAATGCTCACCACCGGCCTTGAAGCACAACTGCGCACCGGCATCGATAACCAGATTGGCCCCCGCCTTCAGATGGACCTGTTGCCCCGCTTCGATCACCAGGGTCTGGCCGACAAGGGTCTGGCTGTTGCCCTGCACGTACAAGTGATCATCAGCCCCAAGCCGAACCTTGCGGTCGCCGGCGATGCTGCGGTGTTCCTCGTCTTCCAGGGTGGTGGCACTCAAGCCGTGGATGGTTTCCCGACGTTCGCCCACCACCTCCAGTCGACTGTCGTGGCCGACCTGCTGCTCCAGATCGCGTTGGGCGCGCAGGTAGATGAGTTCCTGGCCGCTGCGGTCCTCAAGGTGCAGCTCGTTGGCCCCCGTCCCGCCCGGCGAACTGCGGCTGCGCAGCACACTGCGGGTCTTGTGTTGGGGCAACGGATAGGCAACAGGCTGCAAGGTATTGGGCAGGCAACCATTGATCACTGGCCGGTCTGGATCACCTTCCAGGAACGTCACCAGTACCTCCATGCCCACACGCGGGATCATCACCGCGCCATAGCTGTCACCCGCCCATCCGGACGCCACACGCACCCAGCAACTGCTCTTGTCGTCGTGCTGGTCCAGGCGGTCCCAATGAAAGCGAATTTTCACCCGGCCGCGAGCGTCGCAATGCACGTCTTCACCCTCGGGCCCGGTGACGGTTGCGGTCTGGCTGCCACTGATACGCGGTTTGACGTGCTTGAGCGGCGGGCGGTAAGCGGCGCGCCAGGGCGTTGCGGTAAATCGATTGCGGTAGCCGTGGAATGCCTCGACATCCACCACCGCCTCCTCCAGCACCTGCGGTTGATAGCCTTCGTGACGCACGCCGGTGATCAGCCACAAGTCATTACAGGTGCGGTCCGGATGGCCGCGCAGTTCCAGGAAATGCCCGCTGCGCAAAGCCGGCTGGTCACTGCGGCCCAGGGCCCGATGGCGGTCGCGTTGATGACGTTCCAGGCCACGCCGGGCCAACTGCGAACCTCGCAGATGCCCCGTGAATCCCGCAGGGTATCGATAGTCTTCAAGTGCCGGGAAAGATCCGGCCTGCTCCTGTAAGCGCAGCGACGGATGTTCGAAGTCGTAGTCACGCAGAACAACCTGAGCACTGCGCGTGGCCAGGCGCACATCGAAACGCTGGATCACCAGCGTTTCGGCAGCCGGGCCTCCGGCCGGGCAGTAGCGTTGCGCCGGCAAACGACGAAACACCGTCTGGTCATCACCCAACACCAGTACATGGGCGTCTGCACTGTGGCGAAAGTGGTAGTGAATGCCCTCTTCCTCGCACAGCCGCTGGATAAAGTGCAGGTCGGTTTCCGCGTATTGCACACAGAACGTACGCGGCGGGTAAACCACCGGCCCCAGTTCGAAGGTATAGGCATCAGCAAGGATGCCGTGCTGCTCAAGCACTGCCGCGATAATTTGCGGCACGCTGCGCTGCTGGAAAATCCGCTGGTCGCAACGATGGGCCAGGTACGCCACGCGCGGCGCAAGGGTGAGGTGGTAGCGGGTCAGCCGCTGCCCCGGGCCTTCCCGGCCAATGCTGTAGATTTGCCCGTGCAGGCCTTCACCGGGCTCGCCAAAATCCAGATAGGCCGGTTGGTGAAGTAACTTCTCCAGATCCAGGCTGGGGTTTTCACTGACCCACTGCACTTCAATGAAAAAAGGCTGGTCAATCGTTTCGCTGCCTTTAAAAGCCAGCACCTGAAATGCCTGGTTCATTCCTGCAACGACCAGTTTGAAACGTGACGAAACAAGCGTATTGAACATCCGTTGTTACCCGCCATTCATTGTCGAGCTGAAATAACTTCTCCCGTAAAACGCAGATAAAGCCACTCAATTCGAAGCCGATAAAAAGTGCCTGAACCCCAGGAACACTAGCGATTTCAGGCGAAATTCGGCCGCTTCAAAATAAAAAAGAAGATTCGCACACCGATATTGGAAGGGTCTTTTATAAATACAGAAATGCAGTTAAACAGCCAGTACTGACTAACGAGAATACTCTTACACCACCATTCACCAGAGCTGCTTATTAATAGAGAAACAGCTGACAAAGATGATTAAGCCCGCCACTGCCTTTTTCAAACTTCCTGCAGCCGCGCAGTCCCGAACAGGCTAACGCTCGGCAACTCACCCGGCTCTGCTTGCAACCGTACGGGTGCGGTACCGCCCGGCATCACCACCGCCACCTGACCCGCCGTCACCCATCCTACAGACCAGGCGGCGCATGCCACCGCACTGGCGCTGGTCCCGGAGGACGCCGTGGGCCCCTCACCACGCTCAAACACCCGCGCGATCACGCGATTGCCTGAATCCCGGGCGACCCATTGCAGGTTGACCCCGGAAATACAAGGTTGGCCGGCCCCGGCAGGTGGTGCGAAAGCAATCGCCCTCAGCGGATCGAACCAGGCTGATCGATGCAGCTGGGCGTTGTCCGGCAACGCTGACGCGTCCTGTACCAGCGTCACACAATGCGGGTTGCCCACACGCACAAACTGGCTGTGATTCCACTCGGGGTTGAGCGCAGCCAGTGGCGAAACATGGCTCACCTCAGTTCCCTCAAGCGAGACCGCGCCCACATCAACAGCCCCTACCGCCAAAGGCCCGAACTCGGGACGCCCCAGCGCCAGCCAAAACCCCTGGACCTGTTCGTACTCCGCCGGCTCAACCCGCGTAACCACCGGCGACAGTGCGTCTGTCTTGTCGTGATGCACCCGCAACTCACAGCCTTGCGCCATCAATCCCTGGTCGGTCAACGACTGGGCAAAGATCGTCAGGCCATTGCCACTGCGTTCGGCCAGGGAACCGTCGGTGTTGACGATCAACAGGTCAAAAGGCGGCGCGGCCTGGAACGGCCCCACCAACAAACCGTCACAACGATGCGCCTTGGCCTCTGCCGGGCGCGGCAACTCATCCCAACCGCACTCGGCGGCAATCGCCGCCAATGCCCAAACACCTCGGGTGCCAGCGGCCAAGTCGGCACGGTCCGGCACGTCGATACCCTTGCTGCCTAACTGCGCCGGGCTTACCACCCCGTAGATATTCCCGCGGGCGTCGTAGAACAGGGTCATTGCGCAGTCCGCATAAAGATTCGTACCACCTCTTCCAGGTGCTTGCGCATCGCCTGTCGCGCACCCTCCACGTCTCGCAATTCCAGTGCATCGAGGATCTTGCGGTGCTCGTCTTCCGAGCGATGGGGCATGTCGTCCGAGGTGTAATGCGCCTGCAACCGCTGGAACATGCTGCCGTAACGATGCCCCAGCAAGTGCGCAATCATCAACGCATACGCCGGATTGCCCGAGGCCTGGGCGATGCGAATGTGAAACAGGCGATCGCCCGGATGGGTATGGGAGCCGTCGCGGTTGTCCTGCACATTACGCTCGAAGGCCTCGCGGATCCCCGCCAGCTCTTCGTCGGTGGCATGTTTGGCGGCCAGGGCGGCGGCTTCCGGCTCAATCAGGCGACGGGCCTGGAGCAGGGAAAACGGTGGAATCTCGGCATTGAAGTCGACGTGCAGGTTGAGTTCCGGATCGAACTCTTTCCATTGATCCCGGGTGGCCTGGGCCATCACCGGTTCCTGGCTGACTGTCGGTTTCACGGGTTCACACACCAGCACGCCGTTGCCCACCCGCACGTCTACCAGGCCGATCACCTCCAGGGCAATCATCGCCTCACGCACGGAAGCGCGACTCACGCCCAGCAGTTTGGCGAGTTCACGCTCAGCTGGAAGTCGACTGCCCGGCGGAAATTCTCCGCTGTCGATCAACGCTCGCAACTGGTCGGCAATCTGTCGATAAAGACGTTGGTTATCAATCACTTGAAATGGCATCTAGGCTCAGCTCGATTCATGCACAGCACGGTCAAAGCGATCAACCCGCAAAAAAGCCGCTTGTTGACCGGGATGACCCATGCTAAAAATTGGATCAATGGCCTGACCATTGGATCGTTTCCAGTGTGCTGATCATAGCAAACCCACCAGGGTTCGCTATGCCGCAGATGCAGGTGTTTCACGCCCTCAATGGCCTGACCATTGAGCCAATAACAATAATCAAGGGAGTCTGTCATGGACCTCACCGGTAAACGCGTGCTGATCACCGCCGCCGCCCAGGGCATTGGCCGCGCCAGCGTCGAAGCCTATCTGGCGGCAGGGGCCGAAGTGATTGCAGCCGACATCAATCAACAGGCGCTCGCCGGCTTGCCGGGTGCGCAAACGGTGGTGCTGGATGTCACCGACGCCAGCGCCATCCAACACCTTGCCGCCGAGATCGGCCCTCTGGACGTGCTTTTCAACTGCGCAGGCGTGGTGCATGCCGGCAATATCCTCGAATGCCCGGAAAGCGACTGGACGTTTGCCCTCGACCTGAACGTCACCGCCATGTACCGCATGATCCGCGCGTTTCTGCCGGGGATGCTGGCGGCGGGCGGCGGCTCGATCATCAACATGTCGTCGGTGGCCTCCAGCCTCAAGGGCGTGCCCAACCGCTTTGCCTATTGCGCCAGCAAGGCGGCCGTCATCGGCCTGACCAAATCCGTCGCGGCCGACTTTGTCACCCAGCGCATCCGCTGCAACGCTATCTGCCCGGGCACCGTGGAGTCGCCTTCGCTGCAGCAACGCATCGTCGAACAAGCCCGCCATGAAGGCCGTCAACAGGACGAGGTGTACGCCGCCTTCACTGCGCGCCAGCCGATGGGACGCCTGGGCACGCCCCAGGAAATTGCCCAGTTGGCGCTGTACCTTGGCTCCGATGCCAGCGCGTTTACCACCGGCACCACCCAGATCATTGACGGCGGCTGGAGCAACTGACCGCCCACTTCCAATAAGAGGATTGCTCATGAAATTGCTGCGCTATGGTGAAAAAGGTCAGGAACGCCCGGCCCTGCTGGACGCTGATGGACGTCTGCGTGACCTGTCCGCTCACATCAGTGATATCGCCGGTGACGCCCTGCTCCCGCAAAACCTCGCTCGCCTGCAAGAACTCGACCCCGCGAGCCTGCCCCTGGTACCGGGCAATCCCCGTTTGGGCGCCTGTGTCGGCCAGGTAGGAAAATTCATCTGCATCGGCCTGAACTACGCCGATCACGCTGCCGAAACCGGCGCCCCCATCCCTGACGAACCGATCATCTTCAACAAGTGGACCAGCGCCATCGTCGGCCCCAACGACAACATCGAAATCCCCCGCCACTCCACCAAGACCGACTGGGAAGTGGAGTTGGGCGTGGTGATCGGCCAGGGTGGCCGCTACATCGAAGAAAGCCAGGCCATGCAGCACGTGGCCGGCTACTGCGTGATCAACGATGTCTCCGAGCGCGAGTTCCAGCTGGAACGCGGCGGTACCTGGGACAAGGGCAAGGGCTGCGACACCTTCGGCCCGCTCGGCCCCTGGCTGGTCAGCCGCGATGAGATCGCCGACCCGCACCAACTGTCGATCTGGCTGGAAGTCGACGGCCACCGCTACCAGAACGGCAACACCCGCACGATGATTTTCCAAATCCCCAAACTGATCAGCTACCTCAGCCAGTTCATGAGCCTGCAACCGGGGGATGTGATTTCCACCGGCACCCCGCCCGGTGTCGGCCTGGGGATCAAGCCCACGCCGGTCTACCTCAAGCCCGGGCAAAAAATCCGCCTGGGTATCGAAGGCCTCGGCGAACAGAACCAGACCACGGTCGACGCCTGACAAGAGACTAGGAGCCGTTCATGACTACCATTACCGCGATTCGCGTCGAAGATATCCGCTTTCCTACGTCCCAGTCCCTGGACGGTTCCGACGCCATGAACCCGGACCCGGACTACTCGGCCGCCTATGTGATTTTGCAGACCGACAACCCGGCCCTTGAAGGCCATGGCCTGACCTTCACCATCGGCCGTGGCAACGAGATTTGCTGCGCGGCGATCCAGGCCATGCAGCCGCTGCTGGTGGGCTTGACCCTGGAATGGATCGCCGAAGACATGGGCCGCTTCTGGCGGCATGTCACCAGTGACAGCCAGTTGCGCTGGATCGGCCCGGACAAGGGCGCGATCCACCTGGCCACCGGCGCGATCGTCAATGCCGCGTGGGACTTGTGGGCCAAGGCCGAAGGAAAACCCCTGTGGCGCCTGGTCGCCGACATGAGCCCGGAACAGCTGGTGCGCTGCATCGATTTCCGCTACATCACCGACTGCATCACCTCCAGCGAAGCCCTGGCCTTGCTGCGCCAACGTGCCGAAGGCAAGGCTGAACGCCTGGCCGACCTGCAAGCCAATGGCTACCCCTGCTACACCACCTCCGCCGGCTGGCTCGGTTACGGCGACGAAAAGCTGCGCAGGCTGTGCCAGGAAGCGGTGGATGCCGGCTTCAACCACGTCAAGCTCAAGGTCGGCCACGACTTGCAGGATGACCTGCGGCGCGTACGCATCGCCCGCGAAGTATTGGGCCCGGACCGCCAATTGATGATTGACGCCAACCAGGTGTGGGAAGTCGACACCGCCATCGATTGGGTGCGCGAATTGGCGTTTGCCAAGCCGTGGTTCATCGAGGAACCCACCAGCCCCGACGATATCGAGGGCCATCGCAAGATTCGCCTGGGCGTGGCGCCGGTCAAGGTCGCCACCGGCGAGATGTGCCAGAACCGGATCATCTTCAAGCAATTGATCATGCGCGAAGCCATTGATGTGGTGCAGATTGACGCCTGCCGCCTGGGTGGGGTGAACGAGGTGCTGGCAGTGATGCTGATGGCGGCCAAATATGGCCTGCCCGTGTGCCCGCATGCCGGCGGTGTCGGGCTTTGCGAGTACGTGCAGCACCTGTCGATGATCGACTGCCTGTGCATTGCCGGCACCCACGAAGGCCGGGTGATCGAGTATGTCGACCATTTGCACGAGCATTTCGAGGAACCTTGCGTGGTGCGCGGTGCGGCCTATCTGCCGCCGAAGGCGCCGGGCTTTTCGATCCAGATGAAAGCCGCGTCCCGGGAGCAATACCGCCACCGGCCGTGAGCTGAACCGCAATTTGAATGGACGGAGCACAATAACAATGTCGTCCCCATCACCTTTGAGGCTCGATGCGCACCAGCATTTCTGGCGCTACCGGGCCGCTGATTATCCGTGGATCGGTACGGCTGAGGCTGACCTGCGGCGGGACTTTCTCCCACAGGACTTGCGGCCGTTGCTCGACGCTGCCGACCTGGATGGCTGCATTGCCGTGCAAGCCCGCGCCGGTGAGCAGGAAACCGACGCGCTGCTGGAAATGGCGCGGCAGCACCCATGGATACTCGGCGTCGTCGGCTGGGTCGACCTGTGCGACCCACGCCTGGAACAGCACCTGGAACAGTGGCGCGACGCACCGGGACTCAAGGGCTTTCGGCATCAGATTCAGGATGAGCCTACGCCTGCCAGCTTTATGGCCGACGCCAGGTTCTCCCGTGGCCTGCAACACCTGCAGCAACAAGGCTACGTCTACGAGGTGCTGATCCGCTGCGCCGACCTCGACGCCGCGACAGCCCTGTGCCAGCGCCACGACCGGCATCATCTGGTGCTGGACCACCTGGGCAAACCGGACATCGCCAACGGCCCCGTCGGTTGGGCCGAACACCTGGCGCCACTGGCCGCCCTGCCCCACGTCAGTTGCAAGCTGTCGGGCCTGCTCACCGAAGCCGGGCCCGAGCAACGCAACGCCCGAGCCCTGCGCCCCTACATCGAACTGGCGCTGGAATTGTTCGGCGCCGAGCGCCTGATGTTCGGTTCGGACTGGCCGGTGTGCCTGCTGGCCGGGGAATACCAGGGCACCTGCCAATTGCTGCAACAGACCCTCGGCCCACTGTCGCCCGATGAACAGCAGGCCATCTGGGGCGGCACGGCCCAGCGGGTCTATCACCTTGAAGGAAATTGCCCATGAATCTGCATTTGCAGGACCGCGTGATCATCGTCACCGGCGGCGGCTCGGGGATTGGCGCCGCCATTTCCCTGGGGTTGATTGCCGAAGGCGCAATCCCGGTGATTTTCGGTCATCAACCGTTGTCCGCGGCGTTCGCGGCCGAGCTTGAGCAGCACGGTCAAAGCCACTTCATCCGTGTCGAGTTGCGCGATGAGGACGCCTGCCGCGCAGCCGTCAACGAAGTGTTGCGACATTTCGGACGCATCGACGGCCTGGTGAACAACGCCGGGGTCAACGACGGCGTGGGCCTGGATGCGGGCCGTGCAGCCTTCGTCGAATCCCTGGAAAAGAACCTGATTCATTACTACCTGATGACCCACCTGTGCCTCGATGCCCTCAAGGCCAGCCGCGGGGCAATCGTGAATATCAGCTCCAAGACGGCCCTCACCGGCCAGGGCGGTACCAGCGGTTATACCGCCGCAAAAGGTGCGCAGCTGTCACTGACCCGGGAATGGGCCGCCTCCTTGCTGGAGTTCGGCATCCGGGTCAATGCCGTGGTGCCCGCCGAGGTGCTGACGCCGCTGTATCAACGCTGGATCGACGGCTTCGACAACCCCGAGGCCAAGCTCGCCGCCATCGTCGAAAAAATCCCCTTGGGCAAACGGATGACCACTCCCGAGGAAATTGCCGACAGCGTGCTGTTCCTGCTCTCACCCCGCGCCTCCCACACCACCGGACAGTGGCTGGTGGTGGATGGAGGCTACACCCACCTCGACCGGGCGCTGACATGAGCGGCCAACGTTACTGCCTGGCGCTGGACCTGATCGACGATGCGGCATTGATCGCCGAGTACCAGCAGCTGCATCGACGCATCTGGCCTGCCGTGGCAGAGCATCTGCGCAGCCAGCAAATCCTGGAAATGCAGATCTGGCGCCTGGGCACGCGGCTGTTCATGGTCATGGACACCGCGGCCGGGTTCAGCTTCGAAGGGCTGGACCACGCTGCACGCGCCAACCCCGACGTGCAAGCCTGGGAAACCCTGATGTGGCGCTTCCAGGCCCCCACGCCGTGGACTGACCCCGGCGGCAAATGGCAGCCCCTGGAGCAGATTTTCCGCCTTACCGACCAACCCTGATACCCGCTGCATCGCACGCCTTGATCCCATAAAAACAACAGGAGAAGCGTCATGTTAAGCAAAGATACACACCTGCCAGGCACCCGTGCCGTGCCGACCTATCGCTGGGCGCTGATGCTGGTGACCAGTCTGTTTTTCCTCTGGGGCTTGTCCTACGGTTTGCTCGACGTACTGAACAAGCACTTCCAGGAAGTCCTGCACGTCAGCAAGGCCCAGTCCGGGCTGTTGCAAAGCGCCTATTTCGGCGCGTACTTCCTGATTGCCCTGCCGGCCGGGTTGTTGATGGACCGCCACGGCTACAAGGCCGGGATCCTGCTGGGCCTGTGCCTGTATGCGACGGGCGCGCTGCTGTTCATGCCGGCGGCTGCGGCGGCGAGCTTTCCGTTTTTCCTGTTCGCGCTGTTTGTCATCGCCTGCGGCCTGGGCTGCCTGGAGACCGCTGCCAACCCCTATGCCACGGTGCTGGGGGAACCCCAGGGCGCCGAGCGGCGGTTGAACCTGGCGCAATCATTCAATGGCCTTGGCCAGTTCTTCGGCCCGCTGATTGGCGGCGCGATGTTCTTCAGCGCCGGCAGCACACCGGCCTCGGACATGAGTTCGTTGCAGACCACCTACGTGGTGATCGCGGTTCTGGTACTGCTGGTGGCGCTGCTGATCGCCCGCACGCCGCTGCCGGATTTGCGCGCACAGGAACAGGCACTGCAACCGACGGCCGGCAAGGGTCTGTGGCAGCACCGGGAGTTCGTCGGTGGGGTGATCACGCAGTTTTTCTATGTGGCGGCCCAGGTCGGAGTCGGCGCATTTTTCATCAACTACGTCACCGAGCATTGGGCACAGATGGGCAATCAGCAAGCCGCCTACCTGCTGTCGATCGCAATGCTGGCCTTCATGTTCGGGCGCTTTTTCAGTACCTGGCTGATGGGCCGGGTCAGCGCGCAGAAGCTGCTGCTGATTTATGCGCTGATCAATATCGCGTTGTGCGGCCTGGTGGTGATCGGCCTGGAAGGTATCTCGGTGATCGCGCTGATCGCAGTGTTCTTCTTCATGTCGATCATGTTCCCGACGCTGTTCGCCATGGGCGTGAAGAACCTCGGTCCGCACACCAAGCGCGGCAGTTCGTTCATGATCATGGCGATCGTCGGCGGCGCCCTGATGCCCTACTTGATGGGCAAGGTGGCGGACAACAGCACAGTGGCGCTGGCTTACCTGTTGCCTATGGGGTGTTTCGTGATTGTGGCGGTGTATGCCCGTAGTCGCTTGCGCCATCCGTGAAGTACCGCCCCGGCGTCGTCCCGAACGTACGCCGGAACATCGCAATAAAGGCACTGACGTTTTCATAACCCAGGTCCAGCGCAACC
The DNA here is from genome assembly GCF_013385805.1 of Pseudomonas sp. C6002. Taxonomy (NCBI): domain Bacteria; kingdom Pseudomonadati; phylum Pseudomonadota; class Gammaproteobacteria; order Pseudomonadales; family Pseudomonadaceae; genus Pseudomonas; species Pseudomonas sp. C6002. The sequence continues at coordinate 12,041 of NZ_JACAPH010000036.1, read as the reverse complement.
CGGGTCACGGGTGCATGCGCCGCCAGCAACTCCAGGGCGCGCAACAACCGTGCGCGCTGGCGCCACTGGCTGAAGGTGAACCCGGTCTCGGCAACAAACCGCCGGGCCAGGGTGCGCGGCGAGACACCGGCCCACTGCGCCCAGTGTTCCAGCAGGCGGTTGTCGTCGGGACTGTCGGCCAGCGCCTGGGCGATGCGCAACAGGCGCGGGTCCCGGGGCAGCGGCAAGCCGAATGGCTCCTGGGGCAACCCGGCGATTTCATCAAGGATCACCTGGGCGATCCGTGACTGAGGCGGCTCGAGCAGCGGCTGGCTCCAGGTTGCCGCGCGCCTGACGGCTTCCAGCAACAAGGCCGACGTGGCGATAACGCACGTCTGTCGGGGCAGCCCTGCGCATGCCTGGGGTTCGACATACACACTCCAGCCATCAAACGGCCCGTGGGAACGCAAGGCGTGGGAACAATCGGGGGCAATCCACACCGCGTGGGTGGCCGGTACTACCCAATGCTGGTGCGCCGCCTGCACCGACAACAACCCGCGCTGGGCTCCGAGCAATTGCCCGCGGGCATGCTGATGAAGGGCCGTGGTGCGTGCTACCGGACTGCTGCGCAACGTCGCCACCAGCAACGGACCGCCGGTCGCGTTGGCGAGCTGGGCTGAAACGAGTGTTGACGGCATATGGCAGCTTTACCGTATTGAATGACCTGGATAAGGCAGTGTAGCCATTTGCGCACGCCCAGACTGCGGATTCATTCATTGAGGGCTCCGCCATGCGTGCAGAAGACGTGCTTCCCGACCATCTCGACCAAGGCCAATTCAATGGCGTGACCGTGCGCAAGGGCACGGTGGGCGCATTCCTCGCCAACGCCAGAACCTGGTGCGATCCGGCCACCCCGGACGAGCAGCGCTTGCTGGCCGAACAGGACATCCTGCAAGCCCTCCCCGCCCTGCAGGCCCTGGGCGTGTTTGAAGTGTTGCAGGTGCGGGATGCGAAACTGGCGCGGCTGCTGAAGTGAGAGGATCGGCCTGGAAGGTGGTAATCCGTCGCTGGAAGCCCGGGGTTCACCAGTTCTCGCGGGGATTACGCACCTTCCAGGCCACCTCGCACCTCAAGTGGTTACTTGTCCTACGAACTGATAGTGGTTGGAAAGGCCCGTCGCGTTCCATGATCCTGGAAAAAATGTTTGGCCCTGTGTTCAGGCATGCCAAGGGAACCCGGCTCGCTCGATACGGCCTGATGTGCAAGGATGTTGCGCTGCACATCGTTCGTTGAACGCAAAACCAAGGATTTTTCATGACCGCCATCAGCACCCCAGCGCCCGTGGTACCCGGGCGGCTGGAACAAATGTCGACCCGCATCGCGTTTTTCATCGCCGGCTTCGGCATCGCCGCCTGGGCACCACTGGTGCCTTATGCCAAGGCCCGCGCCCAACTCAATGAGGGCACCCTCGGCCTTTTGCTGTTGTGCCTGGGGGTGGGCTCGATGATCGCGATGCCGGTCGCCGGGGCCCTGGCGTCGCGCTACGGTATCCGGCGAGTGGCCACCGGCGGCACCCTCCTGATCTGCCTGGGCCTGCCGATGCTGGCCACCGTCACCTCGATTCCCTTGCTGATGGCCGCGCTGTTTGTGTTTGGTGCCGGCCTGGGCACGGTGGACTCCACGGTCAACCTGCAAGCGGTGATGGTCGAACGGGCCAGCGGCAAGACCATGATGTCGGGCTTCCACGGGCTGTTCAGCCTGGGCGGGATCGTCGGGGCGGCAGGTGTCAGCGGGCTGCTGGGGTTGGGCTGGTCGCCGTTGCAGGCCACCCTCGCGGTGATCGTCGTCATCGTAGTGGCCTTGCTCAAGGCCGGGCCACACCTGCTGCCCTACGGCAGTGAAAGCTCCGGGCCGGCCTTTGCCGTGCCCCACGGCGTGGTGCTGTTTATCGGCTGCCTGTGCTGCATCGTGTTTCTTGCCGAAGGCGCCGTACTGGACTGGAGCGCGGTGTTCCTGAGTGCCGAGCGCGGCCTTGACGAGGCCTATGCGGGCCTTGGCTACGCAGCCTTTGCCTTGACCATGACCGTCGGGCGCCTTACCGGCGACAGGATAGTTCGCCGCCTGGGCGCAACCCGGGTGATTGTATTCGGTGGCGCGCTCGCCGCCGGCGGCATGCTGTTGGCGACGCTATTACCTGCGTGGGAAACCGCCCTGCTGGGGTATGCGTTGGTCGGTGCCGGGTGTTCGAACATCGTACCGGTGCTGTACACCGCCGTCGGCAAGCAGACCGTCATGCCGGAACACATTGCGGTGCCCGCCATCACCACCCTGGGCTACACCGGCATTCTCGCCGGCCCTGCGGTGATCGGCTTCATCGCCCATGGCAGCAGCTTGAGCACTGCCTTTGTGCTGATTGCCGTACTGCTGATCGGTGTGGCGATCAGCGGGAAAATACTGCGGGTCTGACCACCCAGCCCCATCACGCCTCGTACATTGAGGCGTCAACCCGGGGTCATTTGGCTTTCTGGAGTTCCAGCCAGCGATCAAGGGTTTTGTTGCTGAGCCAGCCCGCCTGGTGATGGCTGCCGAAAATTCGCCGACCGCTGTCGGCGGTGTTTTCCAGCGACCGCAACAAGCCCGGCCGGTCCACAAGGTTTTTCGCCATATACACCTGCTGTTCGTCGTATTTCTTCTTCGGTAGCCCCGTGGCCGGGTCCAGTACAACTTGGCCATGGCTGTCGAGCTCATCCGGGTCTTTGCTCATCATCGCCAGCACCTCGATATTGACGTAGCAGATCTGCTCGAAAAACCCCATGCGGTCCCGCGACCGGTCCCGTAACTCGGTGAACATTTCCTTGAACAGACGGACGAGATCGGCATTGTTTTTTGTGTGGAAAGGGTCCGGGCTGAAGGCACTGGGATCGCTGTTGCCGAACACGACGTTCTCGGCCTGTGCCAGGCTTTCGCGGGTGATGTAGCCGTCCTGGTCGAGGATCGCATCGATCAGGCGCGGACGCTGGATGATCGCCTTGGCAAGCAGGATAGCGCTGTCGGCCTCTCGGCTGGCACCGAGCTTTTTACTGGCGATTCGTTGCAGTGAAGACAGCTTCAGTCCGTCAGTTCTCATGGAGTTTTTTCAGCATGGCAAATTGGGCGTTCGCCGCGCTCACCAAATCGCTGTCCGGCAAACGAATGTAGGGATTGGGCCCGCGGAGGCGGCTGGCCACTTCGTTCTGAAGCCCCAGGTGTTGCAGCAGACTCCTGCAGTGACTCTCCCCTCGCAGAGGAGGCCGATAGCCTGATGAGCGGACAGGCGCCCCGCCGGATTGATGGCTGTGCTTTCGCGCAGCCTCACCGGGTTCACTTGAAGCGGCGTGAATTGCCCGTGTACCGCCGTCCAGTGCCGGGGCAATACAGGGTGTAGCACCGAGGTGCTGGCAGACCGACCCGCCGTTGATTGTCATGATTCATCTCCACCATTTTCCGGTTCCACATTGACCTGGTCATCATCCCGGCAATCGCCGTATCGCTCAGGTGAAAACAGGCCAAAGGTGTGTGGTGTGCCGGTGGCAATGGTTCCGAGATAGAGCAGCGTTCCAATGACAACATGTAAAAACCGAAGAATCAGTCGGCTTTTCGAGACCCTGGCGAGGTCGGTTTTGTCTCCTGCCAAAGGTCTTTGATCGCTGCGACCATAGCGCCCATCAACGCGCGCAACGGGCGTAACCCAGGCGCGCGGGAGGCAGGCAACTGCCCGTGCGGCAACATGCCTTTGATGAAGTCGTCAGCCGCCGGGGCCTGGAATGTGTGCTGCCCGGTGAAGTTCTTCACTCGCCGGGCTTCGGCGCCCTCTTCGCACCGTTTGCCCGGTGCGGCAACGGGGGGCGGTTGCAGGGTATCGCTGCCCGTCGGCGCAAGACAGGCTGGCTGATAGCCAGGATTTTGCGATCCACACGAAGGTGTAGCCATGTCTGAGCCCTGGCTGAGAGTTTGAAAGCAGCGGATTGAGCAAGGCAGGTCATCACGCCGCGAGAGGGTCGCGGCGTGATCGAGCTAAAACAGGTTCAGAGAGAGGTGGCGCAGGGCGGCTCTGCCGATCTTGCCGTCATACCGGTCAAGAGAGTCCATCAGCGTTAACAGGCTTGAGCGCTGAGTGACTTCCTTGGCCAACTCGATGAGCCGCTGTTGCTTTGGGTCGCTCGACGACGATGCGGCCAATTTTTTCAAATCTTTGATACTGATGGAGCGGCTCCAGATACCCTTCAGGGCGTCGAAGTCCTTCAACATCTGTTCGGCGAGCTGTTTGTCGGTCTTGTACTTCAAGGCGTTGCCGGAGTCGAGCACGGCGTTGAGGTCCCGCCGGGAGATTCGACCATCCAGATCACCGGTCCTGCCGGCTCGGTCAAAGGCTTGTATTACGTCTGGGCGTCGCAGCAGTTCCCGGGCCAACAGAATGTTCTCATTACGGTCCTGGTCGTTGGTCAACCGTCTGCCCGCCATCTCCTCCAGGCTTTGTTTTGTGATGAAGGGCTGGCCCGGCACCGTGAACGCATCAAATTTGTTCTTGAGGAGGTTCCCCAGTTGATCGGGGGTTTGCCTCGAAAAGTGTGGGTCCGGGCGACCGTATCCCGGGTCAGGCTTGCAGGGGGTCGGACGGCAGTGTCCGGGAAGAGGCCTGAGTGGAATGGAAGGGTCAGGACGACCATAACCGGGGTGAGGCCGGAACGGATTGAACAGTTTATGCAGAAAGTCCTGAAGCTGTCCGATCAGCCCGCCCAGGAACGAGTTTGCATAGGACGCCCGGAATGAGTTGTTGGCGGCACCATGGCGATCCATCGTGCTCTGCGTCGTCGTCCAATTCGAATATCCCGGACCGATCCCATTCTGTGGCAAGTTGAAGCTGATGTGGATCGACCCCTGCCCGGAGCGTGAGCGTGACTGCGTCGATGTGGCGGCATCAGTATGCGGCTGCGCGGCGTTATCAGAGGGGTTGGCAACAGTTGAGTTGGATAAGGTTACCGACATAGGCATCTCCAGTTCGGCGTATTGACACGATTCACTCCCGGCTCAAAGACACCTCGGCGATACAAGGTATCCCATGGAAAGTGGGCACCTCCTTGTGTGGTAGACCTGTCGGATTCAGTTCCTGCGGACGCAGAAAATCGTTAGAAAAAGAGTAGGAAGAAGGGCTATGGCGAGGGGGCTTGCGCCCCCTCGTCACTGTCGATACCTGGGATCAGGCACGCATCAGAAGCCGACGCTGGCCTGCACGAAGAACGTGCGCGGTTCACCCAGGTAGATCCCGGAGTTGTTGTCGCTGGAGCGGGTGTAGTGTTCCTGGTTGAACACGTTTTTTACCCCGACGCCCAGCTTCAGGTTCGACAGTTGCGCACCGAAGTCATAACCGCTGCGCACGTTGACCGAGACGTAGCCGGGAATATCCCCGTACTGGCCATCAGCAGTCGGCTGGGTGATGTAGGTGGTACCGGTGCCCGGCGCACGCTGGCCGGACTGGGCATAGACGTCCAGGTTGTGGGTCCAGTGGTTGATGTCGTAACGCAGCCCCAGGGTGGCCACTTCACGGGAGTACAGCGGCAAGTCGCGGCCCTTGAAGGCAACGTCGCCTTCGGAGGTGGCCCTGGTGTAGGTAAAGCCGGCGTTGGCGGTCAGGCCGTCCAGGCGCGGGTCGAGGTTCGACAGGTCGTAATGGGCCGACGCTTCGATGCCCTCGTGCTTGGTAGCGCCGAGGTTGGTCCAGCCCACATCGTTGCTGACGTATTGCAACTCGTCCGAGAAGTCGATGTAGAACAACGTCACTTCGCCGCCCCAGACGCTGTCGTTGTAGCGGGTACCGATTTCGTAGGTCTTGGCTTTTTCCGGGTTCAGGCCGTTCGCGGTCTGGTCGCCGTTACCGCCCTGGCCCAGCTGGAAGTATTGCAGGCTGCCGAAGGAGGTTTCGTAGTTGGCAAACAGCTTCCAGGCATCGGAGACGTGGTACATCACGCTCAAGGCCGGCAGCGGTTCGTTGTTGTGGATCTCGCGACGTTTCTCCTGAACCGTGGCGCCATTGAGGCCTACCACCGGACGGTCGTGCCATTCGGTGCGAATCTGCTCAAAGCGAATGCCCGGGGTGACGGTCCATTTGCCGATATCAATCTTGTTGTCGATATAGAACGAGTTGGCCTCGGTGCCACCGGTACGGTCCTGGTACACGTGGCCGTCACTCTGGCCCACGGGCGTCGGCACGTTGTTGACCAGCGCCAGGCTGGTGGCCTGCTCGTGCATGCCTTCCTTGAGGTAGCGATAACCGACGCTGACTTCCTGGGTGCTCGGCCCCAGGTCAAATACATGGGACACACGCGGCTCGATGCCGAAGGTGTAGTAGGTGCGCGGGTAGGAACCCAGGGTCTTCAGGTCGCGGTTGGCGATGTTGCTGCCGCGGAAACTGTCGGAATAGTAGGTCAGCACTTCAGCCTGGGTGCGGTCGTCGATCTGCCGGATGTACTTGAAGGACATATCCTTGCGCCGGCCATTGAAGTTGTCCCAGTCACGTACCGATTGATACGGGTTGGCGTCGTACTGCTTCTGGGTCAGGCCGCCGGGCATGTCGGCGCTGGCGTCGTAGTAGTGGAAATTCAGCGAGAAATCGTCTTGATCGGTCGGCGCCCAGTGGGTCTTGAAGATCACGTCGTCGATGTCGTTGGAGTTGTTGCGGTCGCGGTAACCATCGCCCTTGGTCCCGGAATACAGCAACGCAGCACCGATACCGTTGTCGGCGGTGCCGCCGATGAAGGCGTTTTCAATGTGTTTCCAGCCGCCGTGGGCCGCGGTTTCCAGGGTGGTGCCGACTTCGCCGGAGAATTTTTCCGGGATGGCCCGGGTGACGAAGTTGATCACGCCGCCGACGTTCTGTGGTCCATAACGTACGGAGCCTGCGCCACGCACCACGTCGATGCTGTCGAGGTTGCCGGAGGAAATCGGCGCCATCGACAACTGCGGCTGGCCGTAGGGTGCAAACGCTGCCGGTACGCCGTCGATCAATACCGTGGAGCGTGGCGACAGACGCGAGGTCAGGCCGCGTACCCCGACGTTGAGGGAAATATCACTGCCACCGGTGCCGTTGGCCTCCTGCACCTGCACCCCGGGAATGCGCCGCAGCACGTCACCGACGTTCATCGCGCCCTGCTCCACCATGGCTTCACGGCGCACCACGGTGCGCGCCCCCGGGTGGTTCTGCACCACTTGGGCATTCGCGTCGCCGAGCCAGTCGCCAACCACCTTGATGTCGGTGGCACCCAACTCCAGCGGCGAACCGGCTTCGCCGGTGCCCTTGCCCAGCGGGCGCAGGGTCACGGAGCCCGCATCGATCTGGTAATCCAGGCCGCTGCCCTGCAGCAACTGGCGCAGCGCTTGTTCGGGCGACAGGTTGCCGTCGACGGCCGGGGCTTGTTTGCCGGCCACCATGTCGGGGCTGAAGAACACTTGCAGCGACGTCTGCTGACCCAATTGGCTCAAGGCCGAACCCAGGGACTGGGCCTGGATATGAATGCCATCGTCAGCATAGGCCGCCGGCAGTGCGGCGCTGACGGCCAGCGCCAGGGCGAGGGGTGCCCAGCGGGATGATTTATTGTTTTTCATGGCGAGTTTTTTCACGTCGAACGTAGTCCTGTGATCGCAAGAGAGTGCGGCTGTTAATGCAAACCAGTTGCAGTTGCACAAGAAGACGAAGAACTCGAAAAAAACCTGAATCTATCGCGAAATTATTTCCTGGCTACCGTCCGGCAAGGTGCGCAAGGCCACCGGAAGAATGTGCGGCAAGGCCTTGAGCAAGGCGTCGGTGTCGGTGGATTTGAACACGCTGGTCAAGCGCAGGTTGCTCACCGCGGGCGCGCTGACCCGCAAAGGTTGCTCGCGGTAACGTGAGACCTCCCGAGCCACTTCGCCGAGAGTGGCGTTGTTGAACACCAGCTTGCCGGTGCGCCAGGCCGTGAGCTCTTCAGGGTTGACGGCGTAGGCAGCCGCCACCTGGCCCCGGGTATCCACATGGGTGCCCCGACCGGCCGTGAGCATCACGATGTCATCGGATGAGCGCCCTTGCACTTTGACCGTACCGGCCTCGACCACCACGCGGGTCTGGTCGTCATCGCGGCGCACGTCGAAACGCGTACCGGTAACCGTCACCTGCCCTGCCCCGGCGTCCACCACGAAGGGCCGGCTGGTGTCGTGCTCGACGCTGAACATGGCCTCGCCCTGCTTGAGCTCGATGCCGCGCTGGCCTTTTACATAGTGCACGGCCACCACGCTGCGGCTGTTCAAGTCCATCAGTGAGCCGTCGGGCAACGCCACCTGCCGGCGCTCCCCCAGTGCGGTGCGGAACTCGGCGTTATACGTCGCCGGATGATCCAGGCCACTGAACAACCCCAGGCCCAGGGCCACCGCCAGCACACTTGCAGCCACTGCATAACGCAGCACGGGCCGGCGCTTCGCACGCGGCTGCGGGGCATCGCACAACGCCTGCAAGCGCGCCTTGGGCACCAGGTCGGTGGCACTCCACAAACCTTGCAGCACATCAAATTCGTACTGGTGCTCGGCATGCTCTGCACGCCAGGCATCAAAACGCTCGCGTTCTTCTGCGCTCAATGGGCTGTCCTGCACACGCACAAACCATTGCGCCGCCTCGTCGCGGGCCGTCGCGCTGCCGCAGGCACACTCACGGGTATCCATCATGGAAGATCCTGTTTCAAAGCGGGCATTGGTCATGGTGCCATCGCATCCAGGCGGTCACGTAAATGCCGCAGGGTGCGGATCATATACTTTTCCACCATGTTTTTAGACAGGCCCAGGCGTTCGGCGATTTCCTGCTGGGTCAGGCCCTCGATTTTCTGCCAGATGAAAATCTTGCGGCAATTGAGCGGCAGCTCGGCCAGGGCTCGCTCGATGGAATCCGCCAGCTGGATCGCGTGCATGAAATGCTCCGGGTCGCCACTGTGGGGCGAACTCTGGTCAAAGGCTTCCAGGGCCATCGCTTCCCGCCGGTCCTCGCGGCGATAGGCGTCAACGGCGATATTGCGCGCCGTTTGATGCAGATAGGCGCGAGGTTGCTCAACCTTGGTGGCGCTGGACTCAAGCACCCGCACAAAAGTGTCGTGGGCCAGGTCTTCGGCCTGCTGACGGTTTCTCAGGCGGCGCGTCCAGGTCCCGATCAACTCTTCGTAGTGCTCGAAAAAGCCTGTTCTGCGGGGCGGCTGAGGAGTCATCAAGGAAGCACTGGGGAGGCGGGGCGTGAATAGTAATGCTTCCTATTAAGTGGAGCAATTGCTTCCCGTCGTCCTCTTTCCTTGACCCTTGTACATCCCGCCCAATCCCGGCAGCATTCGCCCGTGACTTTCACGGACGAGCACCTTATGACCCTGCCCTTTTTCGCCCCCTTTCTCCTCACCACCGAACGCCTGGGCCTGCGCCCTCCCCATCAGGATGACTGGCGCGCGCTGTTTGCCATTTGGTCCGACCCCGAGGCCATGCGCTACTTTTCCTTTCCCACCATGACCCGCGCCGAGCAGGCCGTTGAACGCTTCGGCCAACTGATGGAAGCCTCGATTGCCGGTGAAGACCTGGTGTGCATGGTGGAGTTGCTGACCACCGGCGAGGTGATCGGCAGTTGCGACCTGTTCAATGTCGACGAGCAATGCCGCCGCGCTGAAATCGGCTTTACCCTGGGCCGCCAGCATTGGGGCAAGGGCTACATGAGCGAAGCCGCCCGCGCCGTGATCGACCATGGGTTCAACACCGCCGGGCTGCGCCGCCTTGAAGCCGACATTGACCCACGCAACCTGGGCTCCGCGAAGCTGCTTGAGCGCCTGGGTTTCGTCCGCGAAGGCTTGCTGCGCGAGCGCTGGGTGGTCGGCGACGAGATCTCGGACAGCGCGCTGTATGGCCTGCTCAAGCGTGACCGTCCTGCCTGACCCACAACGGGCGCCCCTTCTTCAGGCCGACGATCAGGGCCAAGAGGATCAAGCCCATGGCCTGCCACTGCGAAACCCCGGGGCGCTCACCCAGGATCAGCATTGAGCTGACGATGCCGAACACCGGGATCAGCAGTGACAGGGGCGCCACCCGGGAAACCGGGTACTCGCGCAACAGCAGGTTCCAGCCCCAGTAACAGAAGTGCGTCGCGCCATACACCTGGAACGCCAGCGAGAACAACGCCACGCCGTTCAGTTGAGCAGGCAAAGCGATAAAGGCTTGCGAGCCATCCAGCAGCCACGTCAACAGCACCAGCGGCAACGGCGCAAACAGGCTGGCCCAGACTACGAAGGCAAAGATCTCCCGCACCCCGGAGACCTTGATGATGATATTGCCGATGCTCCAGGCCAACGCGCTGAACAGCACCAAGGCAAACCCCAGCAGCGTGGCCGCGCCCTGCACACTCAACAGCATGCCCACCAGGCCCATGGCCGCCAGCGCCACGCTGATCAATTGCGGCACGGACAGGCTTTCACGAAACAGCAGCACGCCCCAGCCCATGGTGAAAAATGCGCTGAACTGGATCAGCAACGACGCGCTGCCGGGCGGCACGCCCATGGCGATCCCGAGGTTGATCAAGGCCCACATCGCCACCCCGAATATCAAGCCATAGGCCGCCAGCCACTTCACCGCGACCTGGGGCCGGCGCACCAGAAACACCCAGGGCAACGCCGCCAGGGTGAACCGCAGGGCCGTCAGCAACAGCGGGTTGATCTCGGCCAGGCCGAGTTTGGTAATGGGGAAATTGAGTCCCCACACAGCCGTCACCAGGACGGCCAGTAACAGGTGTTTTTGCTTCATCGTGACGGGTCCATTGACTCGGTGGCACGACAGGAGGCCGTGCATCCGACAGATTTTTTCGTAAACCGCGATGGCCCGCCTGCGATTGTGGGTCAACAAAGGCTAGAATCAGGCCATGTCCGATATTCATCCCTACGAAAACACCCCGCGCGACGTGGTCGTGACCGCCATCGACTATGCCGACGGCGAGCTGTTCCCCGCCCACGCGCACCCGCGAGGCCAGTTGGCCTATGCCAGCCAGGGTGTCATTACCGTCTACAGCGCCACCGGTAACTGGGTGGTGCCGCCCTGCCGCGCGATCTGGGTGCCGCCGCATGTGTCCCACGCCATGCTGATGCGCGGGCCGGTGACGATGCTCAACACCTACATTCGCCCGCAGGCGGCGCGGCGGCTGGAGTTGCCGCAACAGTGCCAGGTGCTGGATGTGTCGCCGCTGCTTGGGCAGTTGCTGGAGAAGGCCGTCGAGGTACCTGCGCGTTACGCGATGGGTGGCCGCGACAGCTATTTGATGGGCTTGCTGCTGCACGAGATCGCCCGGATGCCGGTGCTGCCGCTGTGTGCGCCGTTGCCGGCCGAGCCTCGATTGGCGAAGGCCTGCGAAGAGTTCCTGGCCGGGCCTTCGTTGGAAATCGGCATTGATGCCATGGCCCTCTGCGCGGGTATGAGCCGCCGGACTTTTACCCGCCAGTTCCGCCAGGCCACGGGGATCAGTTACCTGCAATGGCGCCAGCAAGCCTGTTTGCTGGCGGCGATTGTGCGGCTGGGCAATGGGGAACCGGTGACCAGGGTGGCGCTGGATCTGGGGTATAGCAGCCCGAGTGCGTTTGCCACGGTGTTCAAGCGTGTGTTGGGTGAGGTACCGAGCCGTTATTTCACCAGGGAGTTGCGGGGGGGTGGGTCGCGGTACATATCCGTTATTTAGGTAACGACCACCTAGGATTCCGCTCTTACAGCGGGTCACTTTTGAACAGCCGGAATGCCGGCCCAGTCAAAAGCAAGCAAAACACTCCTGCCCCACCACTCGGCACCTCGCCTAGGCGCGGTGTGCCTAAGATCAAAAGCTAAAGCGGGCACGGTTCAAATGTGGGAGCTGGCTTGTCGGGTCGCCGCATCGCTGCGATGGCATCAACTGGGTGTACCTGATGCACCGAGTTGTCAGCATCGCCGGCAAGCCAGCTCCTACAGAAGAGCAGCTCTGGCTTTTGATCTGGCATTCAACACTCAGGTCGGCTCTCAGG
>NZ_JACAPH010000035.1:155472-166558 GCF_013385805.1 Pseudomonas sp. C6002 | reverse complement strand
AGGGCCGCCTGCACGCCCACGCCATCACTCAACAGGAACAACGCCACCAGCGCCGCCAATACGACTACGACAAACGCGGCAACCTGACCCGCATCCTCGACACCCGCAAAGGCCAGCACGACTACCACTACGACCCGCTCGACCGCCTGACCCGCGCCAACCACTCGCACGACCGGCAGGAACGCTTCGTCCACGATCCGGCGGGCAACCTGCTGATGCAAGACCGCGTAGGGTCCAGCGTCGTCAAAGGCAACCGCCTGCTGATGCAAGGCGACCGTCACTACGACTACGACGCTTTCGGCAACCTCCTGCGCGAACGCCGGGGTCGGGCTCAGCAACTGGTCACTGAATACCGCTACGACAGCCAGCACCGACTGATCAGCGTCACCCAGCCGGACGGTACCGGGGCCGCATATCGCTACGACCCGTTTGGACGGCGTATCGCCAAAACCCTCAACGGTCAGACCACCGAGTTCTTCTGGCAAGGCGAAACATTAATCGCCGAACACAGCACTGATCACCACCAAAGCTATATCTACGAACCCAACAGCTTCCGCCCGTTAGCACTGCTGAAAGGCTACGGCCCGGAAGACGTAAAGCCCTTCCACTACCAACTCGACCACCTCGGCACCCCACAAGAACTCACCGCACCCGACGGCGAAATTGTCTGGTCCGCGCACTACCGCGCCTACGGCCAAATCGCGAAGCTGGACGTCAACACCCTCACCAACCCGCTGCGCTTCCAGGGCCAATACTTCGACCCGGAAAGCGGGCTGCACTACAACCGACATCGCTACTATAATCCGGATATTGGTCGTTATCTGACGCCCGACCCCGTGAAGCTGCCGGGTGGGCTGAACGGCTACCAATATGTGCCCAACCCGACGGGATGGGTTGACCCGCTTGGATTGAACTCCTGCCCGGGTGGCGATGGATGTAAGCCGAAAGCCGTTGATAACGATCCTGCTAGAAAAGTAAAAGCCGATGAAGGTGTACCTTCGGCGCCAGTTATTAGAGGAGTTGATGCGGAAAGCTTGAATCGAACGCATAGTATCGAGGGGAAAAGATCAACCAAGCGAGTCGACGAAATCTCCCTCAGCATGCGGAGCAAGGGTTACGACACAAATGAGCCTATCGACGTGGTCGAGGTGAACGGGCAGCGCTATATTATCGACGGGCACCACCGAGCCTCAGCGGCAAGACGGACAAATACGCCAGTCACCATAAAATTGATAGAGAACCTAAATAGCCATAAGGGAACGCTCAAAAGTAAAGATGACGTAATAAACGCTTCGAATGCTGTTGGACTTGATAGGTTAGAAAGGCCGAGACGATGAAAAAGAACAACCTGGAGAATTTGATCCACGAATATCTATATCAGGTGAAAAGAGCGACTGATTTACTTGAGCGCACATTCGGAACAAAAAACATACTCCAGCTATGGCGCAGCAAAGAAATCCCGCAACGCGGGAGGATCACTGACAACATCTCCTACGAACTACACGGAATTGGCTGCAGAGTCGATTTTTCCGGAGTATGTATTGATTTCGACTACGGCCCAAATGAAAGAGTGGACGGCTTCGACCCGTGGCGGCTTTACATTTACGCATGCGAAGTACCACACCGTTACAAAAAGTACACCAACCAGAACACTCTCAAACTAGAATTCAATAATTATGTAGCGCAAGGAAAAGCACAAAAAATCACTGACTCCATGTCCAACCTATACTTCCTGAATCCTTGACCCTGCTCACCCCCTGACCAGCTGTCGCCAGGCGAACATTCGAGTTTACCCAGCGTAAAACTCACTCTTTCGCGGTAAACACTCCCCCTCAACTCCACGCCACCACCAACAACCCCGCCCCCAACACCAAACACAGCGGCGAGTAAAAAAATGTATCCAGCCGCGCAAACCGCGACCCGCCGACCTTCTTGAAAAAACCCACCAGCTCTGAATCCCCAATCGCCCGGGCAAACATCACCAGTGCTACTGCACTAATCCCCCACTGCAACGCATGGTTGGACACCGGCTCGAAATACAGCCCGGCCCGCAAACACACCAACACCGCAATCGCCACCAACCCCACACCCACCAGCAACGTTCCCAGTGCCGACGGCTTGAACGCCGGTCGCGGCCCGCTGGCGAATTCACCCGGCAGCTGCGGAATAGCCGCCGTCACACCCAATTTGCCGCCGGCCGCCCAGTACAAATGCACCAGGCTGATAAAGCCAAAAACCCCGACGATCCATCGCGCGACTAAAAAGCTCATGGCTGGATATCCTTGGAAAAGTCCGAGAGAGGATAGCCTTCTTGAGATTTTTTGCAGGCAATTCGTCGGCGGCTGATGGTAAAGTGCCGCCCCATGAAACTCGCCCGTACCGACCGCTCGCTCATTGCCTGGATGCTCTACTGCTGCGTCCTGTTCAATGTGTTCGCCTGCAGCATCGGCCACGGGCAAATGGTCGGGATGCAGCTCAACGGCATCGGCGGCCAGTTCTGTACGGTGGACCCGCGCACCCAGGCGCCGGCGCCTTACAAGTCCACCGATGAATCCCTGCCCACGCTCTCGAAAGCCTTCGGTTGCCCGCTGTGCTCCACCGGCGGCATGGGCCCGGCGCTCAACTCCAGCCTCAACGTGGCGGTGCTTCCGCAACCCCATGCGCCACCGCCCGCCATCGTTGCCAGTGCCGACATCCCTGCCCGCTTCACCTGGCCTGCGGCTAATCCGCGCGCCCCGCCCGCCTTCGCCTGATACCTGCGCTTTTCTGATTGGCCCACGCGGCTGCCTCCCCCGGGAGTGCGGACAGCACTGGGTTGTTTTCAAGCCAAGTTTTTCAGGATTCAACCATGAAACATTTACCCCTTTTGGCGGGCCTGTTCGGCTGCCTGCCTGTCAGCACCTGGGCGATTGAGCTGGCACCGACCACCATTGATGGCGAGCAAACCGGTGATGCCGGCCTGGCCCTGGATCAGTCCAGTGGCATGGCCTCGCGCCTGGGGCTGAGCGTGCGGGAAACCCCGGCGTCCATCAGCATTGCCAACCGCAATGACATCGAGCGCCGAGGCGCCAAGACCTTCCAGGACGCGGCCAATACCCTGCCCGGGGTCAACGCCAGCGCGCCGCCGGGGTTTGGCGGTTTCATTTCCTATCGAGGGTTTACCAGCAGCCAGATTACCCAGATGTTCAATGGCGTCGCGGTGTCCGGCGGCCTGGCTCGCCCCGTGGATGCGTGGATTTATGACCGGGTCGAACTGGTGGGCGGGCCCTCCTCGCTGATCAACGGCGCCGGCTCCGTCGGTGGTTCGCTGAACTACGTGACCAAGCTGGCCACCCGTGAGGAACAGGCCGCCGAAGGTCAGCTCACCTATGGCAGCTACGACACTGCCGGAATGGCCTTCGGCCTGAACCACGCCCTGACCGAGCCGGGCGCCGAGGTCCAGCATTACGCGCGCCTGGACGTAAGCCGCAACACCAACCACACCTATATCGATCGCCAACAGCGCGATGCCTGGAGCGTGGCGTTTTCCCTGCTGAGTGATTTCACCCCGAACCTGTCCCACACCCTGGCCCTGGAATATCAGGACGAACACGAGGACAGCCCCTACTGGGGCACACCGGTGCTCAACCCGAAGTCGGGCGAGTTGAAGATCGACAAACACAACCGCTTCAACAACTACAACGTGGCCGACGGTCGTTATGAGCAACGCACGATCTGGGTGCGCTCGATCATCGACTACCGGATCAATGACAGCACCACGCTGAAAAATACCCTCTATCACCTCGACAGCCAGCGCGACTATCGCAACCTGGAAACCTACCAGTACAACGCTGATAACAGCGCAGTGAATCGCTCGACGGCCTATCAGGTACGGCACCAGGGTGAGCAGAACGGCAACCAGTTCGAGCTGCGCCATGACGACACGTTCTTCGGCTTGAGCACCACGTGGTCGGGCGGCTTCGAGTACAGGGTCAACAGCACCACCAACAATCCGTTGAATGTGGCAGGCAACAGTACGGTGGACCCGAACAACTATGATCCCGGGCATTTCTATGACATCCCGGGCACCAAGCCCGGTTTCGATCCGGACAAGACCAACGCCGTCACCACCAAGGCATTGTTCCTCGAGAACCGCCTGGGCCTGACCGACAAGCTGTCGTTGCTCACCGGCCTGCGCTACGACGCGATTGACCTGGAAGTCACCAACCACCGGGATATCACCGCCAGCAATCCGCGGCATGTCAAACGCAGTTGGGAGCCGGTGACCGGGCGGATTGGCCTGACGTATCAGTTCATCCCGCAAGCCAATGTCTACGTGCAATACAGCACCGCTGCCGAACAGCCGAGCAGCACCACCCAGGTGTTCGATGTGTCCACCGGCAAGCAATGGGAAGTGGGCAGCAAGTTCGATTACATGGACGGTCGCGGCTCCGCCACGGTGGCCGCCTACCGGATCGAGCGCAAGGACTTCGCCGTCACCGACCCGCTGGACCCGACCAATAGCATTCCGGTGGGCGCGCAGACGTCCAAGGGTATCGAGCTGGCCAGTTCGTTGCGGGTCACGCCCAAGCTATTGCTGGAGGGCAACTACGCCTGGGTCGATGCCGAATACGAGGACTTCAACGAGAAAACCGCCAGCGGTGCCGTGGTGTCGCGCAAGGGCAATACGCCGACCAATGTGCCCAGGCAGGTGGGTAATCTGTGGCTGACCTATGACTTTGCGGAGGATTGGCAAGGAGGTGTGGATGCGCGGTATGTGGCGTCGGTGTACGCCGATAACGCCAACACGCTGACGGTGCCGGCCTATACGTTGCTCGGGACGTTTTTGACTTACAAGGTGGATCAACACACCTCCGTGACGGGCCGGGTGCGTAACCTGACCAATGAGGTGTATGCCGAGTTTGCCCATGTGTCGCCGGCGTATTATCTGGGGTCGCCGAGGACGTTTGAGCTGGCGGTGCAGACGAAGTTCTAAAGCGCAGCAAGTTTCAAGGCAAGAATGAGGTCAGTGTGGGAGCGGGCTTGCTCGCGAAAGCGGTGAGTCAGTCAATACAAATGTTGGCTGAAAAACCGCTTTCGCGAGCAAGCCCGCTCCCACATTTTTGATCGCAATCGGGCTGTTATATCGGTGTTACTTCAGGCTGGCTTCGACCTTCTGCGCCACATCCTCAGTCAGCCACGCCTTCCAGACTTCCGGATGATCCTTGAGAAATGCCTGGGCGACCTCTCGCGGCTGGCTGTGCTTCTCGCTCATTTCGGCCAGCGCCTTGTTCAGCGGCTCGATCGGAAAGTCGACCTTGGCAAAGAACTCGGCGATCTGCGGATGCTCCTTCTGGAACGGCGTGGACACTCCGATGCTCAGCTTGGAGGCCAGGGAACGTGTAGGTTTCGGGTCAGGATTGTCTGCATCGGTCAGCGTTTTCCACGCCTCGGCATCAAATGGTGGCTCTTCCAGCTGGATCAGCTTGTAGCGCCCCATCAACGGTGTAGGCGACCAGTAATAGAACAGCACCGGCTTGCCCCGACGGATCGAGGAAGCAATCTCGGCATCCAGCGCAGCACCCGAACCACTGCGGAAATTCACATAGCTGTCGTCAAGCCCATAGGCCTTGAGCTTTTGCTTGTTGACCACTTCCGAGGTCCAGCCAATCGGGCTGTTGAGGAAACGGCCCTTGCTCGGTGCTTCCGGGTCCTTGAACACGTCCTTGTAGCGCGCCAGATCCTTCACGCTGCGCAGGTCCGGCGCGAGGGGCTTGATGCCTTTGGCCGGGTCGCCCTTGACCACGTACTCCGGCACCCACCAGCCTTCAGTGGCGCCCTTGACGATATCCCCAAGGCCCACCACTTTGCCTTCGGCCTCGGCCTTGACCCACACCGGGCTGCGGCCGGCCCACTCTTCGCCGATCACCTGGATGTCGTTTTTCGCCAGGGCGGTTTCCAGGGTGATGGTGGTGCCGGGCAAGGTGTCGGTGGGCAAGTCATAGCCCTTTTCGACAATCACCCGCAGCACCTCGGTGATCAGGCTGCCGCTTTCCCAGTTCAGGTCGGCAAAATGAATCGGCGCCTGGGCCGCTGATACCGGCAGCGACGCCACCGACAGACTCAGGGTCGTCAGTGAGGCTGCCAACAGTGCTCGAATTCCTTTCATGCTTTGCACCTCATGCCTTACAGCAATCGCGAATGGCTTTGCTGTAACACCGCGAAGCCTCTGAATACTTAAGTCAACTCAACTGTAGTAGAGGTTCCGAGGAACATGGCAGGCTGCCGGTTTTTACGCAGGATTGTTCAGCCGCTGCAACTCGCGGCGCACCATGCTGGCGAATTCGGCGGGCTTGAGTTCATACAGTTGGCCGGCGACCCAGCTCAACCAGGCGCCCTGCAACTCGGCCTTGCGGGCAAACAATTGAGCCGCCGTGGCTTGGGCATCGAGCAGGTGCTGCTCGTGGAACTGCGCCCTACCCTGGCTCATTACTCGCTGGCCTTGAAGGTCACGAGTTCACCCTTGCGCCATTTGGCGGCCTTGCCGGTGACGGCCTTCAGGGTCTTGGTCAGGCCTTCTACCAATTGCTCATTGGCGGCAAACACCAGCATCACGCTGTGGCCTTCCTTGAACACGATGCCCTGGCCTTCGGCCGAGGACACAAAGGCGTAATCGCCTAGGCCATACACCGTCAACTTGATATCGCGAAACTTCAGTTCGAACTTGCCGCCTTCGCGGCTGGGCAATACAGCGGCCCGGAAATGATCACCGACCTTGAGTTCCAGGCGCGGCTTGTCGTCCACCACCAATGCCGCTTCGGTATCGATCTCGGCGATGTAGATACCTTCAGGTGTCTGCTCAGTGACGTAGACGAAACGGGATTGAAACTGCTTGACCAACTTTGCGCGCAAATCACCCAGCACGAATAACGCGTGCATATCCAGATTACTGACTGCCAAGGAAACGCCCCCACATCAAAAGGGTGCTGTCCGCCCAAGCGGGCAGCACAAAAAAACGGCCGGAAACGGCACGATCACACAACAAATCCACTGATAAAAACTGAAGAAGATCACGCTGCCAGGCCA
This sequence comes from Pseudomonas sp. C6002, assembly GCF_013385805.1. NCBI lineage: Bacteria > Pseudomonadati > Pseudomonadota > Gammaproteobacteria > Pseudomonadales > Pseudomonadaceae > Pseudomonas > Pseudomonas sp. C6002. The sequence goes on along the minus strand of NZ_JACAPH010000035.1, from coordinate 159,493 downwards.
TGAGACTAGTACAGGCGTGCCCGACGCACCTTACGCAGGTCGCCAGGCGTTGCAGGAAATCACAGGTTTAACGACCAGAGAATACTGGCCGACCCACTTCAGACAATAACCCTTTAAAAAATGCAGTTTCCGACATCCAACACAGAAACTAATGCTTTGGATGGAACCGGACGCCGGACACTGACGACAATACTAAAACAGCAACACGGGTCAAAACCACTCGAAATACTGCAAGCGGGTACGCAATGTCGATCGACAGGAGCTGATTATGCAACGACCTCAACCGATTGCCACACCTTCGAACACAGGTTCATCTTTTATCGATGACGGGCAATTCTACTCCCTATACACCCACGACAGTTGCCTGCATTCGGCGCTCTATCGGGTAGTCCCCGCCGGAAGAAACTTTTTCCATATCCTTGAAGTGCCCAGTGGGCGGATCAAAGGTTTTCGCAGCGGCCATAGCCAGGCCTGCGAACTGGCCCGACAGCTGGAAGCCATCCTGCAAGCGCCACACGGCTGAGGCGCGGCTGGCGTTTCGTCATCTGGTTGACTTTACTGCGCCGCCAGCGCGTAACAACTGCCATACTGGTCCGTCCATTGAGATTTGTGCCCTTGCGGTTCAGGTTTCATCAGCGCAATTACCTCCAAGGGAAGGCTATACGTGACGGAATTTGATATTGGCGAATTTTTCATCCATGGCGAAGCCAGGGAAGTAGACGGTGAGTTCCAGGCCGTGATTGTGATGCGGGCCAAGGCTCCCCCGACCACCGTGACGACTCACCAGGTAGAAAAGGACCGCTGGTTCAAAACCGTAGACGCTGCCAACACGGCTGCCAAGGAAGCCGCAAAAGCCCTTAAGGCCGCCGTTGATTCCGGCGCGCTGACCTCCTGATTACCCGGCGCGACAATCCGATCGAACTCTGTCCCGCAACAACCCTCCCATGCATACGATGATCAGCCCGCATGGAGAACGATATGGAAGCGCAGACCTACACCCTCGAAGACCTGTTTGAACAACTTGGAGAAGATTCGTCACCCGAAGGGATTGACGATTTTATCGGCAAACACACCCTGCCCAATGACGTAAAGCTGATTGACGCGGATTTCTGGTCACCGCAACAAGCCCAATTCCTTAAGGATGAACTGCGTGAAGACGCAGTCTGGGCGATCGCGGTCGACGAACTGAACCAGCGCCTGCACCAGCAACCCTGAGCCTTCAATGCAGGCTGTCTGACTGCTCCAGGTGCAACAGCGCCTCCCAGGCAGCCCTGCACTCTTCAGCCTCATCGCGACTGGCGAACGCCGTGCCGCGCTGCTCGCCATTGAGCAACACTACCCAACAGGCCTTTTGCCCCAGCGCACGCAGGGTGGGCGGTACGCCACTGCCAATCATCACAGCCACATCGACTTTGGTTTGCATGGAGCGCCTCCGGAAAATTAGTTAGCTGGCTAACAATGTTCGCCATGCTACGGTTTTCTTCCAGTTGGAAAAAGCTATCCCCGGAATAGCTCCCTTGCATTACCTGCAACAATCGCCCTCGTGGGTCAGCGGCCCTCAGGCCTGTAGCCCAGGCGCAAGCCACCCCAATGCCGGCCATTGACCGTGATCGGCACCGACAGATCGTGCATCAACTCCCCGGTATCGCGAGTGTAGGTCTGCAACAACACCGCCTGCTGGTGGCTGCCGCAGCGGATTCCCGTGCGGTCTTCAAACTTGCGCTTGGTACGATTTTGTACCGCGTCCACTTGGGCATCGCCGGTCAGCGCTTGGGAGAACACCTTGTTGTGGGTTGGCACATAACCCTGTGGCGTGCAGGCGATGGCGAATACCAGGCCCTCATGCCGGGGCAGCAGGGCCTCCTGGATGGCCGGCAGCACCTGGTCGGTGTAGCCGTCAAAACGCGTGTGGTACTTGCTTGGCCGCGTGTTGGGAATGGCGGTGTAGCTGCGGTCGAACAGGTCATCGAGGCTGATGCGGTTTTGCAGGACGTCGGCTTCAAACTGCGCGGCAATGCGGCTCGCGCCTTCGCGTGCCAGGTCATAGATGCGCTGGTGGTAGTCATCCAGGCCGACCTCGGCGAGGCGTTCACTGATGGTTTCGGCCTGGCCTTCCATTTGTACGGCGGCGGCAGCCAACTGTTGGGTCTGCTGGTCGCTGACGGTCAAATCGCTGCGCATCTGCTCCACCGCATGGAACAGGCTGTCGAGTTGGGCGCGGTTGGTGTCGGTGCCCTGGGCGATTTCATTGACCTGGCCTTCGACATCCGCCGCCAGGCTGGCGATGCTGTCCAGTTGCTCGCCGGCGTGCTCCACCTGCTCTACACCGGATTGCAAATCCGCCGACAATTGCCGGATCTGCTCCACCACCTGGCCGGTACGCTGCTGGATATCCGCCACCATCACCCCGACTTCATCGGTCGCCGTGGCGGTTCGCCCTGCCAGGCCACGCACCTCGTCGGCGACCACCGCAAACCCGCGACCATGCTCACCGGCCCGCGCGGCTTCAATCGCCGCGTTCAAGGCCAGCAGGTTGGTCTGGCTGGCGATCGACTGGATCACCAGGGTGACGCGCTGGATTTCTTCGCTGCGCTGGCTCAAGGCCTCGATCAATTGGCGGCTGTCGTTGGCGCGCTGGCTGAGCTGGTGCATGCGGGTGATGGACTGCGCCAGCACCTCACGCCCTTCGGTACTGCGCTGATGGGCCTGGCTGGCCGCGCCGAGGGCCTGGCGGCTCAGTTGCGAGGTGACCTGCTCGGTGCCGATCATCACTTCGGCACTGCTGACGATCTGCTTCGCCGCGCCCAATTGAGATTGCAGCCTGGCCGCCAGTTGCTTGACCGCATAGGCCACGCCGGCAGCAGACAGCGCGTTATGGCTGGTGGTGTAGGACAGGTCGCGGGTCAGCTCGCCGATTGCATCGGTGGCTTCGGCCGGTGCGGCATTGTGGGTGCGATGTTTCAGGCGGGGCAGCCAGATCAGCAGCAGGGCCACCGGCAGGCACAGGTAAATCGAGAGTTGGGCGAACGCCAGGCCCAACAGCAACAGCACCAGGGCGGTACTTTGCAGGAGCGGCGTCAACCAGCCGGGCAACTGTCGCGCCACCACGGGTGGTGACACTGCTGCGCCCATGAGAGATCCGTCTCCAGCCATGTTCGTTACCCCGCTGCTTGTCGTTATTGTGACTGCATTAGACGCCACTATGTGGCCATTATCCATGGGCCTTTAGTGGGGGGCTTGCAGCAGATCAATAAACGGGGGGAAACGGCTGTTTTCTGCTGGGAACCGGGTAACCCGGCTCCAGCAGTTCACCGCATCAGGCTTGACGCTGGTGCTTGTCGATTTGCTCGTGGCGCTCTTGCGCTTCGATGCAGTACTTGGTGGTCGGGCTGATCAGCAGGCGCTTGAGGCCGATAGGCTCGCCGCTGTCATCGCACCAGCCGAAGGAGTCTTCCTTGATACGGCCCAGGGCCTGCTCAAGTTGCGGCAGCATGCGCTGGTCGCGGTCGATGGCGTTCACCAGCCAGGTGCGCTCTTCTTCGACAGAAGCAGCGTCGGCCGGGTCTGCCGGGGTGTCCAGGCTTTCAATGGCGATGCGGTTCTGCTCGATGCGCTCGTGGTGTTCCACTTTCATGTCCTGCAACAACTTCTCGAAAAAAGCGTGCTGCTCGGCATTCATGTAGTCATCCGCCGGCATGGCCAGCAACTTTTCCTTTGTCATTGATTTCTCTATAAAAAATACGTGCATTAAGGCGAATAAGGGAGCGTTCCGGCCGACCTCTGCAGGTCTCGGAAAGGCGCCGTCCATTTCAAGCGCCACCCGGCACTCAATTTACGAGGGGCGGCAGTCTAAGGCCGACTTGAGGGCTCAGCAACTGAAATGACAGGCATTTTTTCCAAGATAACCCGCAAAGGCACCAGGACGGGCTCGGCGAATGGTCATCGGAGTGCGTTTATAGCAAGAAATTCAGTGTTGTGGAGCTATATAGAAGACAAACGGTTAAATGTGGGAGCGGGCTTG
>NZ_JACAPH010000035.1:27846-155424 GCF_013385805.1 Pseudomonas sp. C6002 | reverse complement strand
CTTGAGGACCGTGTCAGCGCTTGAGTTTGCGCTTGTTGCGATACTGGTCGATCACCACCGCCACCACGATGATCAGGCCCTTGATGATGTCCTGGATGTAGGCATCCACGCCGACGAAGGTAAACCCGCTGGCCATCACCCCGAGGATCAACGCGCCGATCACGGTGCCGGTGATGCGCCCTACCCCGCCCGCCAGGCTGGTGCCGCCGATCACCGCGGCGGCAATCGCGTCCAGCTCATAAGACATGCCCATGCCCGCCTGCCCGGTGGCCGCCCGTGCCGACGCCACTACACCGGCCAGGCCTGCCAGCAGGCCGGCGATGCTGTAGACGATGATCAGGTGGCGCTTGACGTTGATGCCCGAGGTGCGCGCCGCCTGCATGTTGCCGCCGATGGCGTAGGTGTACTTGCCGTACTTGGTGTAGCGCAGGGCGATATGGAAGATCACCGCCACCACCAGGAAGATCACCACCGGCATCGCGCCGTGGCCGATGGCCGTGTAGGAGTCCGAGAGCATGCTCACCGGCTGGCCTTCGGTGTAGTAACGCGCCAGGCCACGGGCCGAGACCATCATGCCGAGGGTCGCAATAAACGGTGGAATCCCGGTGACCGCAATGATACTGCCGTTGATCGCCCCCGCCAGCAGCCCCACGCCCAGGCCCATCGCCACCGGTATCCACACCGGCAGGTCAGTCAATGACGGAAACACCGCACGGGAAAAGTCGGAAGTCTGCGCCAGACTGGCGGCGATCATCGCCGACAACGCCAGCACCGAGCCCGAGGACAAATCGATACCGGTGGTGATGATCACCTGGGTCACGCCAATCGCCAGCAGGCCGATGATCGAAACTTGCAGGATCATCAATACAAGGCGCTGGGAGTTCATCAGGAAGCTCTGGTCGCGCACGATCCAGCCGAACAACTCAAACACCAGGCCGATGCCAATCAGCACCAGCAGGATGCTCAGCTCGGTGGGCATGCGTCGACGGTGCTTGACCGGCGCCGCAGCGGGCTTCTTTTCCTCGGGTTTGCTTTCCAGTATCGCGTTCATAACCACTCACCTTTTTTATCGCGTTGCGCCGGCCACAACGGGCCGGCGCCGTCTGTTCGTTAGTGGACCGCCGTCATACCGGAAGCCAGTTGCATGACTTTTTCCTGGGTCGCATCCGCGCGGTCCAGGGTGCCCATCAGGTCGCCTTCGTGCATCACCATCACCCGGTCGCTCATGCCCAGCACCTCGGGCAGCTCCGAGGAAATCATGATCACCGCCATGCCTTCGCTGGCCAGGTAGGAAATCAGCCGGTAGATCTCGGCCTTGGCGCCCACGTCGATACCGCGAGTGGGTTCGTCGAGGATCAGCAGCCGTGGGTTGGTCATCAGCCAGCGGGCCAACAGGGCTTTTTGCTGGTTGCCACCGGACAAGGTGTCGATGCATTGCTCCAGCGACGGGGTTTTCACCCGCAGCTTGGTGCACATGTCTTCACACAGGGCACGCAGGGCTTTTTGCTGGATAAAGCCATTGCCGGAGTAATGCGGCAGCACAGCCATCTCCATGTTTTCCAGCACCGACAGGCAGGGGAACAGGCCGCTGAGCTTGCGGTCTTCGGTCAGCAGCGCGAAGCCCTTCTCGATGGCCATGTGCGGGTCGGTGATGCGCACGGTCTTGCCGTCCAACTGGATCTCGCCGCCGGAGCTTGGGGTGATGCCGAAAATGGTTTCGGCCACATTGGTCCGCCCGGAGCCCATCAGCCCGGCGATACCGAGAATTTCCCCGGCATGCAGGTCGAACGACACGCCCTGGAATACCCCATCCAGGCGCAGGTCGCGCACCGACAGCAGCAGATTGCCGATGGGCTTGTCGCGCACCGGGAACAGCTGGCTCAGCTCACGCCCCACCATCATCGAGATCAGGCTGTCGCTGTCCATGCTGTCGGCCCGTTGCAGGCCGATATAGGCGCCATCGCGGAACACCGCTACTTCATCGGCGATGGCGAATACTTCGTTCATTTTATGGGTGATGTAGATGATGCCTTTGCCCTGGGACTTGAGGTCGGCAATGATCGAAAACAGGTGGGCCACTTCCTTGTCGGTAATGGCGGAGGTCGGTTCATCCATGATCAGGATGTCGGAGTCATAGGACACCGCCTTGGCAATCTCGACCATCTGCCGCTCGGCAATGCTCAGGTTACCGACGTGTTCCTCCGGGTCGAGATTGATCCGCAGCCGCTCCAGCAATTGCGCGGTGCAGCGGTGCATTTCCCGGTGGTTGACCATGTGCAGGCCGTTGAGCTGTTCGCGACCGATCCAGATGTTCTCGGCGATGCTCATGTGCGGCATCAGGTTGAGTTCCTGGTGGATCATCGCGATCCCGGCCTTCTGCGCTGCCAGCGGTGTTTCGAATTTGATCGGCTTGCCACGCAAGCGGATTTCACCGGCGTCGGGCTGATAGATGCCGGCGATGATCTTCATCAGTGTCGACTTGCCCGCGCCGTTCTCGCCCATCAGCGCCAGCACCGAGCCGGGGCGCACCCGCAGCTGCACATCGGCCAGGGCCACGACGCCGGGAAAGCCTTTGCTGATGTTGGAGATCTCCAGCAGATAGGGTTCTTCCAGTACCAAGGGCTGGATACCGGGAGGCTGGGAAGCAGTCGCTTGAGCAAACATATCGGGTACTCCGTCAGCAGGGCCGCCGTGGCTGCCCTGCCGGTTTATTGTTGTTATTAAGGGCTACTTGAAGTCTTTGACGTTGTCCGGGGTGATCAGCTTGAACGGGATCACCACGTTCTGCTCGACCGGCTCGTGCCTGGCCATCTTGCGCGCCGCTTCCACCGAACCCACGGCCTGGCCATTGGCGTCCTGGAACGCCGACGCGGCCATGTCGCCCTTGGTAATCGCGTTCAAACCGTCCGGTGTGCCATCCACCCCGGCGATCAACACGGTGCCCGGCTTGGTGCCCGCCGACTTCAACGCCATGGACGCACCGATGGCCATCTCGTCGTTGTTGGCCAGCACCGCGTTGAATTCACGGCCTTGGGTCAGCCAGTCGTTGACCAGGGTCATGCCCTTGTCACGCAGCCAGATGCCGGTCTGTTCCTGCTCGATGGTGATGCCTGGGTATTTGGCCAGGACTTCCTTCACCCCCTTGGTGCGGTTGGTGGTGGAGTTGTTCGCCAGGTCACCCAGCAGGATTACGATCTTGCCCTTGCCGCCGAGCTTTTCGGCGATGTACTGCATTTGCAGGCGACCCGCCTCGACGTCATTGGAGGTCACGGCCACGATGCCTTTGGGCAGATCCGTCTGGTCGGGACGACGGTTGACGTACACCAGCGGAATGCCCGCCGCGAGGGCCGCTTTACTGATATTGGCGGTAGACGCCGTGTCGACCGGGTTGACGATGATGGCGTCGACTTTCTGGCTGATAAAGTTCTCGACCTGGCTCAGTTGCTTGACCACATCGGCGCGGGCGTCTTCGAACTGCAGCTGCACGCCGTCACCCTTGGGGTAGGACTTGGCTTGCTTGTCCATGTCCTCGCGCAGGTAAGTCAGGAAGGTGTCATCGAACGCCGACATGCTCACGCCCACCTTGATATCGGCCGCCGTGGCGAAACCAGTGGCGAGCATCATGGACAGGGCCAGCGCGGTAAAACGGATCGGGGTCTTCATGAACGGTCTGTCTCCAATTTCTTGTTGGTTTTGTGGACGTTGCGTTTTTCAGAGCGAAGCGGTCGGCAGTCGAACGATCGGCGCCCCCGGAATGCAGCACACCAGGGAACCCTTGCTTTCGACGCACAGGACATTCAGGAGGGAAAAGTAAAACGGCCGGGCGCGGGGCAGACCGCGTGGCTGGAGGGCAGGACGTAAAACTCGCAGTACAGCGTTGAAGATTTTCATCTGACGGTACCTGGTTGTTTTGATCTTGTTTTTGTCGAGTCGCCCGAATCGAGTCCGAACGTACTTTATGCAACCTGGAATGACTTTATTGGAAAATAATTTCCATATCAACCTGTTTTAGAATTTTATTCTATTTTTCATCCATGAGGCTCCATAGCCGCCATTTCCACTACCTGCTGGCGCTCTGAACTCAGGCGCGCGGCGTCCAGTACGCGGGTGGTTGCCAGCACATCCAGGACGTTCACCGGCAACTCGCCGTGGCCTTCCACCGCGCTTTGCAGCTGACTGTAGAACTGATTCCAACGGCCCTTTTCCGACGGCACCCGCTCACGATCCGGCCCCTGCTCGAACCAGCCCCAGCGTCGATGTTCTTCAGCGCCCCAGTGCTCGCCTTCGGTTTTAGGGGTCTTGCCGGCCAGCAGCGCCTCTTCCTGGCCGTCCAGCCCTTCGATGGTGTAGCAACCGGCCGTGCCATTCACCCGAAACCGCGGGGCCTGGCTGTTTTGCAGGGCGCTGCCCCACAGGTGTGAAATCACCCCATTGGCGTGGGTCAGCGATACAAAGAAGCCGTGGTCCACGCTCTGCTCATCGGCGGTGTAGTGCAACTGCGCGAACACCCGGTCCACCGGGCCGAACAGTTGCATGGCCTGGTCCACCAGGTGGCTGCCCAGGTCCCGCAGGAAGCCGCCGCCGCTGGCATTGCCCACCGAGCCCGGGTTGTAGCGCTCCACCCGGGATTCAAAGCGGGTGACGGTGCCCAGGGCTCCGGCGTCGATCAGCTTGCGCACGGTGAGGAAGTCCGAATCCCAGCGCCGGTTCTGGTAGACGCTGAGCAGCACGCCCTGGCGCTCGGCGGCGGTGATCAAGGCCTGGGCCTGTTCGGCATTGCTGGCAAAGGGTTTGTCGCTGACCACCGCCACACCGTGTTCGATGGCCTCCAGCACCAGGGCCGGACGGCCCTTGAGGGTGGTGGAGATCACCAGCACGTCGACACCGGCCTCGGTGATCTGCCCGATACTGTCGAAGGCCTTCACTCCGGGGTGATCCGTCGCCAGTTGCTGGCGACGTTCGGGTGACCGTGTCACCACGCCGACAAAGGTCGCCCCCGGCAGGCTGGCTATCAGGGGTGCATGAAATACACGGCCGCCTTTGCCGTATCCAACCAGTCCGATTCGCATACAAATACTCCTTGGTTAATTGTGGCGAGGGAGCTTGCTCCCGCTCGACTGCGTAGCAGTCGCAAGCTTTTCGGGGCAGCAAGCTCCCTCGCCACAGGGCAAGCCACAACGGTCTAACAGCACAACTCGCGGGTCACCCGCTCCAGCATCATCCGGTTGGACTCATCCGGCCGGTCTTCCCAGGCAAACACCGACACCGTGGCAATGCCGTCGAACTTGATTTCCCGCAGAGTGCCGAAAAACGCCTCCCAGTTCACCTCGCCCTGGCCGATGTCCAGGTGCTGGTGCACGGTGGCGGTGACGCCCGGCGGGTTGACGATGTAGCGCAGGTTGGACGAAGCGCGGTGGTTGTAAGTGTCGGCAATGATCAAGTGGCTGAGCTTGGAGCCTGCGTACTTGAGCATCGAGGCAATATCGCCCTTGCCGTCGTCATAGAAGAAGGTGTGCGGCGCGGCGTAGAGGTAGTTGATCCAGTCGCGATCGAGGCCGCGAATGATGTCCACCGACTCGTTGTTGCGCTCGCAGAAGTCGTACGGATGCGCCTGGATATCCAGCTTGATGCCTTCGCGCTCGAACTCCGGCATCAGCTCGTCCATGGAGCGCATGAACTGGTTTTCGCACACCAACGGGTTGTCGGACTGGCCGGTGAATTCGGTGTTGACCAGCTCGCAGTCCATTTCCACGGCGATCTGGATCGCGCGCTTCCAGTTGCGCACGGCGGCAACCCGCAGGCCTTCGTCGGCGGCGGCCCAGTGGTACATGGGCAGCAGGGATGAGAGTTGCACGCCGGCGTCGCTCAGGGCCTTGCGAAATTCCTTGATGCGCGCGCGGTCGACCCGGGGGGCCTTGTAGAACGGCAGGAAGTCTTCCCGGGGCGAGAGTTCGATGTGCTGGTAGCCGAGCTCGGCGGCCTTGTCGACCATTTGGCCGAGGGGCAGGTGGCGGTACATGTAGGGGTCTAATGCGATGCGCATGCTTGAGATCTCCCGAATTTGAGGTAGGAACTCGGTCAAATGTGGGAGCGGGCTTGCTCGCGAATGCGGTGGGTCAGTCGATGCAAATGTTGACTGAAAGGCCGCATTCGCGAGCAAGCCCGCTCCCACACTGACTGCGTTACATCAGTGAGGATTGTGGTTAGCCGTAGAAATGCGGACGCGGTGGCAGGCCCACTTTCACAATCTGCCCACTGTTCTGCGCCTCAATGCACGCATCCGCCGCCACCGCCGCGGCAAAACCATCCCACGCCGACGGCCCCCCCACTTGCCCTGCCCTCACACCGTCGATAAACGCCTGCAGCTCAACGTCATACGCCGCGATGAACCGGTCTTTCCAATCCATAAGGATCGCGTTCGACAGCTTGGCCCCGCTGCGCATCTGCACCTGGGACGGCTCCGGCAATTTCGCAATGCCAGTCTCCCCCACCACTTCGCACTGGATGTCGTAGCCGTACTGGCAGTTCACAAACACTTCCACATCGATGCGCGTGCCCTTGGCGGTTTCCAGCAGCACGATCTGCGGGTCACGCAAGTGCGCCAGCGCCTTGCTCGATTTACGCGGGAACACCACCTGCACCGACACGTAGTCATCGGCCAGCAACCAGCGCAACACATCCAGCTCGTGGATCAGGGTGTCGGTGATCGCCATGTCGGTCTTGTAGTTCTCACCCACCCTCGGGTTGCGGTGGGCACAGTGCAGCATCAGCGGCTCGCCGATCTGGCCGCTGTCGATCACGGCTTTCAAGGCGCGATAGCCTTGGTCATACGGACGCATGAAACCCACCTGCACCAGGCGCTTGCCGTGGGCCACTTCGGCCTCGATGATCTTGCGGCAGCCTTCGGCAGTCACCGCCAGCGGCTTCTCGCAGAACACGGGTTTGCCGGCCGCAATCGCCGCCAACACAAATTCTTCGTGGCTCGGGCCCCATGAGGTCACCAGGATCGCCTCGACCTGCGGCGAATTGATCAGCGCGTGGCCGTCCGGGTACACCTCGGCGGTGAGTTTCAGGTCAGCGACGACCTTGGCCGCCTGCTCAAGGTTGATGTCGGTCACGGCCACCACCTGGCTGTTGAGCAAGGTCTGGCTGCAGCGACGAATGTGATCCTGGCCGATGGCGCCAGTACCGATAACACCCAACTTCAAAGACATGAAAACACTCCTCTTGTTATTAGTACTGCCGGGCCTTGGCCAGGCGTTCATTGAGTTGTTTGGCCACCGCATCGGTGCGCGCGCTGGTGGACACCTGCGCCACACCGACGCGCCACCACGACAGGTATTTGTGGATCATGGTTTTCGGCAGGACCTTGATATCAATCAGCGTCGACACGGTTTGCGTGCGCGCATCGGCCAGCGCCGCCTGCAACTGCTCCACGGTGTTGACCTTGTAGGTCTTGCAACCATAGGCCGCCGCACTCATGGCGAAGTCCACCGGCACAAAACCGCCGTCGAGCTTGCCGGTCTCGGGATTGCGGAAGCGGAACTCGGTGCCGAAGCTGTCCATGCCGTGTTCCATCTGCAAATTGTTGATGCAGCCGAAGGTCATGTTGTCCAGCAGCACCACGTTGATCTTGCGCCGCTCCTGGATCGAGGTGGCCAGCTCCGAGTGCAGCATCATGTACGAGCCGTCGCCCACCAGTGCGTACACCTCGCGCTCGGGCTCGGCCAGCTTCACGCCCAACGCGGCGTTGACCTCATAGCCCATGCACGAATAACCGTATTCGACGTGGTAGGTGTTGACGCCCTTGCTGCGCCAGCTGCGCTGCAAGTCACCGGGCAGGCTGCCGGCGGCGGCGACGATGATTGCGTCGTCGGCCAGGGCTTCGTTGAGCACACCGAGTACGCGGCTTTGGGTCAGGCAGGAACCGGTCAGCTCGATAAACTCACGCAGCACCGCCGGGTCCATGTGGTCGTAGATTTCAGGGACGAAGTTTTCAGTCTGGTATTCCGCCTGGTAGATCCGGTCGACTTCGACGTCCAATTGCGCCTTGGCATCCCGTGGCTGATCCCCCCAGCTGGAACGGTAGTCGCCCAAGGCTTCAGCCAGTGCTTCCAGGCCAACCTTGGCATCCGCCAGCAACTGCACTCCATCGAGTTTCAGTGCGTCGCACGGGCTGATATTCAGGTTGAGAAACTGCACCTCAGGATGCTTGAACAGTGACTTCGACGACGTGGTGAAATCGGTATAGCGCGTGCCGATACCAATGATCAGATCCGCCTCGGGTGCCAGCAGGTTCGCCGCCAGGCAGCCGGTTTCACCGAGGCCGCCGAGGTTCAGCGGATGGCTTGAAACCACCGCACTCTTGCCCGCCTGGGTTTCCGCGAACGGAATATCGAAGCGCTCGGCGAAGGCTTGCAGCGCGGCATTCGCCCCGGAGTATTTGACCCCGCCACCACACACGATCAGCGGTTTGCGCTTGCCCTTGAACGCCGCCACGGCATCCCCCAGCATCGCCTCGGTCGCCGGGCGACGGTCGATACGGTGCACGCGTTTTTGCAGGAAGTAATCCGGGTAATCCCAGGCTTCGCCCTGTACATCCTGCGGCAGGGCCAGGGTCACGGCGCCGGTTTCCGCCGGGTCGGTGAGCACGCGCATGGCGTGGATCGCCGCCGTCATCAGCTGTTCCGGGCGGTTGATGCGGTCCCAGTATTTGCTGACCGCACGAAACGCGTCGTTTGTGCTGATGCTCAAGTCGTGGAACTGTTCGATTTGTTGCAGTACCGGATCGGGCTGGCGACTAGCGTAGACATCACCGGGCAACAGCAGCAACGGAATCCGGTTGGCGGTCGCGGTCGCCGCGGCGGTCAACATATTCGCCGCACCCGGCCCCACCGAGGAGGAGCACGCGTAGATCTTGCGGCGCAAATGCTGCTTGGCAAAACCAATCGCCGCGTGGGCCATGCCTTGTTCGTTGCGGCCCTGATGCACCACCAGGTCGCCGCTGTCCTGCTCCAGGGCCTGGCCCAGGCCCAGCACATTGCCGTGGCCGAAAATCGTGAAGATGCCCGCGACAAATTTGCTCTGCACACCGTCGACTTCGATGTACTGGTTATCCAGAAACTTCACCAGGGCCTGGGCCATGGTCAATCGGGTTGTGGTCATGAGGTGCCCCTTATCGTTTCTGCAGGTGGGCGATACTCGCCCCCAACGCCTGCTTGATATCTGCCAGGCCGTGCACGCTTTCGGCGAACGGTTCGAATGACAGGTGGCCGCTGTAGCCGGTGCTGAGCAGCGTGTCGATCTGCGCGGCATTGCCGAGGATGTCAGCCTCGCCCACCAGCACGCGGTGGCCGTCGCGGATCGAGTTCAGCGGTGCGTCGGCATCTTCCACACCGGAGATATGCACCAGCCCGGTCAGTTCGGGGAAGAACTCATGTTCACTGGCCAGGTGGTGGTGGAAGGTGTCATGCAGCACGCGGAACACATCCAGCCCGCCGATGGCCTTGATCGCATCCACTGCCACGCGCTTGCGGCGCAGGGAGCATTCTTCAAACCCCAGGGGTTCGACAAAACCGAGAATCCCGTATTCCCGCAGGATCGGCGCCAGTTCACTCAAGGCGGTGCGCAAACCGGCCGCGCGCTGGGCTTCGTTGCGCGAGTCGGCGCGGTCGTTCAACGGGCACATCACCAACGCCTGCGCGCCGCATTCGCGGGCATAGGCCGCCAGCTTGATGGCCTGGGCGCGGCGTTCGTCATTCCACACATCGAAGGGGTACAGCGCGTTGATCGACAGCACCGTGATGCCATGCACCGCGCACAATTCGCGCACGCGGCTGGCAGGGGTGCCGTCTTCAATCTCGACGCCCTTGAGGTCGTTGCGGATCTCGATGGCGTCGCATTTCAGGGTCACCGCCAGCTGGATAAAATCCGCCAGGGAAAGGCTGGGGGCGACCATGCGGTTCAGGGCAAAACGTAGAGGCGACTTCATTATTGTTGTGCTCCACACTCGAAAACGTTACTTGGCAGTTGGCATGCTGAATTCAGGGCCCTTGGCGATGCTGTCGGGCCAGCGTTGCATGACGCTCTTGTAGCGGCTGTAGAAACGAATGCCTTCTTCGCCATAGGCGTGGTGGTCGCCGAACAGCGAGCGCTTCCAGCCACCGAACGAATGCCAGGCCATCGGCACCGGAATCGGCACGTTGATGCCGACCATCCCGACCTTGATGGTGCGGGCAAAGGCACGGGCAATGCCGCCGTCGCTGGTAAAGCACGACACGCCGTTGCCGAACTCATGGGCGTTGATCAAAGCCACGGCGCTGGCAAAATCCGCCACCCGCACGATGCCCAGCACCGGCCCGAAAATCTCTTGCTGGTAGATGCTCATTTCGGTGGTGACGTTATCGAACAAGGTCGCACCGACGAAGAAACCACCCTCCGCGCCCGGCACCTTGAAGCCACGACCGTCGACGATCAGCTTCGCGCCCTGGGCCACGCCCTGGTCGATAAACCCTTCGACCTTGGCCTTGTGTTCGGCGGTAACCAGCGGGCCCATCTCGCTGTCTTTTTGCATACCGTTGCCGACCTTCAACTGGTCGATACGCGGCAGCAGTTTTTCGATCAGCCTGTCGCCGACATCGCCCACCACCACGGCAATCGAGATCGCCATGCAGCGCTCGCCGGCCGAGCCGTAAGCCGCGCCGATCAAGGCGTCAGCCGCCTGATCCAGGTCGGCGTCGGGCATCACGATCATATGGTTCTTCGCCCCGCCCAACGCCTGCACACGCTTGCCGCGCTGGGTGGCCTGCTGGTGGATGTACTCGGCAATCGGGGTGGAACCGACGAACGAAATCGCCTCGATATCCGGGTGCTGCAACAGGCCGTCTACCGCGCTCTTGTCACCCTGCACCACGTTGAACACACCGTCGGGCAGCCCGGCTTCGGTCAGCAGGCGGGCCATCAGCAAACTGGCGGACGGGTCGCGCTCCGACGGCTTGAGGATGAAGCAGTTACCGGTGGCCAGCGCCAGCGGGATCATCCACAGCGGCACCATCACCGGGAAGTTGAACGGGGTGATGCCGGCGCACACGCCCAGTGGCTGACGCAGGTTCCAGTTGTCGATGCCGCCGCCGATGTTGTCGCTGAAATCGGTTTTCAACAGGTTTGGCGCGCCGCAGGCGAACTCGACGATCTCGATACCACGGGTGACTTCGCCCTTGGCGTCGGAGAACACTTTGCCGTGTTCGCGGCTGATGATTTCAGCCAGCTCATCGTGGTGCTGGTCGAGCAATTCCTTGAACTTGAACAGCACCCGCGAACGGCGCAGGGATGATTGCTCGGACCACGCCGGGAAGGCTTTCAGCGCCGACGCCACGGCCTCATCGACGGTCTTCTGGCTGGCCAGCCCGACGCGGGCCTGGACTTCGCCGGTGGCCGGGTTGAACACATTGCTGAAACGCTCACTGGCGCTGTCGTGCACCTGGCCGTTGATGTAATGGCCGATTACCGGGGCGTTGCTCATTATTGTTCTCCGTCGAAAGTGCTTAAAGATCCAGCAGCCAGCTGTGCTGCGGGTCGTTATGGAAATGCCAGGCGCGCTTGGGGCCGGCCATCACGTTCAGGTAGTAGGACTCGTAGCCATACGGCACGCTGACGGGGTGATACCCCTTGGGCACCACCACCAGGTCGCTGTTTTCCACGGCCATGGCCTGGTCGATGCTGCGGTCGTCGGTGTAGACGCGCTGGAACACAAAGCCCTGGGGCGGGTTGATCTGGTGGTAGTAGGTTTCTTCGAGAAAGCTCTGGTGCGGCAGATCGTCGGTGTCGTGCTTGTGGGGCGGGTAGCTCGACGAGTGACCGGACGGCGTGCGCACTTCCACCACCAGCAGCGAATGGGCAGGCTCGCTGTCGGGCAGGATGTCGCACACATAGCGGGTATTGGCGCCCTTGCCGCGTATGCTGCGCTTGCATTGCTCGGGGCGAATCAGACGGGGTGCCAGACCTGCGTCGGTTGAGCCGGGAGCGGCGCAGACGGCAATTTGCACGTCGCTCAGCGCGGTGACCTGGGCGTCGGTGCCTGGCGGCAAATAAGCGGCGAAGGGCGACTTGTCTTCGAACACCGAGTGGCGATCACCGAGGTTTTCCCAGTTGAAGCCTTCGCCCTGGATAGTCACCCGGCCGCTGAGCAGCACCAGGCACAGTTCCTTGTCGCCGGCGGTGACTGGCAAGGTTTCACCCAGGCTCAGGCGGTAGGCGGCGAAGCCCACGTATTCCAGGCGCCCTTCTTCCAGCGCCACCATGGTTTGCCCGCGCTTGCTGCTTTTGACCAACAGGCTCATTGTCCAGTCCTCTCGCTCAACAGTGCGCGCAGGGTGTCGTAACCCTTCTTCGCATAGATGTAGCTCGGCGCCACGGCAGGATCCTGCTCGGCCTCCACTACCAGCCAACCCTGGTAATTGGCGGCCAGCAGCACGTCCAGCAGCGCGGCGAAGTCGATATCGCCGTCGCCGGGCACGGTGAAGGTGCCGTTGACGATGCAATCCGGGAAGCTCCACATCTGGTTGCGTGCCAGTTGCACCACCGGCTTGCGCACATCCTTGAAGTGCACGTGGCAGATGCGGGCGATGTGTTTGCGCAGCACCTCGATAGGCTCGCCGCCACCCATGTAGCAGTGGCCCGAATCAAACAGCAGGCCGACTTCCGGGCCGGTGCGGCGCATCAGTTGGTCGATGTCTTCCGGGGATTCGACGTAGGCGCCCATATGGTGGTGGTACGCCAGGCGCACGCCCTGGGACAGGGTGAAACGCGCCAGTTCGGTGAGTTTGTCGGCGTATTCCTGCCAGGCCTGTTCGCTGTGAAAACGCGGGCGTTCGATCAGGCGCACCGGCGAACCCTGGATCGAGTCGGCGACTTCTCCATACACCAACACGCTGGCGCCGTTTTCACGCAGCAGTTCGACGTGGCTGGCGATGGCTTCGATTTCTTCCGCCACCGAGCGCCGGGCCAGGCGACTGGAGTACCAGCCGGAGACCAGTGCCAGGTCGTAGGGGCGCAATACATCGCCGACACCTTTGGCGTCCTTGGGGAATTTGCCGTTGAGTTCAAAGCCTTCGTAGCCGATGTCCTTGCCTTCGCTGAGGGCCGTGCTCAACGGCGTTTCACCGCCCAGGGCCGGCAGGTCGTCGTTGCTCCAGGAGATCGGGTTGATGCCAATTCGGATAGCGGGCATGGCTGCACCTATTATTGTTTTTTCAGAGTTGCCTGAGATCTGCTTTATGTGGGAGCGGGCTTGCCTGGGATGCGCGCGACTCGGTCTAACAGGTGTACCGAGGTGATGCCATCGCAGGCAAGCCAGCTCCCACATTTGACCGTGTTTAGCTTCGAGAACTGCGCCAAGCCTTAATCAATTGCTCAAAGATGCACTGCACCTGCTCAATCAAGGCTTGATCGTCAATCTCCCCCGCCAGCCAGGCTCGGCTCGGTTCCTGGAAGATCGTGCGACCCACGGCGAACCCGCGGCAGGTCTGGCTTTGGCTGGCTTGCTGGAAGCCATCGGCCAGGCATTCGGCGGAAGCGTTCAGGCCCAGCAGCACCACGCCCCGGCAGTAGGGATCGCGCTCCTGGATCAGCTCGTCGAGCTTTTTCCAGTCTGCGGCCGACTGCGCCTCGATCTTCCACCACGCCGGGTAGATGCCCAGGTTGTACAGGCGCTTGAGGCTGCGATAGAGCACGTCGGGATAGGTGGACGGGTGATCCTTGGGGGGCACGACTTCCAGCAGCAGCTCATGGCCGCTGACCAGGGACGCCTGATACAGGGCCTTGAGTTGCGCTTCCTGTTCCAGGCGCAGCAATGGCTCGTCATCGGGGTGAAATTGCACCAGGCACTTGATGATCTGCTCCCGGGGCCAGGCAATCAGGTTGCTGCCCACCGAGCGCCCGTGTTCAAAGGCCAGCGGCCGTGAGTTCTGGACTTCCACCGGGCGGGCGATCCACCAGCCGCGACCGCTGGCGGCGTTCAGCGCGTCCTGGCCGAAGCGTTGGTCGGCCAGAATCCCGACGTCAGCCTCGACGCCCTGCTCCGCCAGTTTGCTTTCAACCCGTTCCACGGCCTGGATAAACAGTTGCTTGAGGGCGCTGATGCGCGCCGGGTCCTGGCCGCCTTTTTGGGCCAGTTCCACCAACTGCCAGCGGTGGTCGAAGGCAAATACAAACAGCTGCTTCCAGACCTTGCGCGGCACGCTGACCTGGTGCAGGCGTTGCAGCACTGCGTCCTGGTCCGGGCGGGTAATCGGCACCGGGCTGTTGAACAGGTAATCAAGTTCGGCGCGGGTCGGCATGGCCGGCGCGCAGGCATGGCGCGACACCACCAGGCCGCCGCAGGCATTCGCCAACTGGCTGCAGCGCTCGTCGCTGGCGTCTTCAAGCCAGCCGCTGAGGAAGCCGGACATGAAGGCATCGCCGGCGCCCAGCACGTTGAGTACTTCCACCCGTACCCCGGGGTAAATCGCGCCGTCTTCAAGGCGGGCCGGGATATCGCCGTGGATCACCGTGCAGCCCTGGGGGCCAAGCTTGACCACCAGGGTGGCCGAGGTCAGGCCACGCACCGTGCGCAATGCCGTGAGCAAATCTTCACTGCCACCGGCAATCAGGAATTCTTCTTCGGTGCCGACGATCAGGTCAAAACGCGGGAGGATTTTCTGCACGTGCTGGCTGACATTCTGGTCGGCCACAAACCGGGTTTCGCCATCGGCCTTGCCGGCCAGGCCCCAGAGCACCGGGCGGTAGTCGATGTCGAGCACGCGTTTGACGTTGTGCTTCTCGGCGTAGTCCAGGGCCTGGATGCTGGCCTTGTACACGCCGTCGGTGGAGAAGTGGGTACCGGTGATCAGCAACGCCTTGCTGGAAGCAATGAACGCTTCACTGATGTCTTCGGCGCGCAGGGCCATGTCGGCGCAGTTCTCGCGGTAGAACACCAGCGGGAAGGTTTCGCGGTCCTTGAGGCCCAGCAGCACCAGGGCGGTGAGGCGTTCCGGGTCGACCTTGATGCCGCTGACGTCACAGCCTTCGCGGGCCAGGGACTCCAGCAGGAAACGCCCCATGTGGTCGTCCCCTACCCGGCTCAACATCGCCGACTTGAGCCCCAGCCGCGCGGTGCCGAACGCGATGTTGGCGGAGGAACCGCCGAGGTACTTGGCGAAGCTCGAGACATCCTCCAGCCGTGCACCCACTTGTTGTGCGTAAAGGTCGACGCCCAGGCGTCCCAGGCAAATCAGATCCAATTGACGCCCACTGGCAAAACGAGTCTGGCCCATGCTGGCTCCTGTTATTTTTATCAGCCTGCGTATGCCGTCGCGGTGGCGGCATACGCTCTTGGTGCAAGCAGACTAGAACGTCTGGTGACGCCAATCAATATTTATTCTATAAATATTTTTTGTGGAATATATTTTCCAATACGCCATCGTCGGTATGTTCCAGCCGCAGTGCATCGTTTCAGCTGCACCGTGGGGCGGGATGCCGAGGTATTTTTTTGCGCCTACCCTGTAGACTTGCGCACATCGACTTATTGTCAGGGGCGCCTCGACGCGTCCTATAAGAACAAGCCAGAAGGATTCCCTATGTCCCAGAGCGCCCCGGAAGACGCACTCGCCAGCCCGCCGCTGAACGCCGAGCGGTTGTTGCAGCTGATCACCGATGAATACGAGAGCCTGCCGCGCCAGCTCAAGCGCATCGCCAGCTACATGAGCCAGCAGAGCGACCGGATCATGGTCGACCGCATCAGCGACATCGCCCGTGAATGCGAAGTGCACCCGTCGGCCATCGTGCGGTTTTCCCAGCGTTTCGGGTTCAGTGGTTTCAGTGAAATGCAGGCGCTGTTCCGCGAGGCCTACACCCACAAGACCACGCCGGTGCAGAACTACCAGCAACGCATCCGCAGCATGATCGCCAACAAGTCGCAGAAAGCCAGCGGCGGCGACCTGGCGCGTGAGTGCGTGAATGCCACCCTCTCCGGGATCGAGCGCCTGGGGCTGGAACTGGATGACGCAGCCTTCGACAAGGCCGTGGACCTGGTGGTGAATGCCGACAATATCTACGTGGTGGGCGTGCGCCGCTCGTTCGCCGTGGCGGACTACTTGGTGTACAACCTGCAGCACACCAACAAGCGCATCCATCTGGTCTCGGGGTTGGGCGGCAGCTATCGTGAGCAGATGCGCAGTGTGCGGGCCAACGACCTGGTGATTGCCATCAGCTTTACGCCGTACGGCAAGGAAACCCAGCACTGCCTGCGGATTGCCCAGCACCATCAGGCCAAGACCCTGATCATTACCGACAGCAACCTGTCGCCCCTGGCCAAGCGGGCGAGCACGGTGTTGCTGGTGAATGAGGGCTCGTCGTTTGCGTTCAGGTCACTGAGTGCGACGCTGTGCCTGTGCCAGGCGTTGTTTATTGCCGTGGCGTATCGGCTGGAATTGAAGGTCGATGAGATTCATGAGCAGGTGGGATTCGACGACTGACTGCGACCGTTCAGCCACCAAAGATCAAATGTGGGAGCGGGCTTGCTCGCGAATGCGGTCTGTTAGTCAACATCTCCATCGACTGTTCCGCCGCATTCGCGAGCAAGCCCGCTCCCACATTTTTGACCGCGTTCACTCAGGCTTAGCGCAGTGCCCGGCGCAACACCTTGCCCACCGTCGTCTTGGGCAACTCTTCAGTACGAAACTCGACAAACCGCGGCACCTTGTACCCCGTCAAATATTCCCGGCAATGCGCCAGAATCTGCTCCTGGGTCAAGCTTGGGTCCTTGCGCACCACGATGATTTTGACCCGCTCGCCGGTCACCCCATCCTCAACCCCGATCGCCGCCACTTCCGCCACGCCCGGATGCAACGCCACCACGTCTTCGATCTCGTTGGGGTACACGTTGAACCCGGACACCAGGATCATGTCTTTCTTGCGGTCCACCAGGCGGATGAAGCCCTGCTCATTCATCACCCCGATGTCCCCGGTAGACAGCCACCCTTCGGCATCCAGCACCTCGGCGGTTTCCGCCGGGCGTTTCCAGTAACCCTGCATCACCTGCGGGCCGCGTACTTGCAGTTCGCCCTGCTCGCCCAGTTCCGCCAACTCACCGTCCTCACGAATGAACCGCACCCAGGTCGACGGCAACGGCACGCCGATACTGCCGGTGAATTCCATCTCGCGCATGCGTGAGATGTCGATGGGGCTGATGCTCACCACCGGCGAACATTCAGTGAGGCCGTAGCCTTCGATGATCGGCAAGCCGGTGACTTCCTTCCAGCGCTTGGCCACAGCGGTATGGGTGGCCATGCCGCCGGCGATCACCATGCGCAAATCGGAAAAATCCCGGGCGCAGAACTCCTTGTTTTCCAGCAGGCCGTTGAACAGCGTATTCACCCCGGCAATCCCGTTGAAACGCTCCTTGCGCAGGATCATCTGCACCCGCTTCACATCCCGTGGGTTGGCGATCAGGATGTTGCGCCCGCCCAGGCACATGAACATCAGGCAGTTCACCGTCAGGGAAAAAATGTGGTACAGCGGCAGCAGGGTGACGTTGGTTTCCTGCTGGTTCTGATCGAGCTGATCACCGACCCACGCCTTGGCCTGCAACAGGTTGGCGATGATGTTGCGGTGGCTGAGCATGACGCCCTTGGCATCGCCGGTAGTGCCGCCGGTGTATTGCAGGAAGGCCAGGTCTTCGCGGTTCATCGGCACGGCGAGATGGGTTTGCCCGCGTCCCTGTTTCAACACCTGGTTGAAACGCACGGCCCCCGGCAGGTTGAAACGCGGCACCTGCTTCTGCACGCTGCGCAGGATAAAGTTCATCGCCGCGCCCTTGAAGGTGCCGAGCAGGTCACCGATGGCCGCGATCACCACACGTTTGACGGTACTGGCGGCCACCACCTTCTCCAGGGTGTGGGCGAAGTTTTCGAAGATCACCAGGGTCTCTGCGCCACTGTCCTTGAGCAAATGCTGCAGCTCCCGGGCGGTGTACAGCGGGTTGACGTTGACCACCACCGCACCCGCGAGGATCGTGCCCAGCAGGCAGATCGGGTACTGCAAGCAGTTGGGCATCATCAGCGCCACCCGGTCGCCCTTCTTCACACCCTGGGCTTGCAGCCAGGCAGCAAAGGCGATGCCCTGCACCTCCCAGTCGGCATAGGTCATTTCGGTGCCGATGCTGACGTAGGCCACGCGGTCGCGGAATTTGTGCAGGTGCTCCAGGAATACCTCGCGCAACGACGGGTAGTCCTCGATGCCGGCGTCGATGTCTGCCGGTACGCCGGGCAGGTAAGCGTTCAACCAGAGGCGTTCGGTCTGTTCCAGGCTTACAGCGTTCATGGCAGTCTCCTTGTTGTTTTTATGGTGGGAACTACTTTTCGACGATAGCGGTAATGCCCAACCCACCCGCCGCGCAGATCGAAATCAGGCCGCGGCCGCCGCCACGCTGGTGGATCGCCTTGGCCAGTGCCGCGAGTTGCCGGCCACCGGTGGCGGCGAAGGGGTGGCCGCAGCCGAGGGAGCCGCCGTTGACGTTCATCTTGCTGCGGTCGATGCTGCCCAGCGGCGCGTCGAGGCCCAGGCGGTCGCGGCAGTAATCCGGGTCTTCCCAGGCCTTGAGGGTGCACAGCACCTGGGCGGCGAAGGCTTCGTGAATCTCGAACAGATCGAAGTCGGCGAACGTCAGGCCTTCGCGCTTGAGCATGCGTGGCACGGCGTAGGCCGGGGCCATCAACAGGCCTTCGGTGCCGTCGACGAAATTCACCGCAGCGGTTTCACCGGTTCGCAGGTACGCCAATACGGGCAAGCCGCGCTCGGCGGCCCATTCCTCGCTGGCCAGCAGCACCACCGACGCGCCGTCAGTCAGGGGCGTGGAGTTGCCGGCGGTGAGCGTGCCGTTCTGGCGGTCGTAGGCCGGGGACAAGCCGGCAAGTTTCTCCAGGCTGGCGTCGGCCCGCAGGTTGTTGTCCCGGGCCAGGCCGCGATACGGGCTGATCAAATCATCGAAGAAACCCTGCTTGTACGCCGCATCCAGCCGCTGGTGACTGGTGAGGGTCAACTCGTCCTGGGCCAGGCGCTTGATCTGCCAGCGCTTGGCCATTTCCTCGCAGTGTTCACCCATGGACAAGCCGGTGCGCGGCTCGCCATTGCGCGGCAGCAGCGGCTTGAAGAACATCGACGGGCGCACACCCATCAAGGCCTTCAACCTGGCGCCGGTGCCCTTGGCGCGGTTGGCTGAAAGCAAGGTGCGACGCAGGGACTCGTTGATGCCGATGGGCGCGTCGGAGGTGGTGTCGGAACCACCGGCAACGCCCACTTCGATCTGCCCAAGGGCGATCTTGTTCGCCACCAGCAACGCCGCTTCCAGGCCGGTGCCGCAGGCTTGTTGCAGGTCGTAGGCCGGGGTTTCGGGAGACAGTGTGGTAGACAGCAGGCTTTCCCGGGCCAGGTTGAAATCCCGGGAGTGCTTGATCACCGCACCCGCGGCAAACTCGCCCAGGCGCAGGCCGTGAAGGTTGTAGCGATCCACCAGGCCTTGCAGAGCGGCGACCAGCAAATCCTGGTTGCTGTCATGGGCATACACCGTATTGGAACGGGCGAACGGAATGCGGTTGCCGCCGATAATCGCCACGCGGCGCGTCGGGGCCGGGTTGAAACTGTAGTCACTCATCGATCGGTCTCATTCCAGATAAACAGCCCACGCATATGGGGTTTGTCACCGGCGAAATTACGCACTTCAAACTCACGGCGCGGGCCGGTTGGCGGAACGTTCCACAGCGCCACCTGGCCGGGCAGGAAGATCGGCAGCTTGAAGTCGCAATGGGCCTCGGCCTGGTCCAGTCCGCCGGGGGGTTGCTGGGCGGCCAGGGCGCGGCCAAGGGTCCACATGCCGTGGGCGATGGCCCGACGAAAACCGAACAATCGGGCGCCGATCACCGAGGTGTGAATCGGATTGAAATCCCCCGAGACCCTGGCGAAACGCCGCCCCAGATCCGCCGGCAGCACCCAGCGTTGAGTGCGCAGCAAACCTTCTTCCTGCAAGGGCAACGCGTCGTCCCACGGCTCGCCAACCGGCGCGTTTACGTCACGGCGCAGGTACAGGCTGTCGCTCTCCCATATCAGGGCGCCCGCGCTGTAGCCACGGGTGGCGATGCTCAGCGCCTGGCCTTTCGGATGGGCGACCCAGCGTTCGCAATACACCTCCAGGCGCAAGGCCTGGCCCGCCTCCAGCCGTCGATGCTGGCGGATGCGATTGGCCAAATGCACCATGCCGCTGGCCGGGTACGGGAAACTCGGGCGGGTCAGCAGCATCAGGTGCAAGGGGAACGCCAGCACATGGGGATAGGACAGCGGCACGCCTTGCTCATGGCGGAAACCACAGGCCCGACCGTAAGCCGCGATCCCTTGGGCAGACAGCTCGACGGCCGAACGCACCAGGCGTTCTTTCGGCAACGTCGGCTCGCCTTCCAGCTTCGGTTTGCGCAGCCCCAATACCCCGTCCAGCAACAGCCGCGAGCGCGAGGGCGGCGGGTCAATAATCTGCGTCACATAGTCCATGCTCAGGCTCCCAACAGGCTTTGGCCGCAGACCCGCACCACCTGGCCATTGACCCCGCCGGATGCCGGATGCGCCAGCCAGGCGATGGTTTCTGCCACGTCGATGGGTTGCCCGCCCTGGGACATCGAGTTCATCCGCCGCCCCGCTTCGCGAATCATCAGCGGGATCTTCGCGGTCATCTGGGTTTCGATAAAGCCCGGTGCCACGGCATTCACCGTCACTTGCTGCGCCGCCGCCTGCGGGGCCAGGCCTTGTACCAGGCCGATCACCCCGGCCTTGGAGGTGGCGTAGTTGCTTTGCCCGAGGTTGCCGGCGATACCGGAAATCGATGAGACACACACGATCCGCCCGCCCGGATTCAGGCCCTGGCTTTCCAGCAGCGCCGTGCTCAGGTGCAACGGTGCTTCCAGGTTGACCGCCAGTACGCTGCGCCACGCGGTCTCAGTCATCTTGGCGATGGTCTTGTCGCGGGTAATCCCGGCGTTGTGCACCACCACGTCGAATGCACCGTGTTGGCTGACATGGGAGTGCAACTGCTGCGCGGCATCGGTGGCGGTGATGTCCAGCGCCAGTGCGGTGCCTGCGACACTGCCGGCCGCCTGTTGCAGCGAATCCTGGGCCTGGGGCACATCCACGCAGACCACATGGGCTCCATCGCGGGCCAGCACCTGGGCGATTGCCAGGCCGATGCCACGGGAGGCGCCGGTGACCAGGGCACGGCGGCCGCCGAGGGGTTTGTCCCAGTTGATTTCGGTTGGGCTATCGACGGTTTTTTCGAGGCGCACCACCTGCCCCGAGACATAGGCCGAGCGCCGCGACAGGAAGAACCGCAGGCTGCTTTCCAGCCCGTCCTCGGCACCCGGTGCGACGTAGATCAACTGCACGGTGATCGCCCGGCGCAACTCCTTGGCCAACGAACGCACCAGGCCCTCAAGGGCACGCTGGGCAATGGCCTGGGGCAGGTCCTTGCACAACTCCGGCGCGGTGCCGAGCACCACCACCCGGGCGTGCTGCCCAAGGCGCCTGGCGTTGGCGTGGAAGAATTCGTAGAGCTCGTCCAACTGCTTGAGGTCGGCAATGTCGCTGGCGTCGAACACGGCGCCCTGGACCTTGACCGTGGAGGGTGCCTTGAGGGTCGCAGCGGTGGCGGTCACTGTATCGGTGGCGGTGAAGATGCGCTGGATTTGCGCCCCCAGGCGCCCTACCCCCGCGACGATTACCGGGTTGGCCAGGCCTTGCTGGCCGCTGCGGTGACGTTGCAATGCCAGGGGTTGGGGCAGCCCGGCAGTGCGGGCCAGCCAGGCTCCCCAGGGGGAATTGACGAAAGAAAGGTAGCTGTCACTCATGGATAAACTCACTCACAAACACGGTGTTGCCATGGAAACCCGATCCTTGTAGGAGCTGGCTTGCCTGCGATTGCGGTGTGTCAGCCAATGCAACTGGCACTGAACCAACGCTATCGCAGGCAAGCCAGCTCCTACAGGGGTCGTGTTCCTCCAGTTCCAGTCAGTTGACCGGCGCGTTTTCGCCTTGGTTGGCGCGGCGTCTTGCGCTCGGTTTGGCGGCCTGTTCCAGCGCCTGCTGGCGCTGTTGCAAGGCTTCCAGCAAACCGAAGTCCTGCGGGAAGTCGTCCACCTGGATCGCGTGATCGCCATATTCCACATAGCGCGCGAGCAAGCTGTCGTCTTCCTCGCTGATCAGGTCCAGCGCCCGCGCCTTGACTCGCCACGGAGTAAACGCCGCACTGGAAATCGGCATTGGCTCGATCAGGCCTTGCTTGATCGCCCCCTTGAGCCGCGCCTCGATCAGCTCCACTTGCGGCAACAGGCGCAAGGCCAGCTCGCCGTAAGCCAGCTTGTCGATTTCCGGCCGAGGAATGTAGGAATTGCCCAGCAAGCGGTCGCGGGTTTCCCCCGGCACCTGCACCAGTTCCGCCACTTGCGCCAACAGGCGATCCGACGGTTTGCGCTGTGGAATACCGAACGGGAACGTCAAGCCACGCACCACCGCCGCCGCCGCTTTCGACGGGTAGTTGTCGAGCACTTCGGCCAGGGCTTCATGGGCGCGCAGCAACGCGTCCTGGGCCGCCCAATGCACCAGCGGCAAATCTGCCTGTGGCCGGCCATCATCCTCAAAACGCTTGAGCACGCAGGACAGGATGTACAGCTGGGACAGAATGTCTCCCAGCCGCCCGGTGATGCTTTCCTTGCGCTTGAGGGCACCGCCCAGCACGCCCATGGAAATGTCCGAGATCAACGCCAACACCACCGACAGCCGATTGGCCTGGCGGTAGTAGGACGCCAGCGCCGGATCGGTCTTGCCCGGCACGGAAATCAGCCGTCCGCCCGTCAGCGAATACACTGCGGCACGCACGGTATTGGCCAGCACGAAGCTCAGGTGACCGAACATTGCGCTGTCGAAGTCCACCAGGGCCTTGCGCCGGTCCGTATTGCGCGCCGCTTCCATCTCGCGGAACACATACGGATGGCAGCGGATCAGGCCCTGGCCGTAGATGATCAGGCAGCGAGTCATGATGTTCGCGCCCTCCACCGTGATGGCGATGGGGCTTTGCTGGTAGGCCCGGGCGAGGAAGTTGTTGGGCCCCATGCAGATGCCCTTGCCGGCCACGATGTCCATGCCGTCGTTGACGATGATGCGTGCCCGCTCGGTAACGTGATACTTGGCGATGGCCGAGATCACCGAGGGTTTTTCACCGGCATCCAGTGACGCCACCGAGACCTTGCGCACCGCGTCGCAGGCATACAAATGCCCGGCCATGCGCGCCAGGGGCGCCTGCACGCCTTCGAACTTGCCGATGGGCAGGCCGAATTGCTTGCGCATCGCCGCATAAGCGGTGGTGCCGCGCACAGCCACCTTGCCCAGGCCGACGTTGGCCGACGGCAGGGAAATCGCCCGGCCAGCCGCCAGGCATTCCATCAGCATGCGCCAGCCGTTGCCGACTTGCTCGCGGCCGCCGATCACCCATTCCAGCGGGATAAACACATCCTTGCCGGTGGTCGGGCCGTTCTGGAATACCGCGTTGAGTGGCCAGTGACGCCGGCCGCTGTTCACCCCCGGATGGGTGGTGGGGATCAACGCGCAGGTGATGCCCAGGGAACCCGGCTGGCCGAGCAGACCGTCCGGGTCTTCGGCGCGGAAGGCCAGGCCGAGCACCGTGGCGATTGGGCCGAGGGTGATGTAGCGCTTGTCCCAGGTCACACGGAAACCCAGTACTTCCTCGCCTTCGTGCATGCCCTTGCAGACGATGCCCAGGTCTGGAATCGCGCCGGCGTCGGAGCCGGCATACGGGCTGGTCAGGGCGAAGCACGGGATGTCTTCGCCCCGTGCCAGGCGTGGCAGGTAGTAGTTGCGCTGGGCGTCGGTGCCGTAGTGCAGCAGCAGTTCGGCCGGACCCAGGGAGTTGGGCACCATCACTGAAATCGCCGCCGCCGAGCAGCGGGTCGAGAGCTTCATCACCACTTGCGAATGCGCATAGTGGGAGAAGCCTTTGCCGCCGTACTGCTTGGGAATGATCATGCCGAGGAAGCCGGCATCCTTGGTGTACTGCCAGCCTTCGGGGGACATGTCTTGCCAGACCTGGGTGGTTTCCCAGTCGTTGGACATGTCGCACAGGGTCTCCACTTCGTTGTCGAGGAAAGCCTGTTCTTCAGCGCTGAGGCTGGCCGGTGCGGCTTGCAGCAGGCGTTCCCAGCGCGGTTTGCCGCTGAACAGCTCGGCGTCCCACCACACGGTGCCGGACTCGATGGCAGCACGCTCGGTGTCGGACATCGCCGGCATGATGCCGCGAAAAAGGCCCAGGGCCTTGCTGGTCAACAGCGCGCGGCGCAGGGGCTTGATTGTCAGCAGCAGCGCGGGCAACACCACCAGCACCGCCACCACGCCGGCGCCGAAACCGGCGACTGCGTTGAACAGGTAACCGACCGCCAGCCAGACCAGGCCGGCACCCAGCCAGAGGGTGGCAGCGGCTTGTCGATACGCCAGGGCGATCGCTGCTGCGAGTCCCGCCAATAACCAGATAACCATGGGGATACCTCTACTCAATTCAGGGTACGGCAAACGCCCGGGCAGATCGGAATGACCTGTGACGTAAAGCCACACTACAAACTTGAAAAGATAAATTCAAATTTTGTTTTGAAATTTTTATTTAATGCTTGGGCGAAAAAAATAGCGGCTGAACGGGGTCAGCCTTGCAGGTTAAGCGCAAGGATTCGACATCGGGCGCCAGGGCTACCCATCAATAGACGACAGCGTGGAGCCGGGCAGCAAGATGCGCTGGCTGCCCTTCTCCACGACTGCCCTCGACAACCTTAGAACTTATAGGTTGCCGACAAGCTGACCACATCCCCCGAGGATTCAGCCTCGCCGTCCAACTGCGCCGCACCGAGACGATCAACGTTCTTGGTCTTCAGGTTGACCTTCTGCACGAACTGGTGCGAGTACGCGGCATCCACCGACAGGCCAGGAATAGCCTTGATGTCATAACCGGCACCAAATGCCAGGAAGTAACGGTCACCGTCCGGGATTCGCGGGTCCCGGGTAGAGTTGCGGGTAGGTGTCTGGTCGTAAGCCACACCGGCGCGCAGGGTGAGTTCGTCGGTGGCTTTGTAGTCGCCGCCAATCGAGGTCATCCAGGCGTTTTTGTAGTTGTAGGGAATGGCAACAATGGTGGTGCCCTGGGATTTGAGCGTCAGGTCCTGGAAGGAAGACCATTCAGTCCAGGTAGCACTCACCCCCAACGTCCAGCGGTCGTTGAACTGGTGAACCCAGTCAACCGAAGCGGTAGCCGGGATATCCAGTTGGGTACTGGCGTGGGCACCGTCCGGGAACAGCTTGAGACCTGGGTAGGCGATTTCAACCAGAGTTTCGCCGTTCGGACCGATCGGATTGGTCATCGCGTTACGGCCGACGGCATCTGTATAGATGTTGTATTTGCCGGTCATCTTGTTTTTGATCTTGGCGTGATAGTTCAAGCCAAGTGTGTCTTGCAGCGTCGGCTTCCAAACCACGCCACCAAACCAGCCCACAGAGATGTTATCGACTTTCACGCGCATCAAGGAATGCCCCAGCCCCGTGGGGAGACCCGCGCCGCCAAGTCCTGGAGACACATCCGCAGCGGCCAGCAAATCAACGTTCTGGCTGACGAACCCTTGACTGCGCTGGACGATGGCACCACCACCGACCGAGAACTGATCATTGACCTTGAACGACAGGGAACCGGTCAGACCGATGGTCTCGATTTTGGTATCAACCGCGAAATCCCGCAGTTTGGAGTCTTCGTTCCAAGTGGTTTTCATACCCTGTGGCACGACTTGGCTCAGACCAAAGGCGAAACGGTCGCCCATGGGAATCACCAGAAAGCCCGTCGGCAGCCAAGCGGTGAAACCGCCTTGCCCACCATTGTTAGTGTTGAGGACCGGGTCGCCCGTATTGCCCAGGTCATCCAGTACGGGCGTATTGGTCACCGGGTTGCCCGCGTAGTCATAGGCCTGGCCGGTGTATTTGATCTTGATCCGAGCATAATCAACGGTCTGCTGCGCGATGGTTGAATCGATAAAGGCCATGGCTGCCGGGTTGTTGTACGCGGCACTGGGGTCATTTTTGAACAGTGAACCACCACCAAACGCACGACCCCATCCTGGCGCGCCGAAGGTCGGTGTGGAGAACCCACCCGCCTGCACTTGCCCCGTGGTCATCAGCCCCCCCAGCAGGGCCAGTCCCAGTAACGTGTGAGCGTGTTGTTTCTTATTGTTCATGCGGTACTCCTTATTATTATTTACACCCGGCCCCTGCCGGTGGGTCGTGTAACCACAGAACGTCTTTCAAAGAACGCCTGTCCTGGAACGGTGTAACGGTGTATCGGTATTCAGGAATGGGTGGTGAGCGAGCCGGTCAGCGTGGCGTTCAACGACACCAAAGTGCAGTAGCCACTCATGGCTTGATTGGTTGCGCTCAACACGTGGGTAGAAACGTCGACGGCAGCTTCAACACAACACTGCCTTTGGTTACGCTGAACGGACCCGGCGGGCTGAAACCCGCCGCAACCGCAATGAATGAGGCAACGCCCAGAGCCGCTGACATCGAACCCAGGCGTGCTGTTTTCACAAGGCTTTGCATTGTCATGTTCCCCAGACAATAAATACCGTATCCAACCGGTGCCTCACACGAGGCACCGGTCTTTCAACGGGGTGATCAGCCCTTTACGGAGTCGCGCTTACGGGTTAACGGTCAGCGTTGGGGCAACAACACTCAGCGAAACCACGGTGCAGTTGCCGGTCAGCGCCTGATTGGCTGCCGAAAGCGTTTTGGTGCCTGGAGTCCAGGTAACAGCGATGGTGGTTGGCCCGCAGTTGGTGGCCGGGATCGAGGTGATCTTGTAGCCGACGTTGGTTACGTTACCGGTGGTACCCGTTGCAGCCGTCAGTACCCAAGGCAGGTTGGTCAGCGTTGGCAGGCCACACAGACCGCCACCGGTCAGGGATGCGCCATTGATCGAGGCCACGCCACCGCTAACGTTGCCGGTAAAGGTGATGCCGCAGGTCACGGCTGCACCGAAGGACGAAGGCGACTTCACGACGATGGTGCCAGCGTTGGTCGAGAACGGACCATCCGGGGAGATGGAAGCCGCGCTGGCCATGGAAGCTGCGCCGAAGCACACTGCGAAAGAAGTTGCACAAACGAGGGTTTTCAAGCTTTTCATTGTTTTTCCTCACATGTTATGGCGAGTCATTTCGCCAGGGGTAATGGCCATGATCGAGAGGTCACGGTGAATCTGCAGAACTTCCCTTTCCAGCCAAATTTCAATTCAATTACCGCTACAAATTCGGGGGTGTTATTCAACAACTTTGAAAGTAGGGGGCATCTTGATCGACACCCTTTTAATCGTGCAGTCCTCGCCAATAGGCACATTGGCAGCTTCTAACTTGCCCGTGGCGTTATCCCAAGTGCCATCGGCGGTAGAGGGTCCGCATTTACCGCCCAGGCCAAAGGCATGCACATCCACGGCGATCTTCGACATGGAGCCGCTCCTGGTATCTTTAGCCACCAATACCCAAGGCAAGTTGATGGCTTCGACCCGGCTGCACTTGAGGCCGCCGTCGAACTCAACTTTGTCGACATTCACCGACAACCCATCCGCCGCCACTTTGCCGGCGACCTTGATGGTGCAATCCGCGCTGATCAGCGCGCCTTTGGAAAAGCTGATGGGGCCCTGGGCGGTAAATGCACTGCCGGCAGGTTCGATACGGGCGGCCTGGGCCTGGTGGTAAACAATCAGGCCCAGGGCGGCCAATACAATGTGCGTGGTGAACTTGGCAGGGGTTTGCATGGTGTACGTCCTTCCCTTCGTTTTATTTTTGTTCGGGTCAAACAACGTTCTTGCAACTAAGCCGTACTCGAAATCGGTAAAGCCCGGGCGATGAAAACCTGCGCGATACACAGATCCCGAGTACGCCCTACAACTGACTGCTTTCGTTAGAAGGGTCTGGTGGTGTTGCTGTACTTCTCCAGGTACTTCAAACGCTGTGAAGGTTGAAGATTGGTCAGGGTTATATCCCCGGCGTAATGATTAAGTACCCGGTGATCCATGCGTCGTCGCCACAAGTACGGTACATACGCCCAGACAATCATGCTGGCATAACCGTAGGGCAGCTGCGGCGATTCATCAAAATGACGCAGTGACTGATAACTTCTGGTTGGGTTGGCGTGATGGTCGGAGTGCCGCTGCAGTTGGAACAGAAAGATATTGGTGACAATCCGATTACTGTTCCAGGAATGGCGTGGCGAGCAACGCTCATAACGACCGTTGGGCAACTTCTGGCGTTTCAGGCCGTAGTGCTCGACATAGTTCACCACTTCCAGCAGCGAGAAACCGTAGATGCCCTGGATGATCAGGAATGGAATCACTGCCGCGCCCAGCCAGGCAATCATCGCGCCCCACAACACCACGCTGTACATCCAGGCGCTGAGTACGGCGTTTTTCCAGTGCCAGGCCGGCAGGCCGAGTTTGCGCAGGCGTTCACGTTCCAGGTTCCACGCCGAGCGTGCGCTGAACCATACCGAGCGCGGCAGGAAGGCCCAGAAGCTCTCCCCCAACCGCGAACTGGCCGGGTCTTCCGGGGTGGCGACGCGCACGTGGTGGCCACGGTTGTGTTCGGTGTAGAAGTGCCCGTAGAAGGTCGGCGCCAGGGTGATCTTGGCCAGCACGACTTCCAGCAGGCGCGGCTTGTGCCCCAGCTCATGGGCGGTGTTGATGGCGATGCCGGTGGCAGCGCCAGTGGACATTGCCATGCCCAGGTAGGTGAACCAGCTCACCTGGCCATGCAGCTCGGTGCGCGCGGTGATGAACGCGGCGGTTTTCGCCAGCCAGCTCGACGGGTCCAGGGTGGCGGTGGCATGCAACAGGCCGCCATTGATAATCCAGTCGATACCGCCTGCGGCCAGCCACCCGGTGACCACCAGGGATGAGATGACAAACAGCACGCCGGTGTAGACGATCCAGCGGTAGTAGCTTTGGGATTCGAGGTTGCTGACGGCGGACTCGGGCGGGTTGCTGACGTCTTCACCCAGCAGGCCGTCGATCAGCGGGATCAGGCCGAAGATCACCAGCACACCGACCCACCACAGTTGTTGCACGCCGGTAGTGATGGCCAGGGCACCAGAGAGAATTGGGGTTGCCAGGGGCATGATGCCGAGCCACCACAGGTGGCGCTTGCCGTCGGTCCAGACGTTCGGGGCAGCCAGGGTCTGATTCATGGCAGCCTCCGCACGACGCAGGTAGGCAGGGAGCAAAAATCAACACTGGACAGGTACACGGAGCGGTGACTGCCCCGAGAATTCAACCATGCGATAAAAGGCGTTTTTTTCATTATTTTATTCGCTCTTAGGCATTTCAAAAATTGTTTCAAATTAGACATTGAAATAATTTTTTTAAATAAATAGCGCGGAATCGTTAGGTCGTCAACTAGTTTCTTGAACCCTTTTGAACGTGACCGGGCAGTCTCTTTTTCAGCCGTTTGGTCAGGTGTCTAGGGCAAGCATTGACGAGTTCGAACCGCGAGTTCAGTCGCACAATTATTTACTCGCCAACGCAAACGGCGGGTGCAACACCGTGGCGCTTTCCGGCGGCCGGACGCGCTTGGCTATCTGCTCGACCACCGCCGCGACACGCTCGGTGGCCGTGATCGGCAACATATGCCCGCGCCCTTCCACCAGCTGCAGCTTCAGGCCCGGCACCAGGCTGGCCAGGGCCTGCCCGTGTTTGCGGAAATCCAGCACCTTGTCCTGCGCGCCATAGATCAGCCCGATCGGCAACGTCAGCTGTGGGTAGCGCTTGACCATGTCCGGCAGGAAATCGTTGACCAGGTTGATCTCGGTGGAGGCGGCATAGAAGTTCTCGGGCCGCATGCCCAACAAGCCGCCGCCACGGGTGGCGAAGTCTTCCGGGGCCGGGTCGGGGGCAAACACGCCCTTGACCACCGAGCCTTTGGTCAGCAATCCGATCGGCATGGTCAGGGTGTGCGACATAAAGCGTCGCAGCCATCCCGGGCGTATCGCCAACGACATAAACACCAGCGGCAGCAGGCGCTGGGGATGGGTCAGGGGCGCCACCAGGATCAATCCGGACACCGCGTGGGGATGGTCCAGTGCCAGTGCCAGGGAGATCGCCCCGCCGAGGGAATGCCCCAGCACCAGCGGCTTATCCAGGTCCAGCGTCTGGATAAAGCTGGCGACTTGCCGAGCCTGGCCAGGCAGGTCCGCGGCCGTGCCGGCATGCCGGGTGGAATAACCCGACCCCGGACGATCCACGGTGATCACTCGAAAGTGCTCACGCAATTGGGCAGACAAGGCGTACGTCAAGTTGCGACTGCTGCCCATCAGCCCGTGGATCATCACCAGCGGTGGGCCCTTGCCCTCGTCTACATAATGAAAGCGCTCGCCGTTGATCTCCAGAAAGCGCCCGTTGATCGGAACAGCAGCCTCTATTCGCCGTGTCATCCGGGCACTGAAGGCCCACAACACTACGCTTAACCCTACACACATACCCGCAGCGACAACCCACTCGACAGCCATAGCTCGGTCCTCTGCATCCCTGCGTTGCTGGCGGCCCGACCGGTATTGGTCAAGGCCTCAGCCATCGTCCACCCTGGACCTTAACTGTGTGCGTACAAGCTCTCGTCCGTCGGATAAGTCGCACATGAGGAACTGGGTCGTAGCCTAGACGATATTTTCAGGTAGATTATTTAAAATCTTTTTTAAAATAAATAATTCAATTTTCCTTTGCAATGGTGTTCTATCTAAAAAGCCAAAACAAAAACAAGGAGCACATCCGATGTCGACACCCGTAAGGCGCCACCGGCCCACGAGGGACAGCCTATGAATGCCCATGACACCATCGACATCGCCATCATCGGTTCCGGATTTGCCGGGCTGTGCATGGCGATCAAGCTCAAGGAAGCCGGGTTCCACGACTTCTTTATTGCCGAACAGGCCGATGCTCTCGGCGGCACCTGGCGGGACAACCACTACCCCGGTTGCGCCTGCGACGTGCAATCCCATGTCTATTCGTTTTCCTTTGCGCCCAACCCGGACTGGACCCGGCAATTTGCGCCACAGGCGGAGATTCGCGCCTACCTGGAGCAGTGCGCCCAGCGCTTCGAACTGGCGCCGTTCCTGCGCTTTGGCATGGGCCTGGAGAAGGCGGTATTTGATGAGGCGCAACAGCGCTGGAGCCTGAGCTTCAGCAATGGCCGCCAGGTGAGTGCGCGGGTGCTGGTGTCGGGAATGGGCGGCCTGTCGCGCCCGGCACTGCCGGATATTCCGGGCCTGGACAGCTTCAAGGGCAAGCGCTTCCACTCCCAGCAGTGGGACCACGAGTATTCATTGAAGGGCAAGCGCGTGGCGGTGATTGGCACCGGCGCCAGTGCCATTCAGTTCGTGCCGCAGATTGCGCCGCAGGTGGCCCACCTGGACCTGTTCCAGCGCACCCCGCCGTGGATCATGCCCAAGCCCGACCGGCCGATTTCACGCTTCGAGCGCTGGGCCTTCAAGCACCTGCCGTTCACCCAGCGCCTGGTACGCGGCGCGTTCTATTGGGCACTGGAAGGTCGCGTGGTGGGCTTTGCCCTGCACCCGCGCCTGATGAAAATGGTGCAGAAAATCGCCGTGCGCCACCTGCACAAACAAGTGGCCCGCCCTTCCCTGCGCAAGACCCTGACGCCGGACTACACCATCGGCTGCAAGCGCGTGCTGATTTCCAACGACTACTACCCGGCCCTGTCCCGCAGCAATGTGCAGGTGGTAACCGACAACGTGCTGCGCATCGAGGCCGACGGAGTGATCACCGCCGACGGCATCAAGCACCCGGCCGACTGCCTCATCTTCGGCACCGGCTTCCAGGCCACCGATCCGCTGCCCCGCAACTGCATCATCGGGCGCCACGGCATCGACCTGATGGACACCTGGCAAGACGGCGCCCACGCCTACCTGGGCACCACGGTGCCGGGTTATCCGAACCTGTTCCTGATCGTCGGCCCCAACACCGGGCTGGGGCATAACTCGATGATTCTGATGATCGAGGCCCAGGTCACCTACATCCTCGATGCCCTGCAGCAAATGCAGCGTCATCGCATCGCCACGGTTGACGTCAAGCCGGCGGTGGAACTGGCCTACAACGCCAGGCTGCAGGAAAAACTCAACGGCACCATCTGGTCCACCGGCGGCTGCAAGAGCTGGTACCTGGACCCACGCACCGGCAAGAACACCACGCTGTGGCCCGGCTCCACCTGGCGTTTCAAGCAGGTCACCCGGCATTTCGCCCTCAAGGACTACGTCGCCAGCCTGGTGCCGATACCGTCCACCGCGCGCCCGGCCGCAACGCCCCACACCACCGCAGAAGGGAGCCTGTCATGAAGTCATTCAACGGCCGCGTGGCGGCCATTACCGGCGCCGCTTCCGGCATGGGCCGCGCCTTGGCCCTGGCGTTGGCGCGTGAAGGCTGCCACCTGGCGCTGGCGGATAAAAACAGCCAGGGCCTGGAGCAGACCGTCGCACTGATCAAGGCCCAGGTGCTTGCACCGGTGCTGGTCACCTCGCAGGTGCTGGACGTTTCCGAGCGCCAGGCCGTGGAAGACTGGGCCGCCCGATGCGCCGCCGAACATGGCCAGATCAACCTGATCTTCAACAACGCCGGCGTCGCGCTGTCGAGCACCGTCGAAGGCGTGGACTACACCGACCTGGAATGGATCGTCGGGATCAACTTCTGGGGCGTAGTGTACGGCACCAAGGCCTTTTTGCCGTACCTCAAGGCCAGCGGCGACGGGCATGTGGTCAACACTTCCAGCGTGTTCGGCCTGTTCGCCCAGCCGGGCATGAGCGGCTACAACGCCACCAAGTTCGCCGTGCGTGGTTTTACCGAGTCCTTGCGCCAGGAACTCGACCTGCAGAAAAGCGGGGTCTCGGCCACCTGCGTGCACCCTGGCGGGATCCGCACCGACATCTGTCGCAGCAGCCGGATCGACGCCAACATGACCGGCTTCCTGATTCACAGCGAACAGCAGGCCCGGGCCGACTTCGAAAAGCTGTTCATCACCGACGCCGACCAGGCCGCCAAAGTGATCCTGCAAGGCGTACGCAAAAACAAACGCCGTGTGCTGATTGGCCGCGACGCCTATTTTCTGGACCTGCTCGCGCGCTGCCTGCCTGCCGCCTATCAAGCGCTGGTGGTGTTGGCCAGCAAACGCATGGCGCCCAAGCAACGCAATGCGCCCTCGCCCGTCCTTGAAACCAACGAAGAGCACCGTCTCTGAACTGGAGTACCGACCATGCTGCCGATTCGCCGCGACCTCCGTTTTGCCCTGCCGGCCGAACGCATCAAGGACTGGCATGAACAAGGCCCGTTCATTACCCACTTTTTCAACGCACTGTCGTTGCTGTTTCCCCAGGGCGAACTGTTCTTCATGGACAGCGTGCGTCACTACCGCCAGCGCATCGAAGACCCGGAGCTGAAGAAAGAAATCCAGGGCTTCATCGGCCAGGAAGCCATGCACAGCCGCGAGCACGTGGCCTACAACGACCTGCTGCAAGCCGCAGGGCTGCCGGCGAATACCCTCGACCGTCGGTTGAAGATGATCCTCGACGCGCAAAAGAAATACCTGCCCGCCTCCTTCAACCTGGCGGTGACCATTGCCCTGGAGCACTACACCGCGATGCTCGCGGAAATCCTCCTCAGCGACCCGTCGCGGTTCGGGGATTCGGTCAAGGGTTACCAGCAGATGTGGTACTGGCATGCCCTGGAAGAAACCGAGCACAAGGCGGTGGCGTTTGATGTGTGGAACAGCGTGATCAAGCCCGGGCCCAAGCGTTATCTGCTGCGCACTTCCACCATGCTCATCACCACGGGGCTGTTCTGGCTGACGATCCTGGACTTTCACCTGCGCCTGTTGTTTGCCGACCGGCGTTCGGGCGGGCATTTGAAGGGCTTCTGGCGGATGCTCAAGTTTCTGTACGGGCCCAAGGGCGTGTTCCCGCGCATGGCGCTGCCCTGGTTGCATTACTTCAAGCCCGGATTCCATCCCTGGGACCACGACAACCGGGCACGCCTGGCGGGTATTGACCGCCTGGTGGAGGAGATCGAGCAGGCGCATAAAGGTTATGGGCCCGCCTGAGTCCGCTTAGCGCTGGGTCGGGATCCGAATATCGCCATCCCGGCACTGGCTCTTGACGCTGCGCGGGCAGCCGGCAAACGCCAGGTCCTTGCTCAGGCACACCCGCACCTCGGTCAGCACGGCACCCTTGCAGATCACCGCAAGGCCATGGTTGCCCATGGCCGGGTTGCTCTCGCGAAACAGCGCTTCGATGTCCCGCGCGCCCAGGCCGCTTCGGACATTGAAGGGCTCAAGCTGCTGCGGAATCTTGACCACGCTGAGCGCTGCATCGGTCTTGTCCAGGTAAGCCGAAGCCTCAAGGCCGCTGCAGGTGCCGTGCTTGGCCCATTCATGCCTGAGCAGTTTGGGCGACGGGAACAGCGACCTGCCCCGGGCGAAGTCTGCATCCGACAAGCGCGACTGCGGCTCACACGAAGCCGGCCAGCCGCCCTTCGCGTACTGCGGCCACAGCCCATGCAGGACAAACCCGTAGCCCTTGCCCGAACACTGCTGGTCGTCCGGGTGCGTCAGGCAGAAGGTCGGCGACCAGGACAGCGACAACACATAGAAATCAAACTCCCCGGCCTGCCCCTGAGCCCGTGGCGCTGCCGTCGCGGCCCCGGCCAACGCCAGGCAAAGCACAATCCAGGCTGCTTTCATTTTCATCCGTTCATTCCTTAAAAAGACAAAATTAAAGCACCGCTAAACCGCCAGGTTGGGGTTACGTTGTAGCACCCGGTCCATGACCCGGTCGGTCTTCAACGCCTCGATCGCCAGTGCCGGGTGTTTGCTCTCGCCGCGAATATGCGCATTCATCCCCAGCACGTGATGCCACTGGATATGCGCATGGTTGGGCACCTCCAGCACCTCGCTGGTCTCGCCCTCAAGCCGCAACGGCGCCTCATCGAACACCGAAAACGTGATGCGGCCCTTGCTGCCGATCATCTCCACCCGGTCTTCGCGCCGGTCGGCGACAAAGTTCCAGCAGCCCATGCCCAGCGCGCCCGAGGCGAACGTCCAGCAGGCGGTGACGGCATCTTCGGCGGCATAGCGCCCCGCCTGGCGCGCGGTAAACCCGGCCACCTCGACGATATCCCCGACCAGGTACTGGAACAGGTCAAAACCGTGGCTGGCCAGGTCGGCAAAATACCCGCCGCCGGCAATCGCCGGGTCGGTGCGCCAGTTGGCACTGCTGGCATCGTCTTCCGAAGGCGGCTTGCACAGGGTCCAGGTCAGATGACGCAATTCGCCGATGCGCCCGTCCTGCAGCCAGTCCCGCACCTGCTGGAAGCGTGGCAGGGAACGCCGGTAATAGGAGACAAACAGGTGCAGCCCGGCCTGTTCGAAGGTGCGCTGCATCAGCGCGCTTTGCTCGGCATTCAGTGACATGGGCTTCTCGACGCAGCAATGCTTGCCGGCAGCGGCCACCATCAGGCTGTATTCGAGGTGGCTGTCGGGCGGTGTGGCGATGTAGACCGCGTCTACTTCCGGGTCGTCGATCAGCGCCTGGGCGTCAGTGTAGAAACGGGCAATGCCGTGGCGTGCCGCATAATCGCGCACGGCCTCCTCGCGCCGCCCCATCACGGCCACCAGCGCAGAACCTGGCGCTTTGTAGAAGGCGGGTCCACTCTTGAGTTCAGTGACATCGCCACAGCCGATCATGCCCCAGCGTACGGTGTTCATCTGCATCTCCTTCAGGTGAGTTTTTTTCGATGGGGCAGTATCGGTGTTTTCCGGCCCCCTCTCCACCCTGCCGGATAAAGACTGAGCATGACAATTGCATTACACTTTTATGACAATCATCCAGCTGCGGGGGCACAGACGATGAAAATAAGGGCCACGGTGATTTGCGAGCACGACGGGCACATCCTGTTCGTGCGTAAAGCCCGATCGAAATGGGCATTGCCCGGCGGCAAGGTCGAGCGCCATGAGCGCCCGGCAGGTGCTGCCGCACGAGAACTGGAAGAGGAAACCGGGCTGAACGTGGACGGTTTGCTGTTATTGCAGGAGCTGAAGGCCAGCGACACCCTGCACCATGTGTTCGAGGCGTCGGTGGTGAATATCGACGAAGCCCGGCCCCTGAGCGAAATCAAGGAATGCCAGTGGCATCCCTACACACGCCTGGAAGACCTGGATACCACCCGGGCCACCCAGCAAATCGTCAAATCCTTCCTGCGCCGTCTCTAAGGCGCCGCCAGTTCCGGGCTTTGCCCGCTGCGCAACAACGCCTGTCTTACCAGACCATTGGCTTTCTGCCGTTCGACAAAGGATTTGACGAACGCGGCAGCGGCTGCGTGCGCTACCGGTACCGCGACCGCCTGGCTGATGCTCATGAAGTCATCCTCCAGCAGGCGCCAGCGCTCATCCAGCCGGGTTCGCAGGTAATCCCGAACCCCGGCCGCGGCGTTCAGGCCTTGCTCGATAAACAGGTCTACGGCACCCGCCGAGGTCGGCGCGCGCACCAGTTCGGCATGCTGCACTGTGCGGCTCAGGTACAGGTCATACGCGGCACCCTGGCCGACAGCGATGCGTTGGCCCGGAGCATCGAGTTGGGACACGCTGCCCAGGGGTGAATCCACCGCCACCAGGTACGTACCCTTGATGATCACGTAGGGCGCGCTGAAGGCGATTTCCTGCTCGCGCACCGGTTCGATGGCCAGGAATGCCACGCGCCAGCGGTCATCGCCCAGCGCGGCGAAGACCTTGCCCGCCGCATCAAAAGTGATCAACTCAAGGTCGACCGCCAACTCATCGGCCAGGGCCCTGGCCAGCGCCACCGACACGCCCTGGGGCTGGCCGTCCTCGCCGCGCTGGGCCAGCACCGGGTTGCCAAAGTTGATGGCAGCCCTGAGCACACCCTCGGGGGCCAGTTGTTGCAGTACCTGCGGGTCAATCATTACGCGCTCCTTGAACGGTTCTTTGCACGGTCTTGCGAATGACGAAGGGCAAGACGCCGCCGTGTTCAAGGTAACCAACCTCCTGCAACGAGTCGAGGCGCAAGGTCAGGGGGGTACGCGTGGTCTCACCGGTGGCGCGGTCAATCTGCAAGGTGATCGGGTTCTCGCCGACCTGCAACGCGTCCAGGCCGATGAAGCTCAGAGACTCACTGCCGTCGAGGTTCAAGTCCTGCACCGATGCGCCTTCATCGAACACCAGCGGCAACACGCCCATGCCGATCAGGTTACTGCGATGGATTCGCTCGATACTGCGGGCCACCACCACCTTGATCCCCAGCAGGGTCAGGACCTTCGCTGCCCAGTCGCGGCTGGAGCCGGCACCGTAGTTGATCCCGGCGAACAACACGGTGGGTGTACCGGCATAGCTTTGCGCGGCGAGGTACAGCGGCAGGTAGTCGCTGCGGTCGGCATTCCAGGCCCAGACGCCCTGGCGCGGGGGCTGGTCGCAGGACAGCAGATTGTTCAGGCGCGGGTTGGTAAACGCGCCGCGCACCATCACTTCGTGGTTGCTGCGCCGGGTCGAATACTGGTTGAGGTCCGCCAGCGCTTCACCGCGCTCCCGCAGCCAGTGCCCGGCCAGGCTGTCGGCCGGAATCGTGCCCGCCGGGGAGATATGGTCGGTGGTGACGTTATCCCCCAGCACCACCAAAGCCCGGGCGTTGCTGATGGCCAAGGACGCGGCCGGCACCGGCGTTACCCCGGCAAGGTACTGCGGGCGGCGCAGGTAAGTGGAGGCCGGGTGCCAGGCAAACTGCACGCTGGCGTCGGCTTCCAGCGCCTGCCAATGGTGAGTGCCTTGCCACAGCAGTGCCTGGCGCTGGTGAAACAGCGCCGGGCGCACCACCGCCGCCACTTGCGCGGCCACCTCGGCTTCGCTGGGCATCAACTCATGCAGGAACACCGGCTGGCCCTGGGCATCCATCGCCAGCGGTTGGGCCGACAGGTCGGTGTCGATGCTGCCGGCAATCGCATAGGCCACGCACAACGCGGGCGAGGCAAGGTAGCCGGCAGGGACTTTCGGGTTGACCCGGCCTTCGAAATTGCGATTGCCCGAAAGCACCACCACGCCTTTCAAGCCCTGCTCGGCGAAGGTCTCGACATGGCGTTCGAGGCTGCCGGAATTACCGATGCAGGTCATGCAGCCAAAGCCCGCCAGGTCGAAACCCAGCGCGGCGAAATCCTCCAGCAAGCCGGCGGCTTCCAGGTAATCGGCCACCACCCGTGAGCCTGGCGACAGCGACGTCTTGACCCACGGTTTGCGCGTCAGCCCACGGGCGCGGGCGTTGCGGGCGAAGAGCCCGGCCTGGATCATCTGCGCCGGGTTGGCGGTGTTGGTGCAACTGGTGATGGCCGACATCACCACCGCGCCATGGGTGATCGGCACCTGGAATGACGGCTCGAAGAAATCCTGCTTTTGCGCGCATACATGCTGATGAAACGACGCCCCGGCCTGGGCCAGGGACTGGCGCTGATGGGGCTGATGCGGGCCGGCGACACTCGGTTCAACCTGCGCCAGATCCAGCTCGATCAACTCATCGAACACCGGCTCGGGATCGTCGTCCCGGCGCCACAGAGATTGCGCCGACATGTAGGCCGAGACCTTGTTGATCAAGGCCTGCGGGCGCGCACTCAGGGTCAGGTACGCCAGCGTCTCGTCATCAAACGGGAAAAACACCACGGTGGCACCGTATTCCGGCGCCATGTTCGCCACGGTGCCCCGCGCCGCCCAACTCAGGGACGCCAGGCCCGGCCCGGTGAACTCGACAAACTTGCCGACCATGCTGCGCCGGCGCAGCAGTTCAGTCACCGTCAGTGCCAGGTCAGTGGCCGTCACGCCGTCGCGCAACGCATTGGTGACGCGAATGCCCACCACCTGCGGATAAGGAATTGGCACCGGTTCGCCGAGCATCGCCGCCTGCCCTTCCAGCCCGCCAACGCCCCAGCCCAGCACGCCGATGGCATTGATCATCGGCGTGTGGCTGTCGGTGGCGACCATGCAGTCGGGGTGCAACAGCACGTGGCCGTTGCGCGGCGCGCTTTCCCACACCACCTGGGCGATGGACTCCATGTTCATCTGGTGGATGATCCCGGTGCCCGGCGGGATCACCTTGAAGTTATCCAGGCTGGCCTGGGCCCACTTGATAAAACGGTAGCGCTCGCTGTTGCGGCGAAAATCGATGTCCAGGTTGGCATCCACCGCGCCCGCCTCGGCGTAGTGCTCGACGATCACCGAATGGTCGATGGTCAGCACCGCCGGGATCGAGGGGTTCACCGCCCGGGGATCACCGCCCAGTTCGGCCACCACATCGCGCATGCCGGCGAAATCCGCCAGGGCCGGCAGGCACGTGGTGTCGTGGAACATCAGCCGGTTGGGCTGGAACGGCACCTCGCAATCCGGCCCTTCGCCGATGGCCCGCGCCACTACCTGTGGCAACGAAGCCGGGGCGCAGCGGGCAATGTTTTCCAGGAGAATGCGCACGGAATACGGCAGGCGCTGCAGTTGCGTCGGGGTCAGCAACTGGTGCAGGTCGATCCAGGCAAAGCGCTGGCCGTCGATGTCGAGGTGACTGAGATACTCACTCATAGCTGTTTGAATACCCGCTCGATACGCTCAAGGCCCCAGTCCAGTTCTTCGCGGGTAATGGACAACGGCGGTGCGATGCGCAGTACGTTTTCGTGGGTTTCCTTGGTCAGCAGCCCTTCGGCCAGCAGCGCTTCGCAGATGGGCCGCGCATCGCGGTCCAGTTCCACGCCGACCCACAAGCCACGCCCGCGAATCTCGCGGATGGCCGGCGAGTGCATGGCCTTCAGGCGCTCCACCAGGTAGTGGCCCAGTT
This sequence comes from Pseudomonas sp. C6002, assembly GCF_013385805.1. Classification (NCBI taxonomy): domain Bacteria; kingdom Pseudomonadati; phylum Pseudomonadota; class Gammaproteobacteria; order Pseudomonadales; family Pseudomonadaceae; genus Pseudomonas; species Pseudomonas sp. C6002. Next base: position 115,395 of record NZ_JACAPH010000035.1, on the reverse strand, counting down.
GCGCGCTGTTATTGATCAAGCCCTCCTCTTCCAGCACCTTCAACGCTTCCAGGCCAATGGCCGCCGCCAACGGGTTGCCGCCGAAGGTCGAGCCGTGGCTGCCGGCGTCGAACAGGTCCATGATCGAATGATCAGCGACGAACGCCGACACCGGCATGATCCCGCCGCCCAGGGCTTTGCCGAGGATCAATGCATCGGGGCGAATGCCTTCGTGCTGGAAGGCAAACCACTTGCCGGTACGGCCCAGGCCGGACTGGATCTCATCGAGGATCAGCAAGGTGTTGGTCTGGTCGCACAGCTGGCGCAGTTCCCGCAGGAAACCTGCGGGCGGCACGCGAATGCCGGCCTCGCCCTGGATCGGCTCGATCAGCACCGCGCAGGTGTCGGCGGTAATGGCCTGGCGGAAACTCTCGATGTCACCGAAGCGCGCCTCGGTGAAACCGTTGCAGAATGGGCCGAAGTCGGCCTTGTAGTCCGCCTCCGACGAGAAGCCGACGATGGTCGAGGTGCGGCCGTGGAAATTGTTGTCGGCCACCACGATGTTGGCCTGATTGGCCGGGATGCCCTTGATCCGGTAGCCCCAGCGTCGCGCCGCCTTGATCGCGGTTTCCACAGCTTCGGCGCCACTGTTCATCGGCAGGGCCGAGTCGAAGCCCGTGATGCGGCACAAGGTCTTGAGGAAGTTGCCCAAGGGTTCGCTGTAGAACGCCCGGGACACCACGCTGATCTTGTCGATCTGCGCCACGGCGGCGGCGCGGATGCGCGGGTGGACATGGCCGTGGCTGACGGCGGAATAGGCCGACATCATGTCCAGGTAGCGCTTGTCATCATCGCCAATGGCCCAGACGCCCTCGCCCTTGACGATCACCACCGGCAAGGGGGAATAGTTGTGGGCGCAGAATTGGTTTTCGAGGGTGATTGCCGGGTTGGGGTGCATGGTGGGGATGTCCTGCCGAATAAATAATGAATGAACAACAAAGACCCAATGTGGGAGCGGGCTTGCTCGCGAATGCGGAGGGTCAGTCGCCGGAGATGTTGGCTGACCCTCCGCATTCGCGAGCAAGCCCGCTCCCACATTTTGACCGTATTCCATAGCTGGCAAATCAGGCGCTGAGTAGCTTGCCGCTGCGAATCGGCGTGGCACCGGACACCCGGCCCAGCGGATCCCCCGGCTTCACAAAGCGCACGTCACGGCGCATGTACAACACGCCGGTGTTGTGGCTGCAAACCGTGGTGGCCTGCCCACTGTGGGGATCAACGATATCGAACAACGCCTGCCCGGCCTCGATGCGACTGCCCACCGCCGCCCGGTGTACCAGCACCCCGGCGCATGGCGCATAAAACTGTTCGCTGCCGGCCAACGGCGTCGCCGGGTTGCGCAGGGCTGGCAATGGCCGTGGCGCGCCTTCAACCGCGCCCAGGTGGGTCAGGTAATCAATGATCGCCGTGGCGTCATGTTCTGCCAGTTCATAGGACACATCCCGCTGGCCACGATGCTCGACGGTCACCGCCACGCTGCTGTCCGGAATCGGAAACCGATCGCCAAACCGCTCACGCAGGTTGACCCACAGCAGGTACAGCGCCTCATCGAACGAGTTGGCCTGGGAATCGGTGGCCAGCAACGAGGCTTCAGAGCCGATGTAGCGCGCCAGCGGCTCCACGGTCGCCCACACTGCCTCGCCGGTGTACACATGCATCGCCGCTTCGCGGGAGCAGTGCAGGTCCAGCACGATGTCGGCATCGTGGGCCAGCAGCATCAGGGTGCGTTGCAGCGACTGGAATTCGTCCAGCGGCGCCGCGTCCAGCAGACATTCGCCCCAGGCCTGGCGGATCAGTTGGCGGTTGGCGTCGATGTCCTGGCCCAGCAGGTGCTCGATCTTGTCGGCGATTGCCTGGTACGGCACCGGAAAGCCCCGGTTGTAATTACGCCCGCTGCCCAGTTCGAAACGCCCGCTGGGCGCGCCCATGATGTATTGGCTCAGCCCGGTGGGGTTGGCCACGGCCACCAGCACGATTTGCGCATTCAGCCGGTTGGCATTTTCCAGTTCTACCAATTGCCGGCGCAGGTGCGCGGCCACCAGCAGCGCCGGAGTTTCGTCGGCATGCAGCGCCGCCTGGATATAGATTTTTCGACTTGCACCCATTGCACCGTAATGCTCACTGTCCACGTGCCTGTGGGTACCTGGTGTCGCTTGCAGCAAGGGGTGTGATTTAAGTTTCATAAACCGGAAATCTCGATATTCGAGTGATGAACGCTGAAGAAATATTAACGAGCCGGCGTGATCGTCTGTAAGGGCGGCCCACACTATCTTGATCTGGTAATCCGATCAGTGTGGGAGCTGGCTTGCCTGCGATGGCGGTGGGTCAGCCAGCCTATTCCGTGACTGACCCACCGCCATCGCGGGCAAGCCCGCTCCCACAGTGGGTGGTTACCAGAGCGCCAGGGTGTAACCCAGCATCACGCGGTTCTCGTTAACGTCGTTGAAGTAGTTGCCTTTGCTCAGCGCATTGCGCCAGCGCATCGACACGCCCTTGAAGGGCCCGTTCTGCACCACGTAGCCCAGGTCCAGGTCACGCTCCCACTCGCGGCCTTCGCGGTTGAAACCGAGCACTTCAGCCGAATCACCCTTGGCGTACTTGATCCCAAACAACAGGCCGGGCAAGCCGAGATCGGCGAAGTTGTAGTCGTAGCGGGCGTGCCAGGCTCGCTCCCTGGTTTGGGTGAAGTTGCTGAACTGGTACTCGGTGAACAGGTAGGTGATGGAGCCGTCCAGGTAGGTAAACGGCGTGGTGCCGTATTGCTGCTGGAAGCCGCCGCCGATGCTGTGGCCGCCGTACTGGTAGGTCAGGCGGCTGCTCAAGGCGCTGTTGTCGACCTTGCCCGCCAGGCCCGCGCCGTCCTTGTCCGACTTGAAGTAGCGCACGTCGGTTTTCAGCGTGCCCGGCCCCAGGCCGAAGTTGTTCTTGAAGCCCACGTATTGCTGCTGGTAGATGCTGTCCAGCGCCGCGAAGTGGTAGCTGAGCAAGGTGTTTGGGGTCAGCGAGTAGTCGCCACCGGCAAAGCGAAACTGGTCGCTCAGGGCGGTGCTCTTGTAGACCTTGCTCACCGTGGTCAGCTTCATGTCTTCGTAGTTGGTGGAGTCACGGTCCTTGGCCTGGTCGATCTGCCCGAGGGTGATTTTCAGGTTGCTGATATCGTTGGACACCAGCTGGGTGCCGCTGAAGGACTGCGGAAACAGACGGCTGGTGTTGGGTTGCAGGATCGGAAGGTCCGGCACCAGGTAGCCCACACGCAGCTCGCTTTTGGCGAAGCGGGCCTTGGCGGTCACCCCAAGCTTGGAGTACTCGTCGGAGACATTCTTGTCGCTGTCACGCTGCAGCAAACCGGTGCCGGACAGCCCCGGGCTGGAGTCGAGTTTCACCCCCAGCATGCCGGTCAGGTCCAGGCCGAAGCCCACGGTGCCTTCGGTGAAACCGGACTTGATACCGAGGATAAAACCTTGGGCCCACTCGGCGCGCATCGACTGGGAAGCGGCCTCGCGGTAGTCACGGTTGAAGTAGTAGTTCTTCAAGTCCAGCGTACCGCTGCTGTCCTTGATGAAGTCTGCATGGGCCAGTGACGGGACCAGCCCGCTGCTGACAACGCCGACGCTGGTGATGAGTTGAGTCAGGGATTTTTTCATTTTTTTAGCTCCTGGCAGTGGGGTGGGGGTTGGTGTTTTTATTGTTCTTCGGGCATGGCTTCGCCGTTCGCGCAAATCGGCGATTTGCGCGGCGGGTGACGTCAGTCCTGGGTTACAGCGCTAGCGGTACGGGGCCCTGGCGGATGCGGTAGCCACCGTTTTCAAGTTTCTCCAAGGGGCTGGCGGCGGCCAGCAGCTTGCGGGTATAGGGGTGCTGCGGGCGGTCGAAGATCTCGTCGCGGGCACCCATTTCCACCACCCTGCCCTCGCTCATCACCGCCACCCGGTGGGCGATGCGTTCCACCGCCGCCAGGTCGTGGGAGATGAACAGGCAGGCAAAGCCGTACTGCGCCTGCAGGCGTTCGAACAGCTCGAGGATCTGCTTCTGGATGGTCATGTCCAACGCCGAGATCGGCTCATCGGCAATCACCAGTCGCGGGTGCCGCACCAGCGCCCGGCCAATGGCCACGCGTTGACGCTGGCCACCGGACAACTGGTGCGGGAAGCGGTCGACAAACTGTTCCGCCAGGCCGATGTCCACCAGGGTTTTCGCCACCCGCTCACGACGCTGCGCGGGCGTCATGCCGGGCACATGGCGCAGGGGTTCGGCGAGGATGTCGCCAATCTTCATGCGCGGGTCGAGGGACGAATACGGGTCCTGGAAAATCATCTGGCATTGCAGGCGATGGTCACGGTTGCCAGCCTTGAGAATGTCCACGCCCTCAAACTCGATGGCACCGGAACACGGGCTGTTCAGGCCGACAATCGCCCGGCCGAGGGTGGTCTTGCCCGAGCCGCTGCCGCCCACCAGCGCCAGGGTTTCCCCCGGGGCGATGGACAGGTTGGCCGAATGCACCACCCGCTTGAACTGGCTGCGGCCCCACAGGCTGCGCGGCCCCGGGTGCTCGATGCACACGTCCTTGACCGTCAGCAACGGCCGGTCCGCCTTGGGCAAGGCTGCCAGGGTGCCGCGCCGCGGCAGGGCCTCGAGCAGTTGCCGGGTGTACTCGGCCTTGGGCGCCAGCAGGATCTGCTCGATGGTGCCCTGCTCCACCGCGCGGCCTTCGCGCATCACCACCACTTTGTCGGCGTAGCGCGCCACCAGCGACAGGTCGTGGCTGATAAACAGGATCGCCGTGCCCTGCTCGCGGGTAAGGTCGAGCATCAGTTTCAACACGTCCAGTTGCGCCAGGCAATCCAGGGCCGTGGTGGGCTCGTCGGCAATCAGCAAGGCCGGGCGCAGCAGCATCACCGAGGCGAGCATGATGCGCTGGCGCATGCCGCCGGAGAACTCGTGGGGAAACGCCGCCAGGCAACGCTCGGCGTCCTTGATGCCGATATGCCCGAGCATCTCCAGGCTGCGCTCGCGGATCTGCGCATCGCTCAGCCTGGTGTGCAGGCGCAGGCCCTCGGCCATTTGCTCGCCGATGCTCATGGACGGGTTGAGGGACACCATGGGTTCCTGGAACACCATGCCGATCTTCGCCCCGCGCAACTGGCGCAATTGCTCCGGCGCAAGGCTGCCCAGGTCATGGCCCTGGAAACGCACCTGGCCGCTGCATTGTGCAAGCGGCGGTGGCAACAGGCCGATGGCGGCGCGGGCGGCCATGGTCTTGCCGCTGCCGGACTCGCCCACCAGCGCCACGATTTCGCCGGGGGCGATGGTGAAGCTCAGGTCGTTGACCGCCAGCGGGCCGTTGGCCCCCACGCGGATTTTCAGCTGGTCGACTGCCAGAAGGATGTCAGTCATGGTCATTTACTCATCCGCGGGTCGAGACGATCGCGCAAGGCATCGCCGCACAGGTTGAACGCCAGCAACGCCATGGCGATGCAGACACCGGGAAACAGCCCCAGCCAGCTGGCCGTGGCGATATACGGCCGGCTGGCGGCGAGCATGTTGCCCCAGGTGGCGGCCGGCGGCGGGACGCCCAGGCCGAGGAAACTCAGGGAGCTTTCCGCCAGAATCGCCCAGCCGAACATACTGGTGGCCAGCACGCACACCGGCGCCACGCAGTTCGGCGCGATGTGCCGCAGCATGGTGTACAGCTCGGAGTTACCGATAACCCGCGAGGCTTCGACAAACTCTTTCTCGCGCAACGACAACACCGTGCCGCGCACCACCCGCACCACCGACGGTGTGTAGGCCAGGCTCAAGGCAAACACGATGCCGTACAGGCTCGGGCCGATGATCGCCATCAAGCCCAGGGCCAGCAGGATCCCGGGAAACGCCAGCAACGCATCGTTGACCATCATCAAGCCCCGGTCGACCCAGCCCCGCAGGAACCCGGCCAGCAGGCCCAGTACCGTGCCGGCGGTGATCGCCAGCGTCACCGTCAACACACTCACCCACAGGCTGGTGTGCGCGCCGATCATCAGGCGGCTCAGCACGTCGCGACCGTACTCGTCAGTGCCCAGCCAGTGCGCGGCGGTGGGCGCCTGCAAGCGCGCCAGCAGGTTCAAGGCCAACGGGTCATGGGGCGTCCAGACCAGGCCCAGCAAGGCCATGATCAACAACAAGGCCAGCAGCAGCGCACCGATCAGCGCGTTCAGCGGCGGCACACGCCAGGCCCTGGGGGCACGCGCCGGTGCCGGCAACAGCACCTCGGGTGCGACAGGTAGAGGCTTATTCATAACTTAACCCTGGGGTCGAAGAGCGGGTACAGCAGGTCCACCAACAGGTTGACCAGCACATAAACAAAGGTCACCAGCAGCAGGCAGCCTTGCAGCACGGGGTAGTCCCGGGCGTAGATGGCGTCGACCATCAGCCGGCCGATACCTGGCAGGGTGAACACGGTTTCGAGCACCGCGATGCCGCTGAGCAGGTTGCCGAGGATCAGGCCGATCAGGGTCAGGGTCGGTGCAAACGAGTTGCGCAGCGCATGGCGCCACAACACCGCCCGCTCCGACAAACCCTTGGCGCGGGCATGGGTGATGTATTCCAGGCGCAGCACTTCAATTGCACTGGCCCGGGCCATGCGGGTGATCGCGCCGAGTTCCACCAACGTCAGCGTGACAATCGGCAGCACGATAAAACTCAAGGCCTGCCACGGCGATTGGCCGAATGACACGTAACCCACCACCGGCAGCCAGCCGAGCTTGATGCCGAACGCGTAGAGCAACAGCAGGCCCAGCCAGAAACTCGGGATCGACAGCAACAGGGTCGCGGTGGAGACCACGCCAAAGTCCAGGGAACTGTTCTGTTTCCACGCCGAGAGCAAGCCCGCCGGTACCGCAATCAACGCCGCGAGCAACACCGAGACCAGCACGATCCCGGCACTCACCTGGAAGCGGTCAAGGATCAGCGGCAACACCGCTTCATTGGTGGTGATGGAATGCCCGAGGTCGCCGCTGAGCACCGCCTTGAGCCAGATCACAAACTGCAGCGGCAGCGGCTGGTCCAGGCCCAGGGACGCACGGGCGACCTCCAGGCTGTGGGCATCGGCCATGTCGCCGAGCATCAGCAGCGCCGGATCACCGGGCACCAGGCGGATGATCGCGAACACCATCAGCGAGATCAGCAGCAAGGTCGGGATCGACATCGCCAGCCGTTGAAAGATGAAACGCAACATCCTCAGTTACTCCCGGTCGCAGGGACGCTGACGGTCCACAGGCGCGGCTTGGACACCGGCCAGGTGCGCAGGCCTTTGACGTAATCACGGCTGGCGGCGATGGCATTGCCGTTGTACATCGGGATCATCGGCACGTCCTTGAGCATCTGCTGATGCAGTTGGTCGAACAGCGCCTGGCGCTTGCTGATATCGCCTTCGCGCTGGGCTTCACGCAGCCATTCCTGGGCCTGGGGGTTGTCCCAGACCTTGCGCGCTTCCTTGTCCTTGTCGCCGGTCATCGAGTCGAAACTCAGGGCCGGGTCAAGGCGTTCGGAATACGGGAACGCCATCATCTGGTAGTTGCCGGTCTGGTAGCGCTCCAGCTGGGTGCCCCACTCCAGGGTTTCCAGTTCCAGGTTGATGCCGCTGGCCTTGGCCATGGCTTGCACGAACACGCCCATGTCGAAGATCGCGGCGTAGCGCTTGTTGACGATCAGTTTGATTGGCTGGCCTTTATAGCCAGCTTCCCGCAGCAGTTGGGCGGTCTTGGCCGGGTCGAAATCGAAGCCCTGGTTCTCGATTGCCTGGTGGTAGTGGCTGCCACTGGCGACCATCGAATTGTTGGCCTGGGAACGGCTACCGGTCAGGGCGGCGACGATTTGGGCGGAGTCCAGCGAATGGGCGATGGCCTGGCGCAGGCGCACATCTTTGAGCAAGGGGTCGCGGGTCTGGAACAGCAACGCGTTGACTGACATGGTGCCGCTGGAGGTGACCTTGATGCCGGGGTTGGCAGCCAGTTCGGTGGCGTCCAGCGGCGTGACGTCAATCAGCAGGTCGACGTTCTTCGACAGCAAGGCCGCCTTGGCCGCCGCCGGGTCCGGGATCACCAGCAGGCGCACGCGGTCGAGGGTTGTGTTTTTATTGCCGGTGTAGCCATCCGGCTCTTTCTCGTCCCGCGGGGTGTAGTTGGCGTTGCGCAGCAGGTCGATGTATTGGCCGGGCTTCCACTCGCCCAGGCGGAACGGGCCGGTGCCGATGGGGGCTTTCCACTGGCCGTCGACCACCGAGTCGGGGTGCAGGATGCCGCTGCCACCGCATTCCGGCAGCGCGGTGCTGGTGAGGAACAGGCCGTTGGGCTTGTCCAGGGTAAACACCACGGTGAGTGGGTCCGGGGCGCTCATGTCGACGATTTTCGCGCCGCCATGGCCGTCGAATTCAGGGGCGCAGCGCCATTGGGTTTTCGGGTCGAGGTAGTGTTTCCAGGTCCACAGCACTTCGGCGGAGGTCAGTGGCGCACCGTTCTGGAACTTGACCCCGTTGCGCAGGTGGAAGGTGTAGCGCAGGCCGTCGTCGGACACCTGCACGTCTTTGGCCAGCAGCGGGCCGACGGTGGCATCTTCACGGAAGGCCACCAGTCCTTCGGTAATGTGCAAGATGACGGCGTCGGAATTGGTGTCACGGTTGACGCCTGGCTCGGTGCTGCGAATGTCGGCGTTCAACGCGACTTTCAATAGATTCTCGGCGTGGGCAGTGCCCACCAGCGCGGCGGACAAGGCGCCAGCCAGGAATAAAGTCTTGTTCATGATAAATGCACCTTGAATGATCCTTACGCTTGGGTTCGGACGCTGGCAGGACCCAAAAAGAGGCACGGCCGAACACCTGAATAGTTGTTGTTGTTTTAGTCGCTGATTACGGTTTGCGAATGTTCCTGGAACGATCTTATTCGCCACCCGATCAACTTGAGAAGAACGCTCCGAGTGATCGGGCTCGGTTTATCCGATCATCAACCGTCCGTGGGTTGCCCTGGCCTTACCGTACCGAGAAATCAGGGCCTTGAGCTGGAAAAGATGGGGTTTTCCTGATCAGAAATAATGATCGCGATCATCCAGACCGATCTGTGCTCACCTATAGTCATCAGATAAGCTGGCTGGCATTCAATGGTTTAAATGCAGCACTGAGCGAGCCCACCGTCATGACCCTCACCCATCTTCGCGCGTTCTGCTCCGTGGTTGAAAAAGGCAGCTTCCGCTCGGCCGCACGCCAGTTGGATGTGGCCCAAAGCACATTGACCCAGTCAATCCAGACCCTCGAAAAGGAACTCGGGGTGGTGCTGCTGCAACGCTCCAACCAAGGCATCAACCTGACCCCGGCCGGCGAGGTGTTCCTGGCCCGTGCCCGTTCCATCACTCTCGACTGCGAACGCGCCCTGCTCGACCTGCAACCCTGGAAAGGCGAGCCCGAAGGCCATATCGCCCTGGGCGTCACCTCCGAACCCTTGGCCGAATTGCTGCTGCCGGTACTGAGCAACTTCACCCAGCGCTTCCCGCGCATGCAGGTGCACGTGGCCAGCGGCACCACCAAGGGCCTGGTGGAAAAAGTCCGCGATGGCCGCCTGGATTTCGTCTTGTGCCCGCTGGCGCCCAACGTGGCCGATATCGACCTGGCCATCGACCGCCTCTACAGCTCAAACGCCGGCATCATTGCGCGCAAGGGCCACCCGCAGGCCCACGCAAAATCCGTGCAAGCCCTCACCGACTGCCAGTGGATCAGCGTACGCCCGGCCGGCGTAGTGGGCGGCGCGGAGAACCGCTTGATCGAGCTGTTCCGTACCCAGGGCCTGGCGCCGCCAAAGATTGCGATCACCACTGATTCGTTGCTGGAAACCCTGCACATCGTATCGGAAACCGATTACCTGACCATCGAACCGCGCATGCTGCCGGGGATGAAGCTGTTCTCCAGTGCCCTGACCACCATCGCCATCGAAGAACCGCTGGCGACCCGCGATGTATGCCTGATCAGCCGCCGTTCATCGCCGCTCACCAGCGTCAGCCAGGAACTGACCAGCATGCTGATTTCCTATTCGCGGCTGGTGCACCGCAGCCGTTGATTTCCCTCCCCCTACGAGCCTGTTTATGCCCATGTCCTACGATGGTTTGTCCCGCGCCAGCGCCAGCAGCGTCGGCGTTGATCCCGAGCACCTGATTGCCTTTCTCGATGAAGTGAAAGCGGCCGGCCTCGACCTGCAAGGCCTGATGCTGCACCGCCACGGCCACGTGGTCGCCGAAGGCTGGAGCTGGCCGGTGGACCCCAACGAGCCGCGGGTATTGCACTCGGTGGCCAAGAGCTTCACCGCCTGCGCCATTGGCCTGGCCGTGGATGAAGGCTTGCTGAACCTGGATGACCGGCTGGTGGCGTTCTTTCCGGAGTGTGTGCCGGTGGATGCCGACCCGGGCCTGGCGGACATGACCGTAGAACACCTGCTGACCATGCGCACCGGCCACGCCGCCAATACCTCGGGTTCAGTGTGGCGGGGTATCGAGACCAGCTGGATTGCCGAGTTCTTCAAGATTCCGCTGGCCTATGCACCGGGCACCACCTACGTCTATACGAGTGCGGCCAGCTACATGCTCTCGGCGCTGATCAACAAGGTCACCGGGCAAACCTTGCACGCGTACCTCAAGCCCCGGCTGTTTGTACCGCTGGAGATCCATAATGAAAGCTGGGACATCGGCCCCGATGGCGTGAATCCCGGCGGCAATGGCTTGAAAGCGCCGACCTCGGCCATGCTCAAGCTGGGTGTGCTGCATGCACAAGGCGGCGTGTGGCATGGCAAGCAGGTTCTACCGGCGGCCTGGGTTGCAGCGGCCACCCGGCCACAAGGCGGGCCGGACAGCCGCTACGGTTATCACTGGATGATGAAACCGGCACACGCCTTCAGCGCTGTCGGGGTGTTTGTGCAGATAGCGATGGTGTTCCGCGAGTACGGTGCAACGCTGGTGGTGATCGGCGGGATGAAGAATTCGGCGGAGCTGATTCCGTTTGTCGAGCGGCATTTTCCGGCGGCGTTTGGCGATGATTGCACGGTCAAAGCCGAAGCGGATGCACGGTTGCAGCAACGTCTGGCGAGCATGGCACAGCGGCCTGAGTTGCTTTCAGCGTGTGCAGGGCCGAGAGATTTCACGGGCGTGTATCAGGTAGAGCCCAACGGCCTGGATGTGCAGCAATTGGCGTTCGCCGTCGAAGGCAATGTACTGCGCTTCCAACTGACCGACAGCAAGGCGACTCATGCCCTAGAGGTGGGGATTGATCACTGGATCGCCGGCACCACCAACATGCCGGGCCGGGCGTTGCACCACGGTTATGAGTTCAAGGATGCGCAGATCGTTGCCGGCGCGCGCTGGCTGGATACCAGGACGCTGGAGATGACCTGGATCTACCCGCAAACCGCGTTTCGCGATCGGGTGGTGTGCGGGTTTGACGGTGACCGCGTGAGTGTGGCGCGTACGGTCAACGTCAACAGTGCCGGGAAGGAGCAGGAAACCCTAGTCGGGAACAGCCGGTAATGCTCGCTTGTGGGCGGTCTTGAGGTAGGCGCTCTCGACAATCGTCCTCACCCGCTCACTCACTGCCTCGCCCATCAGGTAGCGGTCGATCTCGTCATAGCTGCAGCCATACGCCAACTCATCCGGCTTGCCCGGTGCCAGTTCTTCCAGGTCGGCAGTCGGTGCCTTGGCCACCAACTGCCGTGGCCCGCCAAGGGCGCTGGCCAGCAGGCGCACCTGGGTCTTGGTCAGCCCTGAGAGCGGCGCCAGGTCGCAGGCGCCGTCACCGAACTTGGTGAAAAACCCCATCAGCGCCTCCGCGCCATGGTCGGTGCCCACCACCAGGCCGTTGTGCAGGTTCGCCACGGCGTACTGCGCCATCATCCGCGCCCGGGCCTTGACGTTGCCCTTGATAAAGTCGATGCGTTCAGCGCTGGCTTGCGCGGCAGACAGGCTGCCCATCAGCCCGTCGACGCAGGCGGCGATGTTCAGCGTCTCGATCCGGTCCGGTGCGATAAAGTCCAGGGAAGCCTGGGCGTCGCGCTCGTCCGCCTGGGTTTTATAGGGCAGGCGCATGGCAATAAACCGCGCCTCGTAGTCTTCGTTGCGCAGTTGTTCCACTGCCAGTTGGCACAGCCGCCCGGCGGTCAGTGAGTCGACACCGCCACTGATGCCCAGCACCAGCGCATGGAAGCCGGACTGGCGCAAGGTGCCCTTGATGAAGTCGATGCGCCGTTGCAGCTCAGCGCCCTCGCCTCCCTTGCCGAGCAGCCGGTTGATCTTCAGTTCTTGTGCGATACGTGCCTGAGTGTCCATGTCACACCCCCAGTTGCGGATTGACGTTGCCGACGTTGAACACCTGCGCCGCATACTGCAGGAACGAGGCGTCTTCGCAGACGTTCTTGATCGGGTCATCGGAGAATTTCACCACCGGCTCGCCGTGCACCCGCACCAGTTTCATCACGATGCTCAGCGGCTCCACTCCGTCGACATCACAGGCCAGGCTGGTGCCCATGCCAAAGCCGAACTTCGCCTTGCCCCGCACGTGCCGCAGGATCGGCAGGCATTTCTCGAAATTCAGGCCATCGGAGAACATCAGGTCCTTGGTCATCGGGTCGATGCCCAGCTCCTTGTAGCGGGCCAACACCTTGTCGGCCCAGACGATCGGGTCACCGGAGTCCTGGCGCAAACCGTCGTACAGCTTGGCAAAGTACAGGTCGAAATCCTTGAGGAAAAAGTCGGTGCTGATGCAGTCGGTCAGGGCGATACCCAAGCGCCCACGGTATTCGCGCACCCAGTTTTCCAGCGCCGCATTCTGGCTTTCCCGCAGCCGCCCCAGTTGCTGGTGCACCATCAGCCACTGGTGGGCCATGGTGCCGATCAGCGGCAGGTCGAATTCGTAGGCCAGGTGCGCATTGCTGGTGCCGATGAACTGGCCGGGAAAGTCGCGGCGCATGATGTCGACCACTTCACGCTGGGCCTTGAACGACAACCGCCGGCGGGTGGAGAAGTCCGAGACACGCAGGTCGGCCAGTTCGTCGCGGGTGAGGTTTTTCTCCAGCCAGTCGAATTTCTGGTAGAGCTTGCGGGTGACGTCTTCGAGGCTGACGTCGGGGTATTTGTCGCGGTTGCGCAGCTCGCTGACCAGGGCCAATACCGGCTGTTCGAACATGATGCAGTGCAGCATCGGGCCGACCACGCGGACGTTCAGTTGGCCGTCGATTTCACTGACGTGGATATAGCGCAGGTTGAAGCGGAACAGCCCCAGGAAGCGCTCGAAATCCGGGGTCAAGTACTCACGGCGCTGGTTGAACAGAAAGCGCAGCTCGCCTTCGCGCATGCTGAGGCCGGCGAGTTTTTCCAGCTCCACCCGCAGCTCGGGAATCAGGTGCCCCAGTTTCTCTCTGGAGCGGACGATGAACTGGTATTCCACATCGACATTCGGGTGCTGGTGCAACACGGCCTGCATCATGGTGAAGGTGTAGTAGTCGGTGTCCAGCAGGCCCTGGATCACAGCGTTTTCGTAGTCGTATGCACTTTCCATGAGGTACTCCTTAACGCGCGGCCATCGCGGCCAGTTCTTCCCGATTGCGGGTAATTACAACGCCTGCTTGTTGCAAATGGCTGACCGCCTGCACACCGCCCTCCTCGCTGATGCCACGGCATGCCGGCAGGTGCAGGATCACCTCGAAACCGGCCTTGAGCAGTTGCAAGGCGGTGGTCTTGACGCAGTAGTCCAGGGCCAGGCCGCCGACAATCACACGCTGGATGCCCTGGGCATTGAGGTATTCGATGACGCCGGTGGAGAGTTTGTCGTGGAGGTCGTGGTAGCAGGCGCCGTAGGGATGCAGGTCGGGTTCGACGCCCTTCCAGATGAAGTAGTCGTAGTCATAGGGCGTGGGCAATTCGTCCAACAGGGTGAAACCTTCGGTGCCGGGCACACAGTGGGCGACCCAGGTGACATCGGCATGTATCAGCCCGGTGGGTTGCAGCATCTCGCTGTGCTGTTGCACCACCCAGGGCGCGTGCGGGGTATGGGCGTCCTTGCTGCCGACACGGCGCGCGGCGAGGCTGGCCATGTAATTGAGCTCGGCGCCGATCTGGTCACCACCAGCGACCGGCAATTCGTTGGGGCACAGCGGTGTGAAGCTCTTCTGGGCGTCAACGTCGAATGAGGCGATAGCGTTCTTAGAGACGGTCATGGTCGTGTTCTCCTGTGGCCTGGATATAAAAGTACACGTCATGTACTTTCATGGCAAGAAACATTTTGTTATCTATCCTGGATCAAGTACACGACATACCCGTTTGATCCGTTAGACTGTGCCCCACCGCTGCCCACAGGACCCGACATGCCAGACCACGCCCCAACCCTTAGCGCCTACCTGCACACCGTGGACTTGTGCGTGCTGTTCTATTGCCGTGCATCCGGGGAACTGAAGATATTGCTCAACCAGCGCGACGCCGAGCCATTCGCCGGGCACTGGGCCTTGCCCGGTGTAGTGGTGAATGGCGGCGTGCAAGATCTGAGCCTGCAGGATGCCGTGGAGCGGTTGCGGGCCAGTGACAAGGTTGGGTTGCCGCTGGCCTGGTATGAGCAAGTGGGGACGGTGGGCGATGCGTTTCGCGATCCGCGCTGCTGGTCGTCGTCGACCTATTACCTGGCGATCGTGGCTGATGAGGTGGAGCTGGGGGGGCATCAAAAGTGGTGCTCTGTTGATGCCGTGGCGACTGGCGGGGTCAAGCTGCCCTTCGATCACAACGCGATTGTGGCAGCGGTACAGGAAAGGCTGTTTTCCAAGTCGCTGTACAGCAGCTTGCCATTGATGTTTTTGGGCAATGAGTTCAGTGCGCCGGAGGCGACTACGATCTTTTCGCTGGTATTGGCGCGGCCGGTGCTGAAGACCAGTATTCGCCAGCGGTTGCTGAAGTTGACCGAGGCCGGTTTTTTGCGGGAGACGGGCCGCAAGAAGCATGGCGAGGGCGGACGGCCGCAGGCGACAGTGGAGAATCTGAAGCCTGGGGCGGTGTACTTCTTTGATCGCAGCTTTGCCGAATAAGACCAAGCCCCCTTCCCAGAACAATGAAGATCAACTGTGGGAGCGGGCTTGCTCGCGAATGCGGAGTGTCAGTCGCCGGATAGATTGACTGATACACCGCTTTCGCGAGCAAGCCCGCTCCCACAGTTTTTGATCTGCGATGGTTCGAGGAGCTGCGTCCCGCTCAATTCATCCAGTTGCCGCCGTCGACGTTGTAGGTCTGGGCAACCACGTAGTCGGCTTCTTTGGACGCGAGGAAAACCGCCATTCCGGTCAAATCCTCGGCAGTCCCCATCCGCCCAAACGGTACTTCTGCTCCTACGCGCTTTTTCTTCTCGCCCAGCGGCAGCCCTTCGTGCTTGGCAAACATCGCGTCCACCCCGTCCCAATGCTCGCCGTCCACCACTCCCGGCGCGATGGCGTTCACGTTGATGCCCTGCTTGATCAGATTCAGCCCCGCCGATTGCGTGAGGCTGATCACCGCCGCCTTGGTCGCGCAGTACACCGCCACCAGAGGCTCACCCCGGCGCCCGGCCTGGCTGGCCATGTTGATGATCTTGCCGCCATGCCCCTGCTTGACCATCTGCCGGGCCGCCGCCTGCAAGGTGAACAACGTACCGGCGACGTTGATCGAGAACAGCCGGTCGAAGCTCTCGCGGGTGATGTCGGTGATGGGCGCCAGGTCGAACAAGGCGGCGTTGTTGATCAGGATGTCGAGCTTGCCGGCCTGCGCCACCACGGCGACAATCGCGGCATCGATGGACGCCTGGTCGGTGACATCCATCGCCACCGCGTAGGCTTTCGGGCCCAGCTCCGTGGCGGTGGCCCGCGCCCGCTCCAGGTTGATGTCGGCGATGGCGACGGTCGCGCCTTCGTTGATGTAGGCCTGTGCAAACGCCCGGCCAATGCCCCGCGCGCTGCCGGTGACCAGCGCACTTTTACCTTCCAGTCGTTTCATCAATGCAGTGTCCCTGAGGTGATTATTTCGGGTAGCCGGCGCGTTTCATTTCACGCTCGGTGGTGGACTGCGCCTCGGCCAGTGCCTTGTCGACCGTCATGCCGCCGGTGAGCGCTGCCGAAAACAGCTTGCCCACCGAGGTGCCGATGGCCTGGAACTCGGGGATCGTCACGTATTGGATGCCCACGTACGGCACGGGTTTGGCCGACGGGTGCGCGGGGTCGGCGTGTTGCATCATCTGCAAGGTCACCTTGGCGAACGGCGCCGCGGCCAGGTACGCCGCGTTGTAGGTGGACTGGCGCGTGCCCGGCGGTACGTTGGTGATGCCGTCCCTATCCGCTACCAGCTGGATGTATTCCTTGGAGGTGGCCCAGGTGATGAAGGCCTTGGCGGCGTCCTTGTGTTTGGAGGTGGCCGGGATCGCCAGGGACCAGGCGTACAGCCACGACGACCCCTTGTCGGTGACCTCGGTCGGTGCGGCGGCAAAACCCACGCTGTCGGCGACTTTGCTTTGGGTTTTGTCGGTGGTGAACGAGCCGGCAACGCTGGCGTCGACCCAGATCGCGCATTTGCCGCTGTTGAACAGCGCCAGGGTTTCGTTGAAACCGTTGCTGGATACGCCCGGCGGGCCATAGTTTTTCAGGGTGTTGACGTAGAAGTTCGCCGCCGCCGTCCACTCGGGACTGGTCAGCTCGGGTTTCCATTGCTCGTCGAACCAGCGTGCACCAAAGGCGTTGGCCATGGTGCTCAGCAACGCGATGTTTTCACCCCAGCCGGCCTTGCCCCGCAGGCACATGCCGTATTGGTCCTTGGCGGGCTGGTTGAGCTTGGCGGCGAACTCGCCCAGCTGGGTCCAGGTCGGATGCTCGGGCATCGCCAGGCCGGCCTGCTTGAACAGGTCGGTGCGGTAATAAGTGACGGTGCTTTCGCCATAGAACGGCAAGGCGTAGAGGGTGTCGTTCACCGACAGGCCCTGGCGCACGGCGGGGAAGATGTCTTCCAGGTCGTAATCGGCGGGAAGTGGCGTGATCGGCTCCAGCCAGTGTTTGGCACCCCACAGCGGGGTTTCATAGGTGCCGATGGTCAGTACGTCGAATTGGCCGCCCTGGGTCGCGATGTCGGTGGTGAGGCGTTGGCGCAGGACGTTTTCTTCGAGCACCACCCAATTGAGTTTCACCTCGGGGTGCTGCTCTTCGAACACCTTGGACAGGCGCTGCATGCGGATCATGTCGCTGTTGTTGACCGTGGCGATGGTCACGGTTTCGGCAGCATGTGCGGCCATCGCGAGCGTGAGGCCGGAGAGCAGGAACAGCGCTTTCGGAATCTTGAGCATGGCGGTTTCCACTTATTGTTTTTGTTGTTGACGGCCCGATTACAGCAGCTTGCCCAACGCCGGACAAACGACTGGCGGATGCCCGGCTGATACTTTTTTAACCGCATCGCCAAGATCAAAAAAGTATCAGTGGCGGGCAAAACCCGGGGTAGCGGCTACTTGAACAAAGGGCGTATTTTGGTGCCATTCCAAAAAGCCCAGAAGGGCCAAGCCCATGCCTGCAAGCCGATCCGCCCTTTTCGAGCAGCGCCCCGCCGAGCTGGAAGTGATTCTGGCCGAGCCCGAGCATGGCTTTCGCTGGTACGAACATGACTATCCGTTCGAGCTGGCCCGCTGGAACCATCACCCCGAATTTGAAATCCACCTGATCCGCCAGGGCAGCGGCAAGCTCGTGGCGGGCGACTATATCGGTGCGTTTGGCGCCGGCCATGTCGCACTGATCGGCCCCGACCTGCCCCACGACTGGATCGGCGACCTGGCCCCCGGCGAGTACCTGACGGGGCGCGATGTGGTGTTGCAGTTCGACGGCGCCGCATTGCTGGCCCTGCGCACCACGCTGCCTGAGCTGGGCGACCTGCAAGGCCTGTTTGACCGGGCCCGGCGCGGCCTGGAATTCACCGGTGAAACCGCCCTGAAGGCTGCGCACCTGCTGGAGTCCATCGGCCCCGCCGAGGGCCTGGCGCGCCTGATTCTGTTCATCCAGTTACTGCATACCTTGGGGCAGGCACCCTCCGGGGAAGCCCATTGCCTGGCCAGTGCCTGCTACACGCCAAGCCTGGATGCCCGCAGCTCGGAGCGTATCCACAAGGCCTTCGAATACCTGATGACGGAATTGACCGGCGACCTGCGGCTGTCGGTGATCGCCCAACGGCTGGACATGAGCGAACCGGGCTTCTCGCGGTTCTTCAAGCGCGTCACCGGCCACGGCTTTATCGACCTGATGCGCAAGTTCCGGGTGCAGCGCGCCTGCCGCCTGTTGCTGCAAAGCGAGATGTCAGTGGCCGATATCTGTTTTGAAGTGGGTTACGCCAACCTCTCCAACTTCAACCGGCACTTTCGCATCGAGATGAACCAGACGCCCAGCGAATATCGCCGGGAAACCGCGATGTACCTGTTTAACCGCAATGGTGATCAGGCGCTGCCGTTTACCAAGGCGCATTTCTGACCAAAAGGCCGACTATTTCCCACTTTTCTCAATTCCTTCATGCAATTGACACAAATTGGTACAACCTGTGCAAACGTTTGCGGAACGAACTTGGCAACCAGGTTCACCTCAACCCGAAGAATCGGGCCCCAACCGCGTACGAACAGGGATTTTCAATGCAACCCACTTCCAGACGATCCGCGTCGGCTACCCCTTTTGCTGTTTCCCTGCTACTGGCTGCCGTTACGGGAGTACTCAGCGGACCCATTTTGGCGCAGGAAAAACCCACCGATGACTCAGCACAGGGCGAAGCCCTGGCCCCGGAAGCCAGCCCGTCGAAAAAAGGCGTGTACCTGTCGGACTGGTTCAACCAGGACCTGACGGTGATCGGCAGCAAAGACATCAGCTTCGGCCCCAAACCCGCCGATGACGTGTACCTGGAGTACGAATACTTCGGCCGCAAGGGCCCGTTCGAACTGTATGGCTACGTCGACATCCCGAAGATCTTCGGGATCGGCAACAGCAACGACAAAGGCGCGTGGGACCACGGCTCGCCGGTGTTCATGGAGCACGAACCGCGCATCTCCATCGACTACCTGGCCGGTCGCAGCCTGGCCATCGGCCCGTTCAAGGAATGGTATGTAGCGTTTGACTGGATCTACGACCACGGCAGCAACAAGGACAACCGTGCCAACACCTTGTACAGCGGCCTGGGCACCGACATCGAGACCCACTCGCGGGTCAACCTGTCGGCCAACTTCTATGGCCGTTACCAGTGGGAAAACTACGGCGCCAGCAACGAATACTCATGGGACGGCTACCGTGCGCAGATGAAATACATCGTGCCCATCGGCAGCTTCGACAATGGTGCGTCGCTGACCTATATCGGCTTCACCAACTACGATTTCGGCTCGGATCTGCACAAAGACAACCCCGCGCGCACTGCCAACTCCCTGGTTGCAACAAACGTGCTGTTGTATTCGTTCACTCACCTGCGTTTCACCCTGGTAGGCCGTTACTTCCACAACGGCGGCAACTGGGAAGACGGCAGCGAGCTGAACTTTGGCGACGGCAATTTCCGCGCTCGCTCCAACGGCTGGGGTTACTACGCCGGTGTGGGCTATCAATTCTGAGTGTGAACAAGGAGCAGTAGATGAAGACCTTTACCCGCCTTTCAATCGCCATCGGCCTGGCCGCCGGGGCGCTGTTGCCGCATGTCGTGCTGGCTGATGCCCCGGCCCCGATCAAGCCCAAGGTGATGCTGATCACCATGTTCGCCCCCGAAGCGCAGAACTGGATCGACCGCCTGGAACTCAAGCAGGAAGTTCGCGTGCCAGGCTTGTCGGCCGAGTATCCAGTGATCCGCTGCAACACCCAGGACGTGTGCCTGCTGGTGACCGGCATGGGCCAGACCAACGCTGCCGCCTCGACCCTGGCGCTGGCGTTGTCGCCCAAGTTCGATCTGCGCCAGAGCTACTTCCTGATCGCCGGGATCGCCGGGATCAACCCGCACCGTGGCACCATCGGCACCGCCGCGTGGGCCCATTACCTGGTGGAATTCGGAACCCAATGGGAACTGGATTCACGGGACGCGCCGAAGGACTGGCCGACCGGCTATATCGGCATCAATACCAAGGGGCCGAACGAGAAGCCGCCGCTGGACTACAAGACCGAAGTGTTCGAGCTCAATCCCAAGCTGCAAGCCAAGGCGTTTGCGCTGTCGCAAAAAGTCGAGCTCAGTGAAAGCAAGGAGTCCACGGCCTGGCGCAAACACTATCCGTACGCGCCGGCCAATCAGCCGCCGCAGGTCACCCAGTGCGACACCCTGGCGGGCAATACCTGGTTCTCCGGGACGCGCCTGAGTGAGCGCGCCGAGGTCTGGACCAAATTGCTGACGGACAATAAAGGCGTGTACTGCACCACCCAGCAGGAAGACAACTCCACCTATGAAGCGTTGCTGCGGGCCAGCCGTGAAGGGTTGGTGGATATCAATCGCCTGGCGGTGGTGCGGGCCGGTTCCGACTTTGATCGGCCGTACCCGGGCTACAGCGAAGTGGACAACCTGCTGAAGTATGCGGACCAGGGCGGATTTGTGCCGGCGCTGGAGAACCTGTATCGCACCGGTAATCCGCTGGTGCAGGCAATTCTGAAGAACTGGTCGGCGTGGGAAAAAGGCGTTCCCGAAGCCTGAACAAAGATCGAATGTGGGAGCGGGCTTGCTCGCGAAAGCGCTGGATCAGTGCCGAATGTATTGGCTGACACACCGTATTCGCGAGCAAGCCCGCTCCCACAATAAGCGGGTCAGGGCAGGAAGATAATCTTGTCGGCACTGCCCTGGTTCACTTGCTCAAAGCACTTCACACCGTCGGCCAGCGACACTTCCCGCAAACCGGTCGGCAGCGGCAACAAGTCCTCATCGAAGAACCGCCCGAACTGCTCCAGCATCACGGCGCATTGCTCGCAGTTGTAGAGCAGCGAATTGATCCCCACCACCGAACCACCCTTGCGATACAACGCCAGGGCCGGCAGTTGCACGTGCCCGTCCACCGGCGCGGCGATGATCGCGATACGGCCAAAAGGCGCCAGCGCCGCCACCGCTGCCGGCAACCAGAAGCCGGTGGTGTCAAAGATCACATCGGCGCCCGTACCGAACAGCGCATTGACCTGCCCTCCCAGCGCTTCCGGCTGGCCCAGTAACAGCCCCTCGAAACCCTGCTCGCGCAAGGCCTCGACCTGTTCCGGGCGACGCACGGCCCCGAGCACCTGGGCCCCACGAATCTTCGCCAGGGCCAAAGCCGCGCTGCCTACAGCCCCATTGGCACCAATCACCAGCAAGCGCGTGCCTTTGGTTACACCGCTGCGCTCAAGCGCATCCCACGCCGTGGTGTACGGCACGCCGAGACTGGCGGCCTGGGCAAAGCTCAGGTGGCTGGGCTTGTGCGCCACGCCCTTGGCCGACACGGTGAGGTACTGGGCGTGGGAACCGTCGGCGAAAAAACCCAGGTCGCGACCCGTGCCCCAGACCTCCTGGCCGACCAGTTCCTGCGGACCTTCCACCACCACCCCGGCAAAGTCCCGCCCGGGAATGCGTGGCAAGGTGGTGTAGGGGAAACGCCCGAGCACGTTCTTCACGTCGCTGGGGTTCAGCCCGGCAGCCTTGATCTGCACCAGGACTTCACCGGCCGCCGGCACCGGCGTGGCGACATCAACGTAAGCAAGGGCAGCGAGATCGCCGGTGGCGGAAAATTGCAGTGCTTTCATGGCCAATATCCATCGAAGTTCAAAGGGTTCAGGACAACCAGGTGCTGACCAACTGCCGGCCCATGGGCCAGAGTTTCTCGCCCATCAACATGCCCATCAGCCCCACCAGGGCGATGGCAGGAGGCGCAGGCGAGCGAAAGTCCAGGGCACCGTAAATCACGCCGACCAACAGGCCGATGGCCAAGGAAATCAGGTAATTCATGGAACACTCCGCAGCAAGGGTTGATGCGGTCAGTGTAGGGGGCCTGAAACCGAAGCATCGGCCAAGTGCTTCAGGATTTCGGCCAAGCCTCAGACGGGATACTGCGACGGCGCCATCCCCAGTTCACGGCGAAACATGTCGCTGAAACTGCTCGGCGAATAACCCAGGGAACGGGCGATCGCGCTGACCGACTGGCCCTGGATCAACTCGGCCACGGCGGTGGCCAACTGCACCTGGCGGCGCCACTCGGCAAAGCCCATGCCCAGGCTGTTCTGGAACAGCCGCGCCAGGGTGCGTACGCTGGCGCCGGCGGCTTCGGCGTGCTGTTCAAAGGGAATGTCCAGGGACGGTGACGCCATCACCGCCTGGCAGGCGCTGGTCAGGCGTCGGTCGGCGCCCACGGGCAAGGCGATACGGATCGGCGAGCGCCGGGCCCGTTGCAGTTCCAGCAGGGCCAGGCCGACCACGGCTTCGTAATAGGCCTGGTCCCCCTTGTCGCCCTGCTCCACCAGCGCCACGATCAGTTCGCGCAGCAGCCCGCCGACCTCGATCACTTGCACCTGGCTGTCCAGGGTCGCTGCCAGCGCCGGGCGCAGGTAAATGTTGCGCATCTGCAAGTCCGACACCACGCGAATCCCATGCTCGACACCCGGCGGCAGCCACACCGCGCGCTGGGGCGGCACTACCAGCGCTTCCCGGGGTGTCTCGACCCACATCACGCCGCTCATGGCATACAGCAACTGGCCCCAATCGTGTTGATGGGGCTCGACATACAATCCGCGCGGATAGGTGCGCGCCAAGGGTTGCACGGGGACGGCGTGATCACTGAGGTCGGGAGGCGCGGCAAGGGCCATGGAAGACACATCGTTCAAGTATGGAGCGCCATGATAAGACGTGAACCGGATGATCCGAGTGAATTTTTACCACCTGCGCAGGGTCACTTAAAGACACAAGGAGGGTTTACGGATCCATGACTAACGCAAAACTTTTCGTGATCGACTACACGCTGCATGGCCAGCCCAAGTCATTCATCATCCGCCTGGAAAAACTCGACAACGCCGAAGCCTGGCATTGGGCGAGCTGCGACGCCGGCGTAGGCCGCATCGGGCGGTTTGCCCGTGAGCAGGTGAAGAAGACGAGCCAGCCCCAGGCCGAGAAATTCGGCATCGAAAACGTGCAATGGCGCCGCTCGGATGCGCGCCCCACTGCCTGAAACCTGCAGGAGCGAGCTTGCTCGCGAAGGTCGTTAACGATGACACGGGGCACCTGGTGCCCCGCGTCGCTCTCGGGTGTTTCGCGAGCAAGCTCGCTCCTACAGGTCGCCGCGTTAGCCGTGGGCGGACTTGGTGCATTCGCACCCGGTCGCCGAAGCACAAGGCTCGCCATGGGCATGATGCTCGGCGCAGCCTTGGCAGCAATAGCCCTTGCCATCCTTCATCACCGCAGTTTCCCCCAACTGGCAGTTGCAGTCCTGGCAGGCGCATTTTTTTTCTTGCATGTCTTGCATGGTCAGACTCCTTTTTCGTGGTCGTCCAGGTGCGGCGAACGCCGGCACCTCAAGCAATGACTATAGGCAACGATTCAAGGTTCAAAGGCCCGTCAGTCAGCCCGACGAGCGTTGCTGCGGTACATGAACACCAGGGCCAGCGCGAGGCACAGCATCGCCACGATGCGGCTGCCGGACAGCTCGATCGCCGGGTTGCCGAGCCAGCCGAAGTTATCGATCAGCATGCCCATGCCCAGCTGCCCGACAATCACCGCCACCGTCGCCACTGCCGTGCCGACAATCGGGACCGCGCCGACCATCACCATCATGTACACCACCCCGAACAACGCCCCGGTCAGTTGCCACTTCGGCACGTCCAGCAGGCTGACCGCGTGGGCGGGCTCAAAGAACAGAATCAGCAACCCGGTACTGATCGCGCCCACGACAAAGGTCAGCAGGCTGCTGCGCAATACGCCCACCGCCTGCCCGAGGCGGCCATTGATGGCGGCCTGCACACTCAATACCGCACCGGCGGCCACTACCAATACCAACAACAGAATCAGGTTCATCGCCTTAACCTCGCGCAATCAGAACAAGTGCAACCACGATCAACGCCAATGCAATCCAGCGCTCCACGTTGACCCGCTTGCGGGCAGTGCCAAACCAGCCGAAGTGGTCGATCAGCACGCTCTTGCCCACCTGGCCCGACAAGATCGCAATCATGGTCATCGCGATCCCGATATGCGGGGTCGCCAGGGTCAGCACCACCACGTACATCGGCCCCAGGAAGCCACCGATCAATTGCCAGCGCGGCAGGTCGGTCAACGCCGGACCCTTTTGCGGGCCGCTGAACAGCAACAGCAGGAACAGGATCGCCGAGCCGACGCCGAAGATGCTCAAGGTCGCCCACAAGTGGCCGACCTGCACACCCAGCGGGCCCAGCAAGCCGGCCTCCACCGACAAGCCCATGCCGGCGAAGATCACCAGCGGCAATAGCAACAACCGAAGAAACGTCTTGGGCTTGGCCTGAGCCACACCCGCCACTGAAGAAGCCTGCATACATCACCTGCGCGTTAGAGAGAGGAACAATGGCGCGTATTATCCGGTGGCACTGCTGTGCGATAAATGGGAGCATGCCGACAACACCTTTGCGCAATACGCACAGCATGGAGTGATGATGCAGGGTTTGAACGAACTGAGCTTCAAGGCGCTTCGCCTGTTTGTCGCAGTACTGGACTACGGCAGCTTTTCCGAAGTCGCACGCCGCGAAGGCCTGGCGCCCTCCTCCATTTCCCGGCAGGTCCAGTTGATGGAGCAGGCCCTGGGCCAACAGTTGCTGTATCGCCATACCCGTGCGGTCAGCCCTACCGAAGCCGGTCGCCTGCTGGGCCGGCATGCGCGATTGATGCTGGAGCAACTGGAAGCCGCCGGCCAGGCGTTGCAGGAACAGGAAAGCGAACCCAGCGGCCTGGTGCGCATCAATGCGCCGATGGTGTTTGGCCAACGCCACCTCTCGCCGTGGCTTGGGGAGCTGTGTCGGCGTTACCCGAAGCTGCAACTGGATATCCAGCAAACCGACACCTACGTCGACCCGTTGCAAGACGGCACAGACCTGCTGTTTCGCATCGGTGTGCTGAACGATTCCGGCATGCAGGCGCGAATCTTCGCCCCCCAGCGCTTTCGTCTCGCTGCCAGCCCCGGCTATCTGGAGCGTTTCGGTACGCCCCGGCATCCGGACGAACTGGTGAACCACCAGTGCCTGGCCTACAAGGGCGTCACCGGCCAGCAGCGCTGGTTCTTCCGCCGCGACCAGGGCGACTGGACCTCCTACAGCGTCAAGGGCCCGATCACCGGCAACCACGCCGACACCCTGACCCACGCTGCCGAACAAGGCCTGGGGCTGGTGGTGTTCCCGTCATGGTTGATCGGTGAAGGCCTGCGCGCCGGCACGCTGCAGGCGGTGCTCAGCGACTATGAAGTGGCGACGACCCTGGAGCCGCAACAGATTGCTGCGCTGTGGCCGGGTAGCCGGCGGCTGTCGTTGAAGGTGCGGACCGTGATTGATTACTTCGTCGAGTGTTTTGGGGCAGTGCCTTACTGGGACCGTTGAGCAACTGTGGGAAACTATTCGGCCCGCACTGTCGGGAAAAATCCCCCTTCAAGTAAGTCCGATCTGATTTTCCACAACACGGGTCAAAAACCGCTTGCACTCGGGCAGACTTCGAGGAATTCCTTCAGGAGAGACGTCATGGATGCCAGTCATTACCCGTTCGGAAACCTGCAATCGTCCCCGCAAAAATCACCCTCCGCCAGCAGTCGGTTGATCTTTGCCTGCTTACGAAATTTTGGCTATATTTGGCCAAAACCTCGAGAAGACCAAATGATTACCGTACCGTTGGGTGAAGCAAAAAATAATTTATCAAAACTGGTCGATGATGCCGCCGCCGGCCAAATCATCACCATAGCCAAGCATGGGCGGGCGATGGCTCGCCTTGTTCCTGTCGGGAAACCGACAGGCCGGCGAATTGGCGCGATGAAGGGCAAACTGGTGGTGCCGGATGACTTCGATGCGCCATTGCCAGACGACATGCTGGATGCGTTTGAGGGAAACCACCCATGAGAATACTGCTGGATACCCACATCCTGCTTTGGGCCCTGAGCGATGATCCAAAACTGCCAGCGAAGGCCAGAAAGCTGATCGAGAACGCGGCTGAAATTTACGTCAGTGCCGCCACATTCTGGGAGCTGGCGATAAAGGTCGGGCTCGGGAAGCTCAACGTAAACCTGGACGAAATTCGCGAATACTGCCTGGAAAGCGGCTACGTGGAACTGCCCATCACCTCGGAGCACGCCATCGCGGTCAAGGACCTTGAACACCATCACAGGGACCCGTTTGATCGGCTCATCATTGCAACGGCTATCATTGAGCCGATGAAGTTAGTGACAGCCGACCCGATGGTGGCGAAATACACATCATTGGCCGTTTTGACTTAATTCACTTCGCTCAAAACAACCACTGCCCGATCAGCCAGGCATTCGCCCCGCTGATCACCACAAACAAGCTCCAGGCCAGCAGCCGCGTAGGCAAGCTGTTGACGAACGGCCCCATCAGGCGCTTGTCACCCGTCATGCGGATCAGCGGAAACAACGCAAACGGCAACTGCAGGCTCAACACCACCTGGCTGAGGATCAGCAGCTTGCCGATGGCATCATCCCCCATCAGCCACACCCCGAGGAACGCCGGGATCAGCGCCAGGCCACGGGTGATCAGGCGTCGCTGCCAGCAGGGAATGCGCAGGTTGAGGTAGCCTTCCATGATCACTTGCCCGGCAATGGTGCCGGTGAACGTGGAGCTCTGGCCCGAAGCCAACAGCGCAACACCGAACAGCACGCTGGCGAACACGCCACCCACCAGCGGGTCGAGCAAGTGATAGGCGTCCTGGATTTCCACCACATCAGTGTGGCCGGTCTGGTGGAACGCGGCGGCGGCCAGTATCAGGATTGCCGCGTTGACCAGCAGTGCCAGGGACAGGGAACCGATGGTATCGATACGCGCCAGTTTCACCGCGTCCTGGCGGCTGGCCAGGTCCTTGCCGAACAGCCGGGTTTGCACAATGGAGCTGTGCAGGTAGAGGTTATGGGGCATCACCGTGGCCCCCAGTATGCCAATGGCCAGGTACAACGGTGCGGCATCACTGATGGCGGACAACGACGGGGTGAAACCACGAAACACGTCGGGCCAGTAAGGCTTGATCAGCACCAGCTCGATGAAGAAACACACGCCGATGGTCGCCACCAGTGCCAGCATGATCGCTTCCAGCCGGCGGAAGCCTCGATTTTGCAGGGCCAGGATCAGCAAGGTATCGAAGGCAGTGATGACAATCCCGGTGGTCAGTGACACGCCCAGCAACAGGTGAAACGCCAGGGCGCAGCCGAGGACTTCGGCGAGGTCGGTGGCGATGATCGAGATTTCCGCAAGGATCCACTGCACGAACGACGAGCGCCGGCTGTAGCGCTCGCGGCTCAGTTGCGCCAGGTCCTTGCCGGTGGCGATGCCCAGCCGTGAGCACAGGCACTGCACCGCCATCCCCGCCAGGCTCGCCAGCAGCACCACGAACAACAGGTTGTAGCCGTAGCGCGAACCGGCCTCGATGGCGGTGGCCCAGTTGCCCGGGTCCATATAGCCGATGGAGATCAGCAAGCCAGGGCCGGCAAACATCAGCGCACGTTTGAAAAACGAGGCACGGGGATCAACGACGATGGAGCCGGCGACTTCCGGCGGGCAGAACGGGGCGGTAGCGATTTTGGGCAGGCTGAATTTCACGCGGGGTACCAGG
Source organism: Pseudomonas sp. C6002 (assembly GCF_013385805.1). Taxonomy (NCBI): domain Bacteria; kingdom Pseudomonadati; phylum Pseudomonadota; class Gammaproteobacteria; order Pseudomonadales; family Pseudomonadaceae; genus Pseudomonas; species Pseudomonas sp. C6002. Next base: position 87,585 of record NZ_JACAPH010000035.1, on the reverse strand, counting down.
CTTTCACACAAGACGTGAACGCAGCTTATCAGTCAGACGCAACGGTACGCATCACCGTCTCCCGGGGCAGATCAAATGCCTCTACCACCTGGACCACCAGATCCATCTCCTGGTTCAGTGCTTCACGCTCCAGGCGCTCGCGAATCACCCCGATCACCAGCACCGCCAGGGTGGTGATGGAATACGCGGGGCCGGAAAACGCCCGCACGCCGGTCACCAGCAGCATCGCCGCCGCGAGCGCCTGCCCCACCACCGGAATGGCCGTGGCCGCGCCCCGGCGCAGGATAAACCCGGTCAACCCGGCCAGCGCGGTCCCGCTGAGGGCAGTGGTGGCTGAGCGCCCGACATCGAAACGATTGAAAAAACCCTGCTCCTTTTGTGCCGCAGCCTTCAACTCTGCCTCGAACACTTGGCGATCAGCCTGGCTGAGCTTGTCCTTGTATTGCTCGATCAGCCGCTCGGCAACCTGTAACTCCAGATCCGCCAGGGCCACTTTCTCGATCGGTTGATCAAACTTGATACCCACCCGCTGCGCCACGTCTTGGGCGATTTCGCGATAGCTCACGCCATGACCACGGGCCAGGTTCATAAAGGTGTCGCCGCCCATGCGCTGCAACTCGATGGCCAGCTTCAAGGGCTCGCGCACGGTGGCGTCGATAGAGGCACTGCGCTTTTGCGCCATCAGCTCGGCGAAAAACTGCAATTCCTCCGGCCGCGCCTGCACCAGCAGCGGGAACAGCTCGACATCCTCTTCCGCAAAGCGCACTTCGCTGCTGCGTTGATCGGCGCGGATCATGCCCCGGCGTTCCTGCAGCAGGTCGGTGTACTGCACCACCGTCTTCAGTTGCGGCCAATACGCGGCGTGGTCGAACGTGGCCAGGTGCACGTTGGCGACCTTGGCCTTGAGCGCCGGTGTCAGCGGGATCGCATAACGACCGATGCAGCGCTCGGTGTCCGGCTTGAGCGCCAGCGCCCAATCCTTGCTCGAGTGGCAGTTGATCACCCGACCGCTGAGCGGCGCCGAGACCAGGTCCCAGGGGCTGGAGGTACAAATCGCACCGCCCATCAGCAGCAGGTTGTTCAGCGGCAACTCACGGGCCACCTCAGGGCTGGCCAGCAGGCTCTTGACCAGGATGCGCGCGCCCAGGGAGTGGCCGATCAGGTTGATCTGCCGCACCTTGATCGACTCGCCATGGAGGTAGTTGGCCAATTCGGGCAGCAGGCTTTTGGCGACCTCATCCACCCGCGCCTCGACGCTTTTGTAGTGGTCGAGGAAATAGGCAATCGCCTTGCCCACCCCGATGGTTGCGGCACCCAGGCTGCCGCCACCCAACATCGAGGTAATCACATCCTTGAACGGCGCAAACAGGTTTTCCAGGAAATGCCCTGCCGGCCAGAACAGCATCAGGTTGGTGGAGCCTTCGATGGTTGCCAGTTGCCGGGAGAAACTACCCAGTTGTTGCTGGTTGAAGAACGCCGAATAACCATGCACGTAGAGATTGAGCACATCCCCCTGGGGCTCGCCACACAACACAAACGTGGGCTTGCGGGTGCGGTGCATTTCATCCCACTGGTGTTGCATGTGACGGTGACTCCTGGCGACGACGGAGGGCGATAGTAACAAAGGGCGGGCTACGGGAATGTGAAAAACTGATACTCGGACTATCCATATCCCTGCACAGTGATGACAGGAAACGCGGATTTTGTTCGCAGATTCAGTCCATTAACCTTTGTCGGGTCAACCACTGAAACCGAGGAACACCATGAGCAAGCCCGAGTTTTTCATCACACCCGGTTACGGCGACATTGCACGCGAGACCCTGCATTACACCCAGGCGGTCAAAATCGGCAACCGCGTCGAAACCTCGGGCCAGGGCGGCTGGGATGACGAGTTCCAGATTCCCGAATCCCTCACCGACGAGATCGCCCTGGCCTTTCAAAACCTCGAACGCACCCTGGCGGCAGCCGGCGCCGGCTGGGAGCATGTGGTACACGTCAATTCCTACCACGTGGGAGGTTTCCCGCCAGAGGTGAACGAGCAGATGGTCAAGTGGTACCGCCATTACATGCCCAATCACGCCCCCATCTGGACTGAGCTGGGAGTAGAAGCCCTGGGGCTGCCGGCAATGCGCATTGAAATCCGCGTGACAGCGATTATTGCCTGACGCCGAACCGCTCGATCACCCAGTCGATAAATACCTTCAGCCGGGCGTTCTGATGGCGATTGGGTGGATAGATGATGTGCAACGGCGTGGCGGGCCGGGTCCAGTCTTCGAGTACCGGGACTAAATGGCCTGCCTCTACGTAGTAGTCAACGATGGTCTTGAAATGCTGCCCGACGCCCAGGCCGGCGAGCAGCATTTCCTTGAGGCCGTTGCCTTCGTTGGTGGAAAACGCGCAGTTGCCTACCTCATACCGAGTCGCGTCCTTCTCGAAAATCAACGGCTCCGGCTTACCCGACCCGGCAAAGAAATACCCCGCCTTGAGGTGGTTCTTCTCGAGGTCCTCGGGAGACACGGGCGTACCCATGCGCTCCAGGTAGCCGGGGGCCGCACAAGTGACGTACTCGAGGTCGACAACCTTGCGGGCGATCATTGCCATGTCATCGAGCTTGCCAGCGCGCAGTACGCAATCCACACCCTCCCCCACGATATTCACGGCGCGGTCGCTGATGCCCAGGGCGATGGTGATCTCAGGGTACTCACGATGAAAATCCACCAGCGCCGGGATCAGCAGGCAATTGGCAAAGGACGCCGGCGCATCCACTTTCAGGTGGCCGCCGGGCTTGAGCTTCTGCCCGCGCAGGGCATTGTCCAGTTCATCGAGTTCCGCCACCAGGCACAGCGCGTGGCTGTAGTACTCCGACCCCTCCGGCGTCGCCGCCAGCGCACGGGTGGTGCGATGCATCAACTTGACGCCAAGGTGCTTCTCCAGGTCCGTGATGAGTTTACTGACGGTGGAACGCGGCAGTGCCAATTGGTCGGATGCGCGGCTGAAGGAGCCGGTTTCGACGACACGGACGAAGGCACGCATGGCGAGGAGTTGGTTCACGTTGATGTCCGATGAGGGCGAGAATAGCGAGTATTGTCCATTAAGCTGCACAATGACGACAGGCATTCAGCGAACAGAAAACCCGGCGCATGGCCGGGCTTTGACGGAGCGGATGACTCAGTGGGCAAAGTTCTCGATCTTTACCTGGCCATCAGGAAACGTAGCGACAATCTCCAGTTCTCCTCCCATGGCGCGGATATAGTTACGCAGCGTGCTGATATACATGTCGGTGCGCCGCTCCATTTTGGACACTGCCGCCTGATTGATATTCAGCGCCTTGGCCAGCGTATCCTGGCTCATCTGTTGCGCCTTGCGCAGTTCATGCAGGGGCATTTCTTTCAGGTGTTGCTGGAAGATGCGCTCTGCATCGGCCCGGGCTTGCGGTGTCATGCGAGCCTGCAGCTCACTGAATTTTTTAGCCATGGTGACGGCCCTCTTTAAGCAGTGTTTCCAAATGTTCGTCATACAACTTCTCAGCCAGCGGGACGTATTCGTCATACCACCGGCCTCGACCGGTTTTATCCCCGCCAATCAGCAACAAGGCACGCCGGCGCGGATCAAATGCATACAGAACGCGGTAAGGCCGCCCGGCATGCTGCACCCGCAACTCTCGCAGGCAGCCATGCCTGGAGCCCTTGATATCGCTGCTGCGGGGGGAAGCCAAGGCCTGGCCCCAGAAGGCTCAGTAAATCCACACTGACCGATACTGAGGATTGCTCCTTTGCATCCAGACCGCCCCACCAGATTCCAAACTCGTCCGTGTATTCAATGTCCCAACTCATGCAAATATTCCATCCATGGAATATAAACTCAAGGGCATAATTGTAGGAGTTCCTGGCGTGTACAGGCTTCCGTTTGTCCCGGAAAAGTGTTTGTAGATTATTCCCGCACAATGCTCAGCCCATAAAAAACCACCCTTTCGCGCGGCTGAAGACACGACCATAGCGCCGGCACCACGGATGATCCCGACCGCCACGTGCATAAAACTCATTGAAATAAATGGTATTAATAGTTTGGAGAGTGCCGCGAAAGAACCGGACGACATCCAATGAACCCGGAGGCGAAGGCCTTGGGACCTGCAAAGCAAGCTCGCTCCTACAGTAAAACCTGTTGATTCAGCAAAACGATCCCGGAGTCCCCAATGCCCCATGAAGGCAACCTGTTACAAGCGGCCGTTGTATTCCTGCTCGCTGCCGTCCTGACCGTGCCCCTGGCCAAGCGCCTGCAACTGGGTGCCGTGCTGGGTTACTTGCTGGCCGGAGTGATCATCGGCCCATCGGTGCTGGGCCTGGTGGGCAACCCGCAAAGCGTCAGCCAGTTTTCCGAACTTGGGGTGGTATTGCTGCTGTTCATCATTGGCCTGGAGTTGTCACCGAAGCGTCTGTGGGTGATGCGCAAGGCAGTGTTCGGTGTAGGCCTGGCACAGGTGTTACTGACGGGCACCGTGATCGGCGTGGTCGCGCTGTTCGTGTTTGGCCAATCATGGAACAGCGCGATTGCGCTGGGCCTTGGCCTGGCGCTGTCCTCCACCGCGTTTGGCCTGCAAAGCCTCGCCGAGCGCAAGGAACTCAACCAGCCCCACGGGCGACTGGCCTTTGCGATTCTGTTGTTCCAGGACATCGCCGCCATCCCGTTGATCGCCATGGTGCCGCTGCTCGCGGGCAGCGATCATCCCGCCACCACCTCCCAGGGCCTGCGACACGGCCTGGAAGTACTGGGCAGCATCGCCGTGGTGATCATCGGCGGGCGCTATCTGTTGCGGCCGGTGTTTCGCATCGTCGCCAAGACCGGCCTGCGGGAGGTCTCCACCGCCACCGCGTTGCTGGTGGTGATCGGCACCGCATGGCTGATGGAATTGGTGGGCGTGTCCATGGCCCTCGGCGCCTTCCTCGCCGGGTTGCTGCTGGCAGACTCCGAATACCGGCATGAGCTGGAATCGCAGATCGAACCGTTCAAGGGCCTGCTGCTGGGTCTGTTTTTTATCAGCGTGGGCATGGGCGCCAATATCAGCCTGCTGTTCAGCGCGCCGGTGATCGTGCTGGGGCTGACCCTGCTGCTGATCGCCATCAAGTTGCCGCTGCTGTTTTGCGTGGGTCGCCTGGCGGGCGGCCTGAACCCTGAAAGCGCGCTGCGCCTGGGCGTGGTGCTGGCAGCCGGTGGTGAGTTCGCATTCGTGGTGTTCAAGATCGGCCGCGACCAGGGCCTGTTCGAGCCGCACCTCTACGACATCCTGGTGCTGACCATCACCCTGTCCATGGCCGTGACGCCATTGCTGCTGTTGCTCTGCCCGAAGCTGTTCAAGCCCAAGGCCAAGCCGGTGGAAGTGCCCGAGGAATACCGTGCCATCGAAAGCGATGCGCCACGGGTGGTGATCGCCGGGATGGGCCGCATGGGGCAGATCGTGGCGCGGATCCTGCGGGCACAGAACATCTCGTTCATTGCCCTCGACACCTCGGTGGAAACCATCGAACTGACCCGCAGTTTCGGCGGCATGCCGGTGTTCTACGGCGACCCGCAGCGCCCGGAAATCCTTCACGCAGCGAAAGTCGACCAGGCCGAGTTTTTCGTGATCGCCATGGACGACCCCGAGATCAACATCAAGACCGCCGAGCTGGTGCGCAGCCTCTACCCGCACATGAAGATCATCGCCCGCGCCCGTAACCGCCAGCATGTGCACCGCCTGGTGGACCTCGACGCGTCACCGGTGCGCGAGACGTTTTACTCCAGCCTGGAAATGAGCCGCCGCACCCTGGTGGGCCTTGGCTTGACCCAGGCCCAGGCCGACGCGCGCATCAGCCGCTTCAAAAACCATGACCTGCAATTGCTGGCGGCCCAACACGCCGTGTATGACGACGCGGCCAAGGTGATGCAGTCTGCCCAGGAAGCCCGGACGGAACTGGCACGGCTGTTTGAGATGGACCGGATCGAGGAAGAGTCCGACAAGGTGTAGGGATGGAGATGAACGACCTTGCGAATTTTCTGACAGAATACGGCGCAATTTCGTTCATTCCTGGAGAGCTTCATGGCCACCCTCAGCAAGACCGCAGCCCTCTTGGCCCTCGCGCTGGCCGCCGGGTTCGGCGCCAGCCAAGTCCTCGCCGCCAGCAAGCCTGCGGTGCAGAAGACCGCCACCCAGACCATCTCCACCCTGGATGGCAAGTTCAGCTTCAACCTGCCCAAGTCCTACCTGGCCGACCCACTGCCGGCCGGTGATGCCGAGCACGGCACCGCAGGCGCCAGCGGCACGATGTACAGTGACCAGGCCACCAAAAGCGTGATCTTCGTCGTCGAAAAACCGAGTGTCGCCGGCCTGATCAAGGACAACGACCCGCAGTTCCTCGACGGTGCCGTGGCGGATTTCGTCAAGGAACAAAGCGCCGCCCTGCCGGACTTCAAGAAAGGCGCCGAGAAGAAACTCACCGTGAAAGGCCTGGCCCTGCGCCAGGTCGACAGCACCGCGACCATGGGCGGTGGCAAGACACTGAGTTCCACCTTCCTGACGGGCTCCGGCAGCCACCAATTGGTGGTGCAGGCCATTTCCCGGGCGGATGACGAGAAAGGCCATGCACTGTTGGTGAAACAGATTATTGGCGGTAAATAACCGGTTTTAATCTGGCAATGAAAATCCAATGTGGGAGCGGGCTTGCTCGCGAAAGCGGTGGGTCAGTCAACACAGGTATTAACTGACCCACCGCTTTCGCGAGCAAGCCCGCTCCCACATTTTTGATCGCGTTCACATCGCAGGATTCAACGCAGGCTCTTTTCCAGCCACTGCTTCAAGTCCAGCAACTCCGCCTCACCGACGGTATGAATCATCCCCGGGTAGCCGTGGAATTCCGGCGTGAGACCAATCCCCTGCAATACCTCGTTGGCCCGCGTTGCCGAGTAGTACGGCAGCGCTTGGTCCAGCGTCCCGTGACCGATGAAAATCGCCAGCTTGCCCAGTCGCGCATCCGGCTTGAGTTCGGCCTTGAGTACCGGCAGCAGGCTGCCGCTCAACGCCGCAATCCCGCGCAGGGTTTCGGGATGTCTTAACCCGACTTCATACGACATGATCGCACCCTGGCTGAACCCCACCAGAAACACCCGCTCAGGTTGGGTGTGGTACTTGGTGGTGGCCTGGGCGACGAAGGCTTCGATCAGCTTGGCGCTGCTCTGCAGGTCGGCGGTCTCGCCATCAAAATCGCCATCGCCCGGCTTCTTGCGAAACCAGCGATAACCACCGCCCTCCACCGGCATCGGTGCCCGTGCAGACAGGTAGGTCCAGGTCGACGGCAAGCGGTCCTTGAGCCCGAACAGGTCGGCCTCGTCACTGCCATAACCGTGCAGGAAGATCACCAGCGGCTCGTTGCGGGCATCACTTTGAGTCTGTTCCAGATAAGGCAGCGGCAGGTCGGTGTGCAATACGTCTTCGGCCTGTGCGGCGCCGGTAAACAGCGCTACCGTCAGGGCAATCAGTTTGAGCATGAGCATCAACCTCTAGGGTTTGCGCAACAAATAGGTATCCATGATCCAGCCATTGGCCTGGCGCGCCGCCTTGCGCACACGTTCAATCTCTTCGGCAACCTCGGCCACTTTGCCGCTGATCAGGATTTCATCCGGTGTGCCCAGGTAGGCGCCCCAGTAGATATCCAGGTCCTGATCGGCCACGGTGCGGTAGGAATCTTCGGCATCGAGCATGACAACCAGGGTGTCGGCATCACTCGCCTGCCCCGCCGCCAACCGGCGCCCGGTGGTGATTTCGATGGAGCGACCGATGCGGTTCAGCGGCACTTTGTGCTGCGCCGCCAACGCCTGGACGCTGGTGATCCCGGGGATCACTTCAAATTCGAATTCGCAGCTGCCGCTGGCGAGGATCGCCTGCAGGATACGAATGGTGCTGTCGTACAGTGCCGGGTCGCCCCAAGCCAGGAATGCGCCCACTTCGCCGTCGGCCATTTCTTCATTGATCATCCGTTCGAAGGTCTGCTGCTTGTCGCGGTTCAGGTCCTTCACGGCGGTGGTGTAGTCGATATCACCGCGCACCCGCTCGGGGCAATCGGCCTCGACAAAGCGGTAGGCGTGATCGGTGATGTAGGTCTCGCAGATTTCCCGGCGCAGGTCGATCAGCTTGTCCTTGCTCTGGCCCTTGTCCATCAGGAAAAACACGTCGGTGCGGTTGAGCGCCTTGACCGCCTGCATCGTGATGTAGTCAGGGTTGCCGGCGCCAATGCCGATGATCAGGATGCGTTTCATGGGAAAGTCTTCATGGGTGGTCTCGGTGCGGGGAACGGATTTTGCCATGTTCGGGACGTCAGGCGTGAGTTTCCAGGCGCAGGCGCCAACGGCCATTGAAGCGCAACTCGGTGGATGACAGCGGCTCCACGTCGATCAGGTTGAACATGGCGGGTGGGCATTGCATGACATGCAGCAGCGCTGCGCGGATCACAAATGGATGCGTCACCGCCACGACATGCCCCGGGGATTGCTCGAGGGACTGCAACCACTGCCCTACCCGCTCACACAGTTGCACTACCGACTCGCCGCCGTGGGGCGCCGAGGTGCTGTCGGTCAACCAGGCCTGAAGCGCTTCGGGTTCGGCCTGCTGAACCTCCTCGATCGCCAACCCTTGCCAGCGGCCAAAATCACAATCGCGCAGGGCTGTTTCAACCAAAGCATCGTCGGCAAACAGCGCCGCCGTCTGCCGGGTCCGCGCCTCCGGGCCGCACAGCACCAGGGGTGCACGCTTGAAGCGTTGCCCCTGGGAAAGCGCCGCCTGCTGCCAGTCCATCTCCACCGACTCATCCAGCGCAAAGCGTGCCTGTTTCTGGGCACGGGTGCTGGCGTGGGCAACAAGGGTCAAACGGGTGGCCTGCATGACAAATCGCTCTGGTTTTAAGGGGCAGTCAGCGTAGACTTGCGAAGTTGTTTCAACATGTTTCAACCATTCTGCAACAGGAAGCCGGTTCAATGCCGGCGCGGTCGCGCCACTGTATTCGGCCTTCTAGCCGTAAGCCAGACCCTGTTTCAGCCAACTCGCTATCCATTTCGGGACGCGTCATCCCTGGAGGTTCTCATGGCTTATACCGCTGCAACTGGCTCCGACGTTTCAATACCGTCCATTCCCCTGGGCGAAATCCTGCCCTGGGCGATCTTCGGCGGCCTGCTGCTGTTGCTCGCGATTTACTTCGTCGGCGCCGAGCAAGGCGCGACGGCCGTGTTCAAAGGCATGTACGTGCATGAGTTTGTGCATGACGGTCGCCACCTGCTGGGTTTCCCCTGCCATTGATTGGAGCGTGACGACATGACAGGGCATTTACTCGTTCGCGGGATGCTGGTGGGCCTGCTCGCCGGCATCCTGGCCTTCGGCTTCGCCAAGACTTTTGGTGAGCCGCAGATCGACAAGGCCATCGCCTTCGAAGATCAGATGGCACAGATGCACGGCGACGCGCCGGAAGAAGAACTGGTGAGCCGCGAAGTACAAAGTACCTTCGGCCTGTTCACCGGCGTGGTGGTGTACAGCGTCTCCCTGGGTGGCATTTTCGCCCTGGTGTTCGCCTACTCCCTGGGCCGCATCGGCAAGGTCGGCCCCCGTGGCTTGGCAGCGCTGCTGGCATTGGCGGCGTTTGTGACGATCATCGTGGTGCCGGGGCTGAAGTATCCGGCCAACCCACCATCGGTGGGCGACCCCGCCACCATCGCGCAACGCACCAAGCTGTTCTTCCTGATGCTGCTGGTGTCGGTGGCGGCTGCGGTGATTGCGATCAACGCGGCGCGCAAGCTGATTGCCAGCCGTGGCCTATGGGCAGGCGCGATTCTCGGTGTGGCGCTGTACATTGTGATCGTGTCGGTGGCCGGCAGCTTGTTCCCGACCATCAACGAAGTGCCGGAACAGTTCTCGGCAGTGTTGCTGTGGAAATTCCGCGTGGCCTCCCTGGGGATTCAACTGGTGCTGTGGACCACCCTGGGCCTGGTGTTCGGCGCCGTGGCCGAGCGCAAGCTGAGCCAGCCTCAGGCGCGTCTCAACTCCTGACGGTACAGGTAGCCGCCGACGAATCGGCGGCTACCGGCATTCACACCCCGGGCCGCGCCAGGTAGAACACCTCGTAGCCATTGCCCGGATGGTTCACATCCAGCGCCTTGGCCGACAAGGTAATTCGCACCAGCTTCCACGCCTGCACATCCAGCGCCAGAAACACCGCGAAGTTATCGCTGCTGTCCGCGAGCTGCTGGTTGCGGCCCTTTTCTGCGGCGAGGATTTGCCCGCGGTCCGCCCCCGGCGCCAGCGCCCACTCCTCCCGATACAGGCTCAAGGCGTCTTGCGCCGGACCTCGCTGCACGTCCAGCGGTAACCAGGACTCAATGTGCGGCTGGCCAAAACTGTCGAGGACCTTCTGGAAGCGCTCGCCGAGCAAGAAATCCGCAGCCTGCAAAGGATCCGACCACAGATAAACCGACGAATACAGGTTACCCACCCCCGGCCCCTGCCCTCGCTCCTGGGCGATAAACGCCTTGAACAGCAAACCCTCGGCATGATCCCACAACGGCCCCAGGCGAGCGGCCCGCTCACGGATGACACCCATGTCGTAATCGGCTGGCAAGCGGTGTGAATACTGTTTGGCAAACATCATGGCGCTCCTGTTCAGATGAGTGCCCAGCTTGCGCAGTGCCCATGATTTCAGCAAGATATCACCGGATATAGGTGTGATAAGGAACTGAAATGACCGACGCACTCAAGCCGCTGGATATCGACACCGTGCACGCCTTTGTCCTGGTCGCCGATTTCGCCAGTTTCACCCGCGCGGCCCAGGCACTGGACACCTCGCAGGCAGCCATCAGCCTCAAGCTCAAGCGCCTGGAAGAACGCCTCGGTTATCGCCTGCTGGTGCGTACACCGCGGCATGTGCGTCTATCGCCCCAGGGCGAGCAGTTCATCGTCGCCGCCCGCGCGCTGCTCAATGCCCACGAACGGGCGTTGGGTGACATGGGCAATGGCGCCCCCCGACGGTTGGTGATCGGCATCAGCGACCACGTGGCCGGGCCGGACCTGCCACTGTGGCTCAGCCGCCTGGCCGCCTATGACCCGCTGGTGATCCTGGAGGTGCGGATTGCTTCGTCCCGCGACCTGGTGGCGGCGTTCGACCGCAACGAATTGGACGCGGTGATCGTGCGCAACGAAGGCGATCGCCAGGACGGTGAGGTATTGGTGGTGGAGCGCTTTGGCTGGTTCGCCGCGCCTACCTGGCAGCACACCCCCGGCACGCCCCTGCGCATGGCAACCATGGCCTCGCCCTGCGGCGTGCGACACCTGGCGGTGCGCGCGCTGGATGAGGCGCGGATTGACTGGACCGAAGTGTTTGTCGGCGGCGGCGTAATGGCGGTGGGTGCGGCAGTCAGCGCCGGCCTGGGTGTGGCGGCGCTGGCCCGGCGAGTGGCGCCGGCGGGCGCCGTGGACGTCAGCGAACAGTACGGATTACCGGCATTGCCCGTCAGTGAAGTCGTGCTGCACAGCCGCATCAGCGACGGCCGCTCCCGCGAGACATTGCGGGCGTTGAGCGCAACCTTCAGAGGGGTTCTGGAGCGTTAGATTGCATCTGGGTATACCGCCCGCGCACGAACCGCTCCAGTTCATCGCCCGGCAGCGCCTTGCTGAAATACCAGCCCTGGATGATCAGCTCCGAGCCCGACTGCAAAAACGCCAGTTGCTCGGCGGTTTCCACGCCCTCCACCACCACCCCGAGGTTCAACGCCTCACAGAACCGCAGCATCCCGGTCAACACCTGGGCGCCCTTTGGATCATGCTGGGCGACCACGAAACTGCGATCGATCTTGATGAAATCCACGGGGAACTGGTGCAGGTAACTCAGCGCTGAAAATCCGGTGCCGAAGTCGTCGATATACACCTTGGCACCAATCGCCTGGAGCTTCTCGATCATCTGCCGCGTGCCCCGGATATCGCCCACCAGCGCATCCTCGGTGATCTCCACCGAAACCTGCCCGTGGGCCTGGGCCAGTATCTCCACCAGCCGATCACCATACGCCCGGGTAGTCAGCGTGGCGCTGGAGATATTGATCGTCATCGGCAACGTAAACCCGACCTTCTGCCACTTCTGGTACTGGCGCACAGCCTGGGATGCCACCCACACATCCACGTCGGGCATCAACCTGGCATGGGCCAGCCATTGCAGGAACTCCCAGGGTGAATGCACCGTACCTTCGGCGTCCCGGGCCCGCATCAACGCTTCGCAACCGGTGCATAGCCCGGTCCGGGTGGAAATCTGCGGCTGGAATTCGAGGTAGAACTCGTAGTCGCTGATCTGCTGGATATGGCTCAACTCGCTGACCTGGCGCGCCTGGGCCTTGTGGGACGCCATCACCGGGTCCAGCTCCAGCAAGCGGCCTTTTTCTTCCAGGCCGCGAAAGGTCATGTCCAGCGACTTCAAATACACCGTACCGCCCTCAGTGGCCTGGCGGTTGATCGCGCGCACATAGGGCGCATAGATCAGCGTGCCAACCCCCAGCAACACCACCTGCAGCAACACTGCCGCGAGATCGCCGTGGGTGCTCAGGTAGGCGTTGAGCAACACCGGCGCGGTAAATGGCACGCTCACCACCGCAGGCGACACCCAGCCAATCTGCACCACCATCAACGCCAGTATCACGTTGAACGCCGGCACCACCAGAAAGGGAATGAACAGCCGCGGGTTAAGAATGATCGGCAAACCAAACAAAAGCACTTCACTGACATTGAACAACGACAACGGCAGGCTCGCCATCGCCACCAATCGCATGGACCGGCTTTTGGAAAACAGCAGGATCGCCAGCAGCAGGCACAGGGCACCACCCGAACCGCCGATAAACGCGAAACTGCCCAGCAAGCCGCCATTCAGTAGATATTTGACCGGCTCGCCCGCGGCCACCGCCGCATTATTGAGCCCGACCGCCTGGTCCAGCACATCAAAAAACGGCTGCATGGCGTAGACCCCATGGATCCCGAAAAACCACAGCAGCGAATTCATCAGGGTCACAAACAGGCCGCTGCCATAGGGCGTCTCCAGTGCATCGAGCACCTGCGGCCCCTGAAGCTGTGCCACCTGCGGAATCTGCAACAGCAACGACAGCACGAGCACCAGCCCGAGCGCCGTGATTGCCCCCGGCACCACCATATTGAGGGTGCCCTTGAGGTTGTGCCCCACCAGGTCTTCGTTGATCAACCGCGTCCAGCGACGCCGATGCAGCCAGGCGATGGCGGGCACATTGATCAGCGGTGAGGCGATGGCGATGAACAACACGAAGGTCGCCGAGGCTCGGGGAAAATCCCGCAGCACAAACGTGGCGATCACTACATGGGCCAGGCACAGGAACGCTACCGGGAGTTGCGGCAGGCGGTGCTGGATCGCGAGCATGTAACCGATGGAGGCTGCCACCAGCAGCGGGATTACCGAGCTGATCTGGTTGTGCAACCCCGCCAGGAAGGCCACCACCTGAGGGTCGAAACCCAGCACTCGGGCGCATTCGGACAGGATCAGGAAACCGGCCGATACCAGCAGGCACGGCAGGATCCACAACAGCCCCTCGCGTATGGCCCGCAACGACTCGGTACTGGCGAGGGCCGCCAGCCGCTGGGTGAAGAAAAGCTTGAACAGCGTTTGCGCCATCACCTGTCCCTCGGTCCCTGATGCCAGGGTCGCAAAATAACACCTGGCTGTCGCCTTATCACGGGGTAACGCTACACGCCCTGACACCGCAAGCGAAAGGCTTTTGCCGCCCCTGGCGCATTTATTCAGAATCACCGCAGGGGCTTGCTGCTTGTCGATTGGCTCGGGTTGGCCCATCCTTTGGCGCACTGGTTGTCGTAAAAAACGACGCCCCCCTCGAACGGACTCGACTGATGCTGCGATTCACTCCCCTCATGGCCTGTGCGCTGCTTGGGCTGACCAGCCCGTTGGCCGGCGCCGCCACCCCGACCTTCGCCGATGCCCAGGCCAGCGACCCGGCCAGGCTGCAATGGATGGTCGGCGCACCGCCACCGGCCGACCGCACCGTACGCTTTGAAGACGGCAGCTATTTCCGCTTCCCGGCCATGCGCTGGAGTGTCGCCAACTTTCGCCAATTGATGCCCACGGTGAACGTCTCCCGCGGGCTCGGCGCACCGCTGGCATTGCCACGCAAACTCGACCCGGCACTCGATGCAATCCCCGTGCAGCCAGTGGGTGCAGCCCAGCCGCTGACCTGGCGCCAGGCCCTGGACGCCACCTACACCGATGGCATCGTGGTGATGCATCGCGGCACGGTGGTTTATGAGCGTTATTTCGGGGTGCTCAAGGACGATGGGCAACACGCGGCCATGTCGGTTACCAAATCGGTGATCGGTACCCTGGGCGCGATGCTGGTGGCCGATGGCACCCTGGACCCACAGAAAAAGATCGTCGACTACGTGCCCGAACTCGGCCGTTCGGCCTTTGGCAGCGCCACCTTGCGCCAGGTGCTGGACATGACCACCGCCCTGGACTACAGCGAAGACTATGCCGACCCCAACGCCGAAGTCTGGGCCCACGCCCAGGCCGGCAACCCGCTGCCCAAACCCAAGGACTACACCGGGCCGCGCAGCTACTACGAGTTCCTGCAAACGGTTAAGCAGCGTGGCGAACACGGGCGTGCCTTCGGCTACAAGACCGTCAATACCGACGTACTCGGCTGGGTGATTGCCCGCGCGACCGGGCACAATGTCGCGCAACTGCTCAGCGAACGCATCTGGAGTCGGCTTGGCGCCGAACAGGACGCCTACTTCACCGTCGACTCCATCGGCACACCCTTCGCCGGTGGCGGCCTGAACACCGGGCTGCGGGACCTGGCCCGGTTTGCCGAGATGCTGCGCAACGGCGGGCGCTTCAATGGCCAGCAGATCGTGCCCGAAAGCGTGGTGACGGATATTCGCCAGGGCGGCGACAAGCAGGCGTTCGCCCAGGCCGGCTACGCTCAATTGAAAGGCTGGAGCTATCGCAACATGTGGTGGGTAACCCACAATCCCGACGGGGCGTTCATGGCGCGTGGGGTGCATGGCCAGAGCATCTACATCGACCCCAAGGCTGAAATGGTGATTGTTCGCTATGCCTCCCACCCGGTGGCCGGCAACGCCGCCAATGATGGGGTGACCTTGCCCGCCTATGCAGCCATGGCGGCTTTTTTAATGTCCAAGCCAGACTGACCGTCTCTCTTACCGTGGAGTAAACCTTTGTCCCAACCCGGCGAAAACCACCAGCTAGCCCTGGACCGATTCTTGAGTGAACACCCGGCCCTGGCCGCGGAACTGAATACATTGAACCCCCTGGCGGCCCAGGCCAAAGGGGAAACCATGGAGCAGTACCGCGCCGAGCGCCTGCATGAAGCCTTCGAGGCAGAAGCCGAGCAACAGGGCTTGTTTGCCTGGGAACTGACGCTGAAATTGACGGCGCATTCCCCGGCGGAGTTCGAGGCGCAACGCCTTGAGGTGCACAAGGAGGTGGCGCAAATGGCAGGCCTGAGTTGGTTCGAGTATTGCCAGCTGCACGACTTGCCCGTCTAGAACCAGCGGCCCAGGCCCTTCCTGCGATCAGCGAGCACCGCGCGTAATTCATCAAGGGTAACGGCCCTGCGTTCAGGGTCAGCCGTCAACGCCGTACGCAATACAGGCCAGCAATGGCGAGGCAGTTGCCTGGGCCGGGCCGGCCTGTCACTGGCGTGGCGTCGGCCTTGTGCCAACTCGTACAATACACAGGCCACTGCATACAGGTCGGCGCTGGCCGACAGTGCTCCGCCAGCCAGCAACTCGGGCGCGGCGTACGCGGGCGTCCAGGCATTGAAGCGGCTGCGACTCAAGCCTGGAGAACCTGCCGGGGCCTGTCCGCAAGCCTCGCCCAGACCGAAATCGAACAAGCGCAACCCGCCGTCTCCCACCATGACATTGGCGGGTTTCACATCCCCGTGCAGCACACCCTGCTGATGGCTATGGCGCAACGCGTCGAGCAATTGCACGGCGATGCCTTGCAGCGCTTGCCAGGGTAAACCGCCGGGGCACTCCAGCAGCAACCGGTCCAGGGTCATGCCCTGGAGCAGTTCCATGGTAAAGAATGCGATCTGGCCGGGAGCATCCACTTCAAATGAATACACACGCACCACCTGCTCATGCCGCAGGCTGCGGGTCAGGGCAAACTCGTTGTACAGCAACACGTGGGCATCCGCAGACTCGCGGATGGCTTCGCCCAACACCTTGATCGCGACACTGGAACAGGGTTCGCCAAACTGTTCGTGCAGCAGGTCCCGCGCACGATAGACCACGCCCATGCCGCCTGCGCCCAACACGCGCTCGATCAGGTACCGCCCGGCCAGCAACTCGGGGGCTCCGTCGCGCGGTGGGTTTATCGGGGCCTTGGCAAAGGCAAAGTGGGTCAGGTCGCGCATGACTGCACCACCACAGCGGTCAGGTTGTCGCCGGCCGTGCCGCGCAAGACACCTGCAAACAGCTGGTCCAGGACACGTTGCGGGTTTCCCTGGCTCAAGGCCTGGCCCAACTCAGAGTGGCTAAGCGCCTGGTACAGGCCGTCGCTGCACAACAGAAACACATCCCCTGCCAAGGTACCGAGTTCCAGGACCTGCGGGCTCAGTGGTGCCCGCGAGCCGATGGCCCGGGTCAAGGCCCGTGCGTCTGGATGGGCCCTGGCCTGTTCCGGGCTCACCTGC
Source organism: Pseudomonas sp. C6002 (assembly GCF_013385805.1). Classification (NCBI taxonomy): domain Bacteria; kingdom Pseudomonadati; phylum Pseudomonadota; class Gammaproteobacteria; order Pseudomonadales; family Pseudomonadaceae; genus Pseudomonas; species Pseudomonas sp. C6002. Next base: position 70,836 of record NZ_JACAPH010000035.1, on the reverse strand, counting down.
TGGTCAATCAATTGCTCACACAGCGAATGGTCTCGCGACAGCTGGTACAGCGTCTGCCCGCGCCACAGATAGCAACGACTGTCACCGGCCCAGACACACGCAGCGCGATCGCCCTGAAGCAACAACGCCACGACCGTGCTTCCCATGATGGCCTCGGCGCCATGGGAGGCCAGCGTCAATTCATCGCCCAGCCGCCGGTTGAGCCATTGCAGGCAACGACAGGTCGCCTCGACGCGTTCATCCAGGCTGCCCTGGCCGGGCAATGACGCCAGGCCATCGACCACCAGCTGGCTGGCGATGTCCCCCGCCTGATGCCCGCCCATCCCGTCCGCCACGGCCCAGCAGCCCGTCCCGGGGCAATCGAGAAAGGCATCCTCGTTGCGTAAACGGACCTTTCCACGGTCTGTGCGACCGGCGCTGTGCCAGCGGTCGCGAGGTTGGCTCACAACTGCTCCGGCAGGCGAAAAGTTCGCCACTGCGCCATCTGAAATGGATTGGGGGTGCGTCGGCTGGTCAGCAGGTAGTTGGCGCGCAAGCCTGCCAGGTCAGCCTTGAGGATCAGCTCATCCTGCCCGCTGGAGGGTTCGTTCTGCATCAAGTCGAACAAGCGAAACAGGGACCAGGCCCCGGTATTTTTTTCGAGCCCCAACGCCCGCTCGCTGCCCCGCTCCAGCACCAGGCTGCTGCGACCATTCTCAGCCTCGGCTGGCCATTGCATCGCCATGGGGACAATCGGCCCGTGCCGGTACTCCATCTGCTGACCACCCAAACGCAAGACCGCGCGACTCACCGACGGGTCCAGGCTATAGGGCGCGAGCGTGAAACGAACCTGCAAGTCCCCCGGCTCATCCGCAAAAAAACCGCGCCTGATCACCTGCACCTTCGCCTGCTGGTCGAGCAACGCCCGAGACATCGGCAAGCTGCGCCCATCCAGGCTACGCAGCCTGTAGCGCCCGGAATCACCGCTGACGAAAGGCTTCAGATAGCTGTCAAAGAATCGCGCCATGATCCCCTCAGGCTTGAAAAACTCCTGGAAGTCGTTGAGGGAAACGTCGCTGCTGGCGTGGGCATTGAACGGGAAACGCAGCTTGATCGCCCTGCTGTAGAAACCATATACCTCGCTCTGATAACGCTGGTTCACATGCCGATAAGCCTGGTCGAGCAGGCGGCGCCAATGCTCGTCGGCCAGGCTTTCGAACCAGCCCGCCAGCGGCAGCGGCAAACGCGCGGCCACGTTGCGCAGGTTACTCAGCGCATCCTGTTGCCCCTGGATCCGCCGCTTGACCATCTCGAACGCGACCGGCTCCGGCGCGCCTTCGCGATTCAAGCTCGCCAACTGCAGGTGCAAGTCGTTGAGCGCCTGTAACACGCCGGTCAACTCGACTCCCGGGTTCTCATGGTTGTCCAGCAACTGGTGCAAGGGCTCGAAGCGGCGCTGCATGGCTCGCCGTGCGCTGTCGGGCAAGGCATTGACCAGCCCGGCGGCGGTCGGCAACCGCTCTGCCGCAGGTCCAGGCAGCTTGGCAGCCAGCTCGTCGAGGCGCTCACTGGCCGACGGCAGGCGCGTGTGGTCACGAACCTGCTGCAACAACTGCAACAACGGCGACTGGGCCGACGTCAAGCTGGCGAGCTGTTCGGCGCCTTGCCTGGAGTTTTCAGTTTCACGCAGGCCAACCTGCCCAAGCGCCTCGCTCCAGGCATCGGCATACTCGCTGAAGTAGCGTTGTTCAAGCTCCACCATCAACCGTTGCAAATCCATGGCGCTCAGGTCGGCGCCCTCTCCCAGCACCCAGTTGTCCTGGACGATGGTGTTCACCAGCCGCGCGCCCTGCGCTTCAAAATGCCGCTGGTACGTGCGGGTATAAAACCCCGGAATGGAACGCTCGCCCCCCTCAAACACCCGCCCGTGTGCAAGGCGCAACGGTTCAAGGCCGCGAGCTTGTTCGCGCAGCACCCGGTACACCACGTCAACCAGCGATTCGCCGCGCAACACGTGGCGCGCGCGGGCCACCAGCTCGTCATCGAGCGGCTGCACGAACGGCTGCTCAAGCAAGCGCGCGAAATGTTCATTCAACCGGTTTTGCACGGAGGGCTCACCGGCAAACCGTACAGACCAATGCCCCGCCACCCGCTCACGCAGCCAGCCGACATCCCGCCGCTCCCGCAGGTTGAGCATCAGGTACGCCCGGAGGTTATCCAGCAGCCGTTCACGATCTTCCAGGCTGCCGCGAACCTGTTCCTGTAGCATCTCGCTGACCTGGGACAGCAACAGCCGCCCCAAGGCACGCTCGTAGGCCTGCTCCAGCACCGGACGGCTGATACTGCCCTGATACAACCCCATCCGCTCAACCAGCCTGGCTTCGCCCGGCAAGGGGAAAATCCGCGTGGCCGCCAGGCGGCTGTCCAGCAGCGGCAGGAGTGCCTGGGTAGCGTCTGACCCAGGCTGCACGGGTGCGGGCTGTCGTGCCAGCGCCTGCAGTTGCTCCAGACGTTGATGATTGGAGGAGTAACTGTGGGTCCACAGCAAGCCCGCCGCCACGACGACCACTAGCGCGCCCAGGGCCAGCCCCCCCTGGTGCTGGCGGATTCGACGGCGCTCCTGGCTATCGAGGTCCGCCAGGTCGGCTTGCGCCAGAATCACCCGGCTGAACAAGCCCTGGATAAAGTACGCACGTGGTTCAAGTGCCTGTGGGCCACCGTCGGCGCTGGTCAAGTAGAAACCACGAAAGCCGTTGGTGTGCTGATAACGCGGGCCGCAAAAAGCAACGTCGATATAGAGGCTCAGGCGCTCGCCAATCCGGGCCGCCTGATGGGGAAAGTCGAGCATCCGTCCGCGCAGATCACTGTTGCGTTCCTGGTGCAGGCGCTGCACAAGCTCACCGCTCAAGCGCTGCAGCAGTGCTTCAAACGCCTGTCGTACCTGGGCAATGCCAATACCCGCTTTGCCTGGGACGATAGATTCGCCCAACACCGCATCACTGCCTTCGCCCAACGGCCGCTCGAAGAACTCCGCAAACCCCGGCAGGCGGTCGGCCTGGGTCACCACTAGGTAGACCGGCACCTCCACATGCAACGTCTGGCGGATCTCCAGCAACCGACTCTGGACTGCCCGCGCCTCATTCTCCAGCTGACGCTCGCTGCCATGGAGCAATGTGTCCGTGGACAGCGCCACCACCACACCATTGAGCGGGCGTGTCCGGCGCCGCACCTTGAGCAGCTCCAGCAGCGTCGACCAACCCGCGCCATCCACCTGGCTGTCAGGCTGGGTAAGGTAGCGGCCGGCGACGTCGAGCAACACGCCGTCCTCGGCGAAATGCCAGTCACAGTCCCGCGTGGCACCGCCCTGCGTCGCTACCGACGCGCCCTGATCCTGGAGCAACTGCAAGCCACTGGCGGCCAACATCCGAGACTTGCCACTGCCTTCCTTGCCGATCAGCAAATACCAGGGCAATGCATTACGCCAACGCGGGCTGCGCTCACCATAAATCCGGGAGTGTTTCAGGGTGTACAAAGCGTCCTTGAAGCGACCGCGCAGGTGCCGCTGCTCGTTTTCAACCTGGCCTTTGCGCGGGCGTGGTTCGCCGTCATCGACGGTTGATTGCCGGGCCATACTGCGCCAATTGGCATACACCATCGCCAGGCACCACAACAAAAACAGCCCGCTGATTGTCAGCAAGCGCGATGCCGCCGCTTGCCAGAATCGATAGTCGTCGACAGCCAGCAGTGGCCCGAAGAACCACACGGTCATTGCGACCGCGAGCACCAGCAGCAGGCTCCAGACCCAAACCCTGCCCAGCACGGCGCCCGCGCTCCTGAAGAATGCGTTCATGCGTTGCTCCCTGCGTTAGAGCGGCGCCCGGAACATATCCGGCGCCACGAGTTGATACGGTTGCAACATCGCTTCACGCTGCTGGCCCAGCACCCAGGCAAATCCTGCATACAGGCTCAACAGGCTGGCGGCGACAAACACTGCAATCCAGGTGAGCGACACGACCCTCAGCCGTTTCCGGCGCGGCTGTTCCGGCCTGTGCGACGGCGCGCACGCCGCAGGCGTATCACCCCGCACATGCCGGATCTGCCGATACAGCGCGTCCCGAACCTGTTCAAGCTGCAACAACCCACGCTCCATGACCCGGTACTTGCCCTCAAACCCGAGGGACAGGCACAGGTACATCAACTCCAGCATCGCCAGGTGCTTGAAGGGGTCCCTCGACATGCGCTCAAGCAACTGGAAAAACTTCTCGCCGCCGAAGGTTTCGTTGTGAAAACTGCTCAGCAGGCTCATCTTCGACCAATCGCTCTGGCTGCCCCATGAGGTGGTGACCACTGCCTCGTCGATCACGCTGCACAGCACATACCGCGCCGCCATGACCTCGCTGCCTTGGGCCCCGTCATGCCGGGCCCGCGTCTCGAACAGCGTGACTGCCGCCGAGAGTCGTTCATTCAGGGCGCGCAGGCTTTCCTCGGCGGAACTGCGCTTGAGGCGGACCACCTCGGACAGAAGCTCCCAGGCAGGCGCCACCAAACTGTTCAGGCCAATGTCGAAATGCTCCGCGCCCTGCAAGCGGGCCGCGTAGATCATCCGGTCTTCCAGTTGTTCGAAACGCGGCGGCGATGCGAAGTCGGTCATCGGTCCCTGCGCCGGTCCGCGTCCCTGTCGATCAAGCAGGACGGTTTTCTCGTCCTGCGGGTATTCCCTGTCCATGGTCTCAGTTCCTGATGGCCCAGAATTTCAGTTCCAGTTCGGCAAATTCACCGCTGACGTGGAAGGCAAATCCTCCCGACTGCTTCAACTGCTCAATGTCCCGGGCACCGAGTTCAAGCATGAAATAGGTGTTGGCGGCATGAAACGGTATCTGCCGGGGAGCCACCGGCAGCGGCTTGACCTTGATGCCCGCCAACTGCAGGTTGACCAACTCGCGAATCCGCTCCACGGGGCCGACCTTGAGGTGCGCCGGCAGCCGGTGACGAAGCTCCTCGGCGTCACAATGGGCGCTGGCGGCCAGAATGAAGGTCGCCGAACCCAGCAGGTTGAGATCGCTCACCGGGCACACCAGCACCCCGTACTGGCGAGGCTGCAGCGCCAGCTCAATGGCATGCTGCTCAAGCACCATCGACAGCAGGCTGCGAATCGGCTCCATCAATCCACGAAAGCTGGCGCCCTGGTCGCTGTGCCGGTAATGCCCCTCGAAGTGCGCACGCTTGCTGTCGCTGGCAAACGTCGCGAGTTCACCCAGGATCGACAGCAATGTTCGATACAGCGTTTCAGGGCTGACCTGGCTCAGGCCCAGGTAGTGACGCAAGACCAGTTCGGTGCGATTGATCAATTGCAACATCAGGAAGTCGCCAACCTCCGCGCCGGCGGCGGTACCGTTGGCGCGAATCCGCTCGGCGATGGCATCCCCCCGGTAAGCGAGCAGGCTGATCACTTCCTTGAGGCAAGACAGCAGGTAGCCGGAGCCATGCAGGTGAATGAAGCTCGGGATAAAATCGGGGTCCAGGCTGACGCCCTCCTCAGTGCAACTGAGCACCTGGGCAACCTTGAGCTTCACGTAATGCGGGTCGCTGTGTTGCTCCCCCAGCAACAGGCGAAAATCCAGCTGCCCGCAATTGACCTGACGACGAGCTTCTTCCCCGGCGTTGGAGTCGCTGACGTCTACCGCAAGAGTCTTGTAGCGCGCCAACACATCAATCTGCTCGGGTCGACGGGCTTCAACACAGTTACCTGTGGCCAGCGGCAAGGCCAGGTAGATCGACTGCTTCCCGGTATTTACCGGAACCTCCAGCACCAGCGACTCCATCGCGCCACCCAGTTCGAACAGGCTGCCATCCGGCAATATGCCGCTGGCCTGGCTGATAACGACCTTGCCCATATTGAGGTATTGCACATCGATTTCCAGGGCCAGGAAGCCCCAGGCGTGACGGCACAACAGCTGGGTGCGGCGCGTGAGTTGCTGATCGTGGTACCGATCGTTTTGCTGGAAATGCTGAGGGCGCAGCAACATGCCTTCCTGCCAGATGACTTTTTGGCTGTACATGTCAGTCGCCCGCCTTCGCGGGTTGCGGGTTGACCAACCGAATGCCGGCCTGATCAAGGATCAGTTCAGCGCCGGTCAATCGCTGCGCGGTCACCGGCAACACATAGCGCCATTGCGAGTGAGGCAAATCACGGTACGCCGCCAGCACACCGACATAACGACTGCCTGGCTCGAGGCTGAGTTTGAGCGTGGAGTGATCGCCGGGGCGCAACTCCAGCTCTTCGAGGTTCACCAGGTCCTTGGGCAACGTGTGCTCGGCATGAGCATAAAGGCTGAAAAAGTCCGCATTTTCAAAAGCCACGGGGTGTCGAAGCTCCATCAGGTGCACCACGATCGGCGACGGGCGACCATGGAGATCAGGGTTGACCCGTTCGCTGGCGGTCAGTGTCAGGTCCAGCTTGGTCAACTTCGAAAAGGGCGACAGGGAGCAACCACCCAGCAAACCCATTACAGCGCACAACAATGCAACGGTGACTCGGGACATGAAGATCATCCTGGATAACGGTGAAGGGTTGAGATCAGACGAATCTGTTCCTCGTACGCCTTGGCGAAGTCGCTGCCCAGCAGGCGCTCGCTCAAGTGCTCGTCCTCGATCAGTGTCTGGTAATGGCGCTGATACGCGCGCCAGCGGGCGCCACACCGGGGGATCAGCGGCGGCCTTGCCTGGCGTTCGAAGCACAGCAGCAAATGGCCGGGCGCAAAGGCTGCCAGAGCGCCGCGTACTGCCGCGCGGCAGGCCGCCAGCAAGGCCACCTCGTGAGCCTGCATGTCGCGGTACGCCCGCATGACAAGCATCTCGGCGGAAACCTGCCCCAACTGCCCGACACCCAGCAGCGACCCCAAGGCCGCACTGGCGTCTGCGCTGTCTCTAAGTGGGTTGGGGCTTTGGAGCGGTGTCTGGGTGAGTGCCAGTTTCAGCTCTTGCCTGAGCTCGTTACGGGTGCCCAGGCTCTGTTGCAACCCTTCAGTCATTTGCCGGAGCAAGCTCGCGGCCTTGATCGCCAGGACTTCTCTTGCCGACTCATCGAGGTCGCCCAGATCAACACCGAGTGCCTGCGCAAACCCCAACCAGAATGGCCCTGAGCCGTGACCTGGAACGGGCGATTGCGGACTTAGGGCAACCTGGCGCGCAGGCTTCACAAGTTCGGGAACCGTCAGGTGATCCCGGTCCGCCGCCGCGTGGTCCGTCCAGCGCAATGTCTCGTAGGTGGTCATGTTCAGGGCCGCCAGCTCTTGCGACCCGTCCTCGCGCTGCAGTTCGCTGGCCAGTGCCCGCAGTGGGTCCAGCTCAAGGAATGCATCATCGGGAATCAGCCTGTGTAATCCGTCCTGGCCCTGTCCCTGCGGTGGGCTGACCAGTCGTGCGCGAATACTCAGCGGCCCCAGCTGAAATACCGCGCCGTCATCTATCGGTTGCTGCTGCCCCTCATGCAGACGCTCACTGCGGCCTGCCAGGCGGGTTCCATTGCTGCTGATATCCATCAGGAAATACCGGCCGTCACGATAACTGATCACCGCGTGACGACCGGAAACCTGGCGACTGGTGTCAGGCAGGGTCCAGTCGCAACCGGCCCCCCGGCCGATGACGCCCCCCACTCCGTCAAAGACTTTGCGCAGCGCCGGCGCGGACTCTGCTGGCCCCGCAGGGCACACCTCAAACACTAGCTGCATGGCAGGACTCCTCCGCGCTCACAGGCCACGACCGGTGGACCGTGGATCACCCAGCGGACGGTAGTCATCGTCGTCAAAGACATGATTGGTGTTACAGCCACTCAGCAAAAACAACACAAGCACCAGGGCTTGCCACTGACTAACAGGCATCAGGTATCTCCCGGAATTGAAAGGGTGTGCCATTCAGCACTCTCCCTGGACTTCGCCAAACGGAATGTCCAGGCGAGCAAGGCGGTACAACAACGTGCGCCGGGCGAGGCCCAGTTCACGGGCGGTGCGGGTTCGATTGCCACGGTTCTTGCGCAGGCAGTCGATCAGCACTACCCGCTCGACTCGCTCCATGCGCTGGCGCAGCGTTGCGTCGACAGCGGGCGCGGACAGGGTTGATGGCAGCGATAAATGCGCAGGCAGGATCACCTCGTCGTCGCACAGCAGCACCGCCCGCTCCACCATGCATTTGAGCTCACGAACGTTGCCGGGAAAGTGGTGGCTGGACAGTTGATCCAGGGCCGCACTCGACCAGCCCACCGTGGCTCGCCCCAACAGTGCACAGGCCTTGTCGGCGAAATGCCGGGCCAGTTGCAGCACGTCCCCGTCCCGCTGGCGCAGCGCCGGCAACTCGATAGGAAACTGCGCCAGCCGGTAATAAAGGTCCTCGCGAAAGCTTCCTTCAGCCACCATGCTGGTGAGGTCCCGGTGGGTCGCCGCGACGATTCGCACGTCGACCTTGTGGGACGTGTTGGCACCCAACGGCCGAATCTCGCCCTCCTGCAGGACCCGCAACAACTTGGCCTGCAGTGACAGCGGCATATCACCGATTTCGTCGAGCAGCAGCGTGCCGCCGTGGGCGGTGTCAAACAGGCCGGCATGGTCTCTTTCGGCCCCGGTGAACGCGCCTTTGCGGTAACCGAACAACTCACTTTCGAGCAAGCCTTCGGGAAACGCTGCGCAGTTTTGCACCACAAATGCCTTGCTGCTGCGCGGGCCGGCAGCATGAATGGCCCGGGCGACCACCTCTTTACCGGTGCCGGTCTCGCCCCGGAGCAGCACGGTGTAGGGGCTATGCACCACCTTGCCAATCAGGCGGCACGTCTCGTCCATGGCAGTGCTGTTTCCGATCAAGCCGTAGGCGCTGGTGCTGCGGGTGCTGCGAACCACCTTCAACGCACCGGGAGCCCGGCGCATTCGCCGCAACAGGGCCAACTGGCTCAAGACAAAACTGCCCAATTGGCCCAGGGACGCACCGTAGCCAGCCAGCTCCGTCGCTCGCAGGCTGGCACACAACACCATCCCGGATACCTGCTTGCTCGGCCCCGGTAACGGCACGCACAGGAGTGATTGCCAGGACGCCGCGCCCGCTGGCAGAAACCCCGTGTCATACACACTGCTGCCTGCCTCGGTGAGGTTAAACACCCGGTTCTGTTGCAGCACGTACTGCAACAGTTGCTCGTTCCGAAAATCCGCGCCCGAGCTCACAACCGCCCCTGGCGGCGACAGGCCCGGCAAATACTGGGCAGCCAGTTCGAGGCGGCCGGTGGCCTGGTCGAGCAAGTACAACTGGCCAAGCTCGCAGCCGCTCAATTGCGCGGCGCCTGCCGCAAAGTCATCGGCCAATGTCGATTCGTCACTATTGATGCCCAACCGGGTAAACCATCCCAACAAGGCAGCGGCGTAGTCCAGCGGGCTTGGCAACTGGGTAAACGGATTGTCCGCCATCAGCTGAACTCACAGATTACGGTGCCGTTGGCATCCAGCCTGGCATGGACGAACTGCAGGGACTTGCCAACGGCCATCGCATCCAGCAGGCGATCCACCACCTGCGGCAACAGGTTTTCCTCGATCCATTGGTCGACAAACCGCGCGCCACTCCCACTGTGGCTACAGTGCTCGGCCATGTGTGCGACAAGATCCCCTGCGTGACTGAATGCGAGCTTGCGCTGAAGCAGACGCTGGCCCAGGCGCTGAAGTTTGTGTTCAATCAGTTGGTGCAGCACCGCGCCTGCCACCGGGTAATACGGCACGACTCGCATACGGGCCAGCAGCGCCGGCTTGAAATGAGCTGTCAGTACCGGCCGGATCGCGGCGTGCAGTACTTCGACAGCCGGTCGTTGACTGTCGGCGCACAGCCCGGTGACAAGATCGCTGCCCAGGTTGGAAGTCATCAGGATCAGGGTATTGCGAAAGTCGATTTCACGTCCTTCTCCATCATTGGCTACCCCTTTGTCGAACACCTGGTAAAACAGGTTCAGGACATCCGGATCGGCCTTTTCCACCTCATCGAGCAGCACCACTGAATAGGGCTTTTGCCGCACCGCCTCAGTCAGCACCCCGCCCTCCCCGTAACCGACATAACCCGGTGGTGCGCCGATCAGCCGGGACAGTGAGTGTTTCTCCTGGTATTCAGACATGTTGATCGTGGTGACAAAGCGCTCGCCGCCATACAACAGGTCGGCCAGGGCGTGGGCTGTTTCAGTTTTGCCGACACCACTGGGGCCCACCAACAGAAATACCCCCACGGGGGCATCAGGCCTGTTCACACCGGCCGCGACAGCCCGCAGGCAACGATCCAGGACCTGCACGGCACCTTCCTGGCCGAGGATGCGACCACGCAGATCATCCGCAAAGTTCAGGACCTTCGCGCTGTGTTCGCAGGCAAGCTGTTCCAGGGGAATACCCGTCCAGGCGCTGATAACCTGTGCCACCAACCGTGGGCATACTTCGAAGCTGACCAATCGCTGTTCGTGCTGTATGGCCTGCAACGCCTGATGGTTCTGGGCCAGGAGCGAAGCGAGAGCCTCAGTGCTTTCGCCAAGGTTACCGGCATCGGCCAGTTGCTGGCGCAGCGAGAGTACCTTCTCGGCCAGTTCGCGCTGGTGGGTCCAGCGTTGTTCAAGCTGGAACTGTGCAACTTCTACTTCATCCAGTCTCCGGGTGAGGTGCTGCAGCACCTGTTCATCGATGGCCAACCCCGCGTCGGCATCCCTGCGCACGGCACGTTGCTGGCGCGTGCCCTCGGCCAGTTCGGCGCGCAACTGCTGCAGTTCGTCCGGCGCCGTGACCAGGCTGATCCGCACACGGGCACAAGCGGTGTCCAGCACGTCCACAGCCTTGTCCGGCAACTGGCGGCCGGCCAGGTAGCGGGCACTCAACTGCGCGGCGGCGACCACGGCGTCATCGCGCACGTAGACTCCGTGGCTGGCCTCATACACCGGGACCAACCCACGCAAAATCGTCACGGCATCGTCAACCGTCGGCTCGTGCACCTGCACCGGCTGAAAACGCCGCGCCAACGCCGGGTCTTTCTCGAAGTACTTCTTGTACTCCGACCAGGTCGTCGCGGCGATGGTACGCAACTCACCTCGTGCCAGCGCTGGCTTGAGCAGGTTGGCGGCATCGGAGCTGCCGGCCGAGCCGCCTGCGCCGACCAGGGTATGGGCCTCATCGATGAACAGGATGACCGGTTGCGGCGAGGCGTTGACCTCATCGATCAAGCCTTTGAGGCGGCGCTCGAACTCACCCTTGATACTGGCACCGGCTTGCAGCAGGCCCATGTCCAGGGTCAGCAGGCGCACCTTCCTGAGCACCTCTGGCACTTGCGCGCTGACGATCCGCAGGGCCAGGCCCTCGACTATCGCGGTTTTCCCGACACCCGCCTCGCCCACCAGAATGGGGTTGTTCTTGCGCCGCCGCGCGAGCGTATCGATCATTTGCCGGACTTCGTTATCGCGACAGAGCACGGGGTCGAGTTTCCCGTCCCGGGCCTGGCGAGTCAGGTCATGGGTAAAGCGCTCCAGCAAGGAACTCCCCGCCTCAGCTGGAGCCGCCTGCGCGTTTTCACTCAAGAGAAATCCGAGCACACGCGGTGCATCAAGCGTGCTCATCACCGCCTGGTAACGGCTGCCAGCGTGCTGCATCGGGTTGCGCAACAAGGCGAGCAGCAAGGCGCCATGGTCCACTTCCCGTCGGCCCAGCTCCAGATGGGCAACCAGCAACGCCTGCTGCAGCCATTGCACCAGGGCGGGCGAAAACACCGGATTGCGGGACGCGCTCTGGTCGACCCGAGGTTGCAGCACGGCCTGCAATTCCCCGGCATCCACGCCCGCATCCTGCAGCGCTCGCATAAGAACACCCTCGGGATGCTCCAGGAGCGTCAGCAGCAAGTCTTCCACCAGGACCTCGCCGCCGCCCCGGGTGACACAACGCTCGGCGCTGCGTTCCAGGTCGCGCCGTGTGGACGCCGTCAATGCCTGGATAAGTTGTTGCAGATCCACATTCATCATATCCATCAATCCCTAATGATTTTTACTGGCCAGGATGACCACGCCGTCTGCCCGCTCATGCCCCAGCCAACTGGTCCAGCCCAGGCGGCAGACGTTGTGCTCGCCAAGGTGCAACGGCCGGACCTCGCCCGCCGCCAACACCAGTCGCACGTCGTATTCCAAGGGGTCCCGGGCGGCAAAACGCACCAGCGCACACAGCGGCTCGTAACCCGCCCCGGTGGGCAAAAACTCGTGAAAACGCTGCCAATCGAGTGCCAATACATGAACCCTGAACATGCCACTGCGGTCGATAAGGCACTCCCCCAGCACCAGGTCCGACCCCAACGAGCTATAGGCGCGACCAAGGTCATTGCGCTGCTCCTGGTCGATCACTACCCTGCGCTCGACCCACTGCTCGATGACCAGCCGGTTGTGCTTGAAGTAATAACGCAGCACGGTCTCGATCAGCGCGGCGGAGTGCACGCGCAGGCTCAGCAGCCCCAGGTAGGGCAACAGGCGTTTCCAGTTCAGTTGAGCCGCGCTGCGAATCGCGCTGCCACCCAGGCCCACCCATGCAAACATCTGCTCGGAAAAGGGATCGCGGGCGCCCGTTTGAAAACTCGCCTGATAACGATATTTTCGCCAGATCGGCACTATCAGCCGGTGCAGGCGATGGTGAAAAAGATCAAGAAATTCCCGCGTCGGATTACCGCCCGCTACCTCGGCAAAGGCTTGCTCGCCATAGAACGCCGGCAGCGGTGACCCTGTACCAAACAGGCCCAGCACATTGAGGCGAAGCCGTGCCCGCAAATGGCCGTGCTCGACAAAAAACTCCACACGATCAATGTCGTTGCCGGGAAAGCCAAAGCCTGGGTTGGCCTGGAACTCCAATTGATCGTAGAGCGCATCATCGTCCAGCGAGGGATGCGCCTCGCGCAGGCGCTCGATAATCTGCGCAACCGCCTGAAACACCGAGTACTCGCGAATCACTCGGGACAGTGCGGTTAAAGCAGGGGCTGCTGGCCCATCCGGGGTGGCCATAGGTACACGTCTCCTTGTGTGCTGATGACTCGCAGTTCGTGGTACGAGTTGAGGCTGGCGTAAAGCGCGAAGAACTCGTTGAGCACCGAGGCAAAGACGAACACGTCGCCCTCCCCCAGGTAGCCTTCAGGATCGATGGTGAGGTCAACCCGTAAGCCGCGAAATGGCAGGCCTCGGTGCAGCCGGTCTACGGGCTGGTGACTGATCGAACGGAGGGCGCCCAGCCTTCGCCTGCTGACCTTTTCCACCTGGCGGTCGTGATAACGCGGCAGGTCGTAGGTTTCGAGGATCACCCTCAAGGCGTTGATATCGGTCAATGACAGATAGTTGAGCGACATATTGCTGATCAGTCGCCACAGGAAGTCACTGTCCAGGGGTGGCGCAAAGCTGGGGGTTGCCGCGGTGATGTTGCGAAACGAGAGAAACTCGGGCGTCTGTTCGCACGCCTGATTGATATCGCCCACCTGCAGCAGGCATGGCAGGTTGTGGTTGGTGCAGGTCAGTTCAATCGACAGGGTTTCCTGTTCATGCACTGGACACCGGTCGAAACTCAGCCAGGTATCCAGGCCGGCATGTTGCAGGGATGGCCGCTGGCGAACGCCATAGCTGGGCGCGGCGCTGCCAAAATCGTGCTCAAACGATTCGAACGGAACATATTCCTGGTACCCGAGGCCTCCCGGCCGCCATCCCGTGACCTTGTCGACGGAAAATACACCGCAGTTCCCCCTGGCGTATTCGCCAGGCAACAACAGGTATTCGTCCTGCTTGCCGTCCAGGCGAATCGGTACGCCGTCGTGCTTGAACAGATTGACGATGGGCGTGCAGTACAGCTTCACGTTGTCCAGGGTAGGCGCCATTCGCTCAATACCGCGACCACGCATGTCGAAGCGTAACGTCACGCCATGTACCTGCTTGAGTACGTCAATAGGCAACCTGCTCAGCGCGCCAAGGCCACTCACATCGACAAACAGGTATTTGTCGGGAAAGGCGAAGTACTCCTGCAAATGGCGATAGCCACGAAAGGTATTCAACGGATAAGGGATCAGTGCCTCATCCTCGGAAAAGCCCACAGGACTGATATCGTTGCTGGACAGACGCAATGAAACAGGCTCGCCGTCGGCGCCGATGACCGGCAGCCCGTCGCGCCCGAAAGGCTGCAACTCGAACCCGTCCAGGTGACGCAAAAGCCCCAGGTAAAGCGCCTGGCTGACGGGTTGCTCCCCCGCGAGATGCAAACGCAGGCAGTTCAGTTCCAGCTCACTGAAGTTGCCCTCGGCCGTCATCTCCAGACGCAGGCAGAGCAAAGCGCCCTCACCCTGTACCGAGTACTCCATGGCGGCCAGTTGCAGCGGCAAGACCTGCGTCGGGTAACAGGTACGAAAACGGCAGCGTTCACCGTCGATCGCAATGCTTTCCACCGGTGTATCCCGCTCGACCCTGATGGCCGGCCCTGTGCGCTTGAGCGGATCAAACTGCAGCATGCTGAACGACGGCAGCGGCCGCATATAGTTGGGCCACAGCAGATGCATCAACGAGTGACTCAACTCCGGCAATTGATCATCAAGCTTCTGCCGCAGGCGACCGGTGAGGAATGCAAAACCCTCAAGCAACCGTTCTACGTCCGGGTCCTGGCCAGCGTCCCCGAGAAACGGCGCGAGTGCCGGGTTGCGCTCGCAGAAGCGTCGCCCCAACTGTCGTAGTGCGCTCAGCTCGCCCTGGTAGTAGCGGTTAAACGACATTCGGTTTGACCTCGACCCGTGCGCCGTGAGCCAGGCTGGCGCAAAAGGCGACCGCTTGCGTCATGCCATTGACTTCCATGGCCCCCTCGATGGAAAAAGCCAGCACCATCGGGTCACGGTCCTGTGGCAATGCCCTGACACGGACATCCTTCAGACGGGGTTCGTAGGCCTGGATAAAGCGCTCAATCAGGAACCGAGCCTGGCTCAACGCGTCATGCAGGCTGAGGCGCATGTCATTCAGATCAGGTAACCCGTAATCAGGTAGCGTCTGGACACTGCCCGCACGGGTGCTGAGCATTTTCGCCAGATGCCCCGCCACGGATTCCACGACGCAACCTTGCGGGCTGCGCCCCACGCCGGACTCCAGGCGCTCGAAAAGGCTGCGGTTTTGGGTAATCACGTGGCGGCGGCTCATTCTTTATCGAGCTTGCCGACGAGCGACAGAGTGAAGTCTGCCCCCATGTACTTGAAGTGCGGGCGAACGCTCAGGTTGACGCGATACCAGCCGGGCTCCCCGTCGACATCACTGACAACAATGCGCGCAGCCCGAAGCGGGCGCCGTCCACGCACTTCGGTGCTGGGGTTGTCCTGGTCGGCGACGTATTGGCGAATCCATTTGTTGAGTTCCAGCTCAAGGTCGGTGCGCTCCTTCCACGACCCCAGCTGTTCACGCTGCAGCACCTTGAGATAGTGGGCCAGGCGATTGACGATCATCATGTACGGCAATTGGGTACCGAGCCGGTAATTCAGCTCGGCAGCCTTGCCTTCGGCACTGATTCCAAAAGACTTGGGTTTTTGCACCGAACTGGCGGAAAAGAACGCTGCATTGTCACTGCCCTTGCGCATGGTCAGGGCAATGAAGCCCTCTTGCGCCAGCTCGTATTCGCGTCGGTCGGATACCAGCACCTCGGTAGGAATCTTGGTTTCGATCTCGCCCATGCTGTGAAAGTGATGCAGCGGCAAGTCCTCCACTGCACCACCACTCTGCGGGCCGATAATGTTCGGGCACCAGCGATACCGGGCGAAACTGTCCGTCAAGCGGGTAGCAAAGGCATACGCCGTATTACCCCACAGATAGTGTTCGTGGCTGCTGGCCACATGTTCCTGGTAGGCGAACGTCTTGACCGGACAATCAACGGGATCGTACGGCGTACGCAATAGAAAGCGCGGTACGGTGAGGCCGATGTAGCGGGCATCTTCGCTCTGGCGAAAACTCTGCCATTTGGCAAACTGCGGCCCTTCAAAATGGTCCTTCAGGTCCTTGAGGTCAGGCAGGCCGGTAAAGCTCTCCAGGCCGAAGAAGCCAGGGCCGGCCGCCGCAATGAACGGTGCATGGGCCATGCAGGCCACGCTGGAAACATACTGCATCAGCCTGACATCGGGAGCACTGGGGGAAAGGAAATAATTGGCGATGATTGCCCCTACGGGCTGGCCGCCGAACTGACCGTATTCGGCACTGTAGATGTGCTTGTAGAGTCCGGACTGAGTCACCTCCGGTGAGTCCTCGAAGTCATCCAGCAGGTCCTGGCGGGAGACGCTGAGCAGTTCGATCTTGATGTTTTCACGAAAATTGGTGCGATCAACCAGCAACTGCAGGCCACGCCAGGAAGACTCCAGTGCCTGGAAGTCGGGATGGTGCAGGATTTCATCCATTTGCTGGCTGAGCCTTGCGTCAATCTCGGCAATCATCCGGTCAACCAGGCGCTTCTTGACCGGCTCGCCCTTGTTTTGCGGCTTGATCAGCTCCTCGATAAATGCCGAGACTCCACGCTTTGCAATGCTGTAGGCCTCGTCGTCGGCGTTGAGGCGGGTCTGGGCAATGATGTTGTCGAGAATGCTGTACTCATCCGTGATGGGCGCATGCAACGGGCTTTGGCTGGTAGTCATGGTGTCAGTGTCCTTTTAACTGAGAGAGTCATACGGCGGAGCTGTCCAGCCCCAATTCAGCCAATACCCGCTTGCGCGAATCGTCATCGGCGAGGGCATTTTCAATGGCCTTTCGAAAGCTCGGCGTGTTGCCCAGCGGCCCCTTGAGCGCCACAAGTGCATCGCGCAGGTCCATGAGCTTTTTCAGCTCGGGTATCTGCTCAACCAGCTGTGCAGGATTGAAGTCCTTCATCGAATTGATCCTGACCCGGATCGCCAACTCGTCAGGTTCGGCTGAATCCTGCAGCCGGTTGGGGACGCTCAAGGCCAGGCCCAAGGCCTGCTTGGCCAGCACCTCGTCGAGGCTGTTCTTGTCGATGCCGACGGGCTTGCGGTCTTCGAGCTTGCGCAGGTCTTCACGCTGGGTGAAGTCACCAAGCACCAGCAATTTCAACGGCAGCTCGACCTCTTCCTGCGCAGTGCCAACGGCGGGTTTGAACGTGATATTGATGCGTTCCCTGGGGGCTACCGAACCTTCTTTCGCCATGGTGTTTCTCCTTTTTCGGGGGGCTCGAAAGCCTATTCAAGTACCGCTTCGAGATCGAAGTGGCACAGCCTGCGATGGACATCTTCCTTGCGCTCACGCACGGAATGGCTCTGGGGCAATACGTCACAGCAGCCATGCAAGAGCTGCAGCACTTCAACCGCCAACTCGGGCTCCCAGCGCTGCAGGCCTGAGTGCTGCAGCTCGTGGTCCAGGTGATCGAGCTGGACTTTGGCCAGGTCATGCTTGCCTGCCAGCAAACACAACCTGGCCAGGCCAAGCCGCCAATGAAACCGGGCACGATCACCTGTTGCGGTTTGCATGCCCTGCTTGAGGGACCGCACAGCCACCTTGAACCCGTCCTTGCGCAGCACGGGCATGACGTCGTGCAACGCTTTGTCCCAAGGCGCAGCCGGGGCATCAGGTGCCGACCTGAGTGGGACCGGGGCTTGCAAATGGCGGGCAACCTGGGTGTTGATCCAGCCACGGGTGACGTCGTTGGCGAAGGGTGTTCCGTCGTGGAAGCGCAGCTGTGCAAGCCCCGGCAAGCGCTGGAGCAACAGCGCGAAGTGCACTTCCAGCTCGGTCATGGCCAGGTCGGCCTGGAGTGCCTGCAGGCACTCCCACACCCGGTACAAGCCGTCGAACCAGAAAGGTGCTCCGGCCAGGCTGCCCTCAAGCTCCAGCAGCAGGTCGGTATGCTGCCCTTGGGCAAAGCGCTCCTGGTACCGCTTGAGCTTGTCGGGCGCCGGCCCGCGCAAAGGCGTTACCTGTTCGCTGTCACAGTCCGGAAGACTGGTGATCGTCAGCCAGGTCAACGTTCGGTTCAGACGCAGTGCGCGCAGGTCAGTGGCATTCTGGCGCTGCCACCAGGCCGACAAGGGCCGGGCATGTTCCTGCAGCGTGCGCAGCAGCTTGTGGGCGTCCTTTTCGTTTTCCACAATGGGCTCGGGCGCCATCAACTGAGTCGCGACCTGCCTGATATGGGCGATCACCCCTGTGCTACCGCCTGCTGGAGGCTCGCTTTCGGTGGACTGTTGCAATCGGTCCGACAGCTGCCTGCGAACCGGCAGTAACAGTGGCGCATCTTCGAGAAGGTGTTCGGTCCACAACTCGTCCAGCCGCTCCAGGTGTTCGAGCATGCAGTGGAACAAGGGCCGCTGATCCTTGAACGAAACAGGTTGTGCAAGCACCTGCTCGAGGCGCGGGACCAGCCAGCCAAAGGCGGCACTGCGGGTACGCAGCTTGCCCGGATAAACGACCGCCCAATGATGCTCACAGAGGTAGCGCAGCAATCCGAGGCCTGCGAGTAGCCCGGGGAAGGACTCGCGCTGATGCAAGGCCCAGGTCAACCAGACAGCGACCCGCAAGTCCTTGGACTGGTGGCGTAACAGCGCCTCGCTTTTTTCCACGACCCATTGCCAGTCAGGCTGACTGTTTCCGTGAATGGAGTGCGCCTTGCCCAGTTCAGTTTCAAGCGCCTCATACTCGGTCGAAAAACGCATATCGGCCCCCGCATAACTCGTTTTCGAGTTGGGTGCCTGCGCAAGTTCGAGGTAATAATCGGAAAGCCTGTCTGAGTAAACCATTATGGGCCGCACTTTACTTTCCTGAACATGTTCAGTGAACTAATGGCCATTCAAGCGCACATCAGGACATTGATTAAAGTTTGCCTTCCCTACGAGAAGAGCACGAACCTTATCCATGCAAAAAGCATTGTTCAAGCCACCAAATAGCAGTTAAGGAGTTTCCTACAAGAATAGAAAAATCACCGACGCGCAAGAATTTGCGCAGCCAAAGCGATAGGCTTCATCATTAATGAGGTGAACTCTGCGAATAACAACGCCCATCAACATGAGCAACTAACTGCACACCCCTGCGCAAACAAATACAACTAAATCGAATTAAAACCTTTAATGCCGCTCAAAATGAAAACCAATAAAACCTTAACCCCCCCTGCTTTCATTGACGCTCGAACTTTCCGGCACGCTTCTTGATATCGAGCATTACCCGGCCGGCAAGTCCGTCGGCCGGGACGACCTCATTTATCAGGCAAGGAAAACCGTCATGCCAACACCCGCGTACCTATCCATCACCGGCACCAAGCAAGGCTTGATCACGGCAGGCACGTTCACCCAGGACTCGGTCGGCAACATTTACCAGGAAGGCCATGAAGACCAGATCCTGGTGGAAGCATTCCAGCACCAGGTGATCATTCCCCGTGACCCGCAATCCGGCCAGCCCACCGGCCAGCGTGTGCACAAGCCCCTGATGATCAGCAAGGTATTCGATAAATCGTCGCCATTGCTGTTCAGCGCATTGACCTCCGGGGAAATGGTCAAGTGCCGCCTTGAGTGGTACCGAACCTCTTCAGCCGGAACCCAGGAACACTACTTCACCATCGAGTTGGAAGACGCGATCCTGGTGGACATCCAGTCACGGATGCCCAACTGCCAAGACCCGAACAACGCACACTTCACGCACCTGGAGGATGTGTATTTCACTTACCGGAAAATCGTCTGGACCCATGAGGTCTCCGGTACCTCTGGCTCTGATGACTGGCGCAGCCCGGTAGCCGGCTAAGCAGCCACCGAAACAGAAACGGCATCGCCATGGACGGCACCGTTTCTGTCGGCCACTAGACCATCGCCAAAGGATGCTTGCGCTTCGGCGCCCCAAAAACCCGGTCAATCGCGTCCAGGTCGTGCTCATCAAGCACCAGCTTCGCCGCTGCGGCATTGAGCCGGACATGCTCTGGCGTAACAGCCTTGGGAATCGCGATCACACCGTCCTGGCGCAAGACCCAGGCCAGGGAAACCTGGGCGGGTGTGACCTCGTGGCGACGGGCAATTTGCTTGAGGGTCGGGCTGGCCAACAGCTCGCCACCCTGGGCGATGGGACAGTAGGCCATCAAGGGTAAATTGTGTTGCTGCCACCATGGCAGCAGGTCGAACTCGATGCCGCGCTCCTCGATGTTGTAGAGCACCTGATTGGTGGCACAGGCCGGGGAAGCCAGCTCCTGCAGGTCTGCCACATCAAAGTTGGACACACCCCAACGACCGATTTTGCCTGCCTCACGCAAGCGCTCGAAGGCTTCTACCGTTTCTTCAAGGGGGTATTGCCCACGCCAATGCAACAGATACAGATCAATGTAGTCGGTGCCCAGGCGCTGGAGACTGGCCTCACATGCACGTGGAATGCCCTTGTGACTGGCATTGTGCGGGTACACCTTGCTGACCAGGAACACCTGGTCGCGCTTGCCGCGAATCGCCTCGCCGACGACTTCTTCGGCACCGCCTTCGCCATACATTTCAGCGGTATCGATCAGGGTCATGCCCTCATCGATACCCAGTTGCAACGCGGCCACTTCGGCGCTGCGCTTGCCGGGATCCTCGCCCATGCGCCAGGTCCCCTGGCCGATGACAGGGACGGGTACGCCGGCCAGATCAATGGTGCGCATGACAACCTCCTGATGAATTTGCGAATTAACAGTGTGGCACCGACTGGACAAAAGGGTTCAATCGAAGGAAGGTGGCCCTTTCCATCCCAGCCATAGAAAGGGCCTGCAATGCTGTTTGTGGTCATGTTGGGGGGTAAGCACCCCCGGGCGAAAATCGAAGTGCATGATGTGGTGTTCGCCGTCGCCGACACCCTGGAAGCCGCCTACCCGCAACTGCGCGAGGGCTGGTTCGGCAGCCAGAAAGGTGTGCATATCGACTCCTGGATGACGGTGGATGGCGTTGACGGCTGGAAAGTCCAGCTCAGCCACCTGGCGCCGAACGCCGGGGCGCCGCGCCTGTACTTCATCAACCTGGGCGGGTATGAATCGAACGTCTTTGGCGAGGCACACCACTACCTGCTGGTGGTTGCGCGCACGGCCAGGGAGGCGGCAGCCCAAGGCAAACAGCAGATGCTCACGCACTGGACGCAATCCCACACCGATGGCGTACTGGATATCGACGACTGCCTGCCCATCGACCTGGCAGACGGGCGCTACATCCACCTGGAACGCGGCGTACACCGCCCGGTCATCACGCGAAACGACTACATCGTACTGCCCTGACCGCCTCCTACCCGAACGGGGTATGGCGCCCCACCCGCCACCTGCCTGAAAGTGCGATCAGCCCCTCGGCCTGACAACAAGCACAACATCAAGGTGGGTTCGCCATGCATAAAGCCGTTATCGCCCTGTTCAGCGCTGTCTTGCTTGCATCAACGTCCGTCAGCCAGGCCGCTGACGACCCGGGCAACACCTTGCGCATCTACAACTGGGCCGATTACATCGGGGAACACACCCTCGCCGACTTCGAGAAAACCACTGGTATCAAGGTGATCTACGACACCTACGACTCCTACGAAACCGTGCAGGGCAAGCTGCTCTCCGGGCGCTCGGGTTATGACCTGGTGGTGCTCAACGCGTCCCTGGTGCCGCTGCTGATCAAGGCCAAGGCCTTCCGGCCCCTCAACAAAGCGCTGCTGCCGGACTGGAACAACCTAGACCCGCAAGTGCTGAAAAGCCTGGAAACCCATGATCCGGGCGTGACCTATTCCGCGCCTTACACCTGGGGCAGCAATGGCGTGACCTACAACATCGACAAGATCAAGGAACGCATGCCGGATGCGCCCATCGGCTCCCTGGCGATGATCTTCGATCCCAAGATCGTTTCGCGCTTCGCCGACTGTGGCATCACCTTCATGGACTCCCCTACCGACATGATCCCGCTGGCCCTGACCTACCTCGGCCTGGACCCCAACAGCGTGGCGCCCAAAGACCTCAAGGCCGCTCAGGACGTGCTGATGGCCGTGCGCCCGTACATCCGCAAATTCGACTCCAGCGGCTTTATCAACGGCCTGGCCAATGGCGAGCTGTGCATGGCCACCACCTGGTCCGGCGACTACGCCACGTCCCAGGCCCGGGCGGCGGAAGCCGGGGCCAAGGTCAACCTGGGTTACTTCATCCCAAGGGAAGGCTCGCTGATCTGGTTCGATAACTTCTACATCCCGGCCGACGCACCCCATGTGGCGAATGCCCACAAGTTCATCGAGTTCCTCCTGCAACCGCAAGTGATCGCCGGCGTCAGCAACACCATTCACTACGCCAACAGCAACCTGGCCTCCAAGCCCTTTGTAAATGCCGATATTCGCGACAACCCGGCCATCTACCCGGACCCGGCGACGATGCAGCGCTTGTTCACCCAGAAAAGCCAGTCCCAAGCCGCCGTGCGCCTGATCACCCGTACCTGGAATGCCGTGAAGACCGGCAAGTGAAACCCAGCCATTGAAGGTAAACGCCATGACCCTGCCAAATCCTGACTTTTTCGCCCAGTTCGACCACGACCAACTGGACGCCGCCGACAAGGCCCATTACATGCACGGTTTTCATATGTTCGACGAACACCGTGAACAAGGCTCACTGAATATCGCGGCGGGTGACGGCGCCTACATCTACGACACCGCCGGCAACCGCTACCTGGATGCGGTCGGCGGCATGTGGTGTACGAATATCGGCCTGGGCCGCGAGGAAATGGCAGACGCCATCGCCAACCAGGTTCGCCAGCTGGCGTACTCCAACCCGTTCTGCGACATGGCCAACGTCACCGCTATCGAACTGTGCGCCAAGCTTGCCGGCCTGGCTCCCGGCGATCTTGATCATGTGTTCCTGACCACCGGCGGTTCCACGGCTGTCGATACCGCCTATCGTCTGGTGCAGTTCTATCAGAACAGTCGCGGCAAGCATGAGAAGAAACACATCATCTCGCGCTTCAGTGCGTATCACGGCTCGACGTTCCTCACGATGTCCATCGGCAACAAGGCCGCCGACCGCGCGCCGGAATTCGATTTCATGAGCGACTTGTTCCACCACATTTCATGCCCCAACTACTACCGGGCGCCGCAGGGCATGAGCGAGGCGCAGTTCCTCGATTTCCTGGTGGATGAGTTCGAAGACAAGATCCTGACCATCGGCGCCGACAAAGTGGCCGCGTTCTTTGCCGAACCGATCATGGGCTCGGGCGGCGTGATCATTCCGCCCAAGGGTTACCACCGGCGCATGTGGGAAGTCTGCCAACGTTATGACCTGCTCTACGTGGCGGATGAAGTGGTGACGTCCTTCGGCCGGCTGGGAAAATTCTTCGCCTCCCAGGAAGTGTTCGACATGCAACCGGACATCATCACCACCGCCAAGGGCCTGACGTCCGGCTACCTGCCGTTGGGCGCGTGTATTTTCTCGGATCGCATCTGGCAAGTGATCGGCGAGCCGGGCAAGGGCCGCTGCTTTACCCACGGCTTCACCTACAGCGGCCACCCGGTGAGTTGCGTGGCGGCGCTGAAGAACATCGAGATCATCGAGCGGGAGAAACTGCTGGCCCATGTCGAAGACGTCGGCGTGTACCTCGAACAGCGCCTGCAAACCCTGGCCAGCCTGCCGCTGGTGGGCGATGTGCGCTGCCAGCGGCTGATGGCCTGCATTGAGTTCGTCGCCGACAAGCACACCAAGGCGCTGCTGCCGGACGCGGTGAACATCGGCGAGAAGATCCACCTGCGGGCCCAGGCCAAAGGCTTGCTGGTACGGCCCATTGGCCACCTGAATGTGATGTCGCCGCCGCTGATCATCACCCATGCCCAGGTGGATCAAGTGGTGGAAATCCTGCGCCAGTGCATCCTCGACACCGCCGAAGAGCTGCGCCAGAGCGGCGAGTATCAAGGCCGATGAGCCTGGGCGCCCCGGTGCTTTTGCCGGGGCCCTGGCCGGCGGGTAGACTGGCCGGCATGAACGAGCATGCCGATCACTGCCCTGCCCCGTCCTTCCAGGTGCTTGACGCCTGGAATGGTGCGTTGGCCCACGCCTTCGCCAGCGTCGACGAAGCGTCATTCCTTGAACACCTGGCCTGCGCCCTCAGTGCGCTGACCCCTATCGAATCGATGATGATCAGCCTGGAGCGCCAGGGCCAGGCGCCACACTTGCTCTACCAGCAAGGCATCCCCCGGCCGCACTACGAAGAGATCATCAACCGTTACTTCTCCCGGGGCTACCTGCTGGACCCGTTCTGCCTCGCGGTAGACAAGGGCCTGGCCGAAGGTTTCTACCATCTGGCGCAGATCGCCCCGGACGATTTCTTCAACAGCGAGTACTACAAAACCTACTACCTGCGCAGCGGCGGCGCCCAGGAGAGCTACTACATCGTCGACCTGTGCCCCAACAGCAAGATTTCGTTGTGCATGTTCCAGGGGCTGAGTGCCGGCCAGTTCAGCGACGAACAACTGGCACTGCAACGAACCGCCCAACCCATCGTGCGCGAACTGCTGCGCCGCTTCGGCACCACGGGCGGGCTGTGCAA
This sequence comes from Pseudomonas sp. C6002, assembly GCF_013385805.1. Classification (NCBI taxonomy): domain Bacteria; kingdom Pseudomonadati; phylum Pseudomonadota; class Gammaproteobacteria; order Pseudomonadales; family Pseudomonadaceae; genus Pseudomonas; species Pseudomonas sp. C6002. The sequence goes on along the minus strand of NZ_JACAPH010000035.1, from coordinate 46,341 downwards.
GGTGATCAGCGACGAGGCCTTCACCCAGACCCAGGTGCATCAGCAGATTGAAGCGGCGTTCATGCATTTTGGCAGCGGCGTATTGACCGTGCGCGAACGGGAAATCGCCCATCTGATATTGCGTGGGCACTCGGTGAAATCCACCGCGCAGGTGCTGGGCATTTCCCCGGAAACCGTGCGCATGCACCGCAAGCATTTGTATACCAAGCTTGAAATCAACTCCCAGGCGGAGCTGTTTGCGCTGTTTATCGATTGGCTGACCCACAGCGGCGTAATGGCCCGATCCTGACCGTCCAGGCAACCCAGGGGAACTTTGCCAGGAAATAACCACCTGAATCCGGTACGCTCAGCATTTTTACCCAAGGAGATACCCCTCATGGCCAAAGCCACCGCCCGTCACATCCTCGTTGCCACCGAAGACAAGTGCAACGAACTGAAAGCGCAAATCGAAGGCGGCGCCGACTTCGCCGAAGTTGCCAAAGCCAACTCGTCCTGCCCGTCCAGCCGCCAAGGCGGCGACCTGGGTTCGTTCGGCCCGGGCCAAATGGTCAAGGAATTCGACACCGTCGTATTCAGCGCCCCGGTCAACACCGTGCAAGGCCCAGTGAAAACCCAGTTCGGTTATCACCTGCTGGAAGTAACCAGCCGTCAGGACTGATCCAGTCCGCGCTAATGTTTAAAACAACGGCCCGCCCTTTGGTGGGCCGTTGTGCATCTGTGACAGTGTGATGACTGGCGAGGCGTACGCGCATAGCGTACAAATCCCTTTACCTCTTCACCCGGCGCCCAAGGCTGATAATGCGAGTCGCTTTTTCTACCCTGTTTTGCTCCACCCTGGCCCTGTTGCTGGCCAGCACCGCCGTGATCGCCGCGCCGCAATCGGCATTGACCGTGTACGGCGAGCCGGCCAAATACCAACCCGGCTTCACCCATTTCGACTACGCCAACCCCAATGCCCCCAAGGGCGGCAGCCTGCGGCGTTCGGCGATCGAAATCGGGCGCTACGACCATGTACTGCCTTATGGCGACAAAGGCATCGGGGTCAGCCAGGTCGACGGCTGGCTGTATTCGCCCCTGGCCCTGCGTTCGCTGGACGAGCCCTACACGGTCTACGGCCTGGTGGCGGAAAAGATGGAGCGGTCAGACGACGGTCTGTCCCTGCGTTTCTACCTGAACCCCAAGGCGCGTTTCGCCGATGGCCAACCGATCACCGCCGAAGACGTGCGTTACTCCTTTGACCTGCTGATGACCCAGGGCAGCCTGCGCTACCGCACGCTGTTCGCCGACGTCAAACACGTCGAAGTCGAAGGCCCGCGCCAGGTGCGCTTCGATTTCGCAAGCAACGAAAACCGCACCCTGCCCCTGGATGTCGCGACCCTGCCGGTGTTCCCCGAGCATTGGTGGAAGACCCGCAACTTCGCCGACGGCGGCGGCTACGAGATTCCCCTCGGCAGCGGCCCCTACACCATCAGTAAGGTGGATGCCGGCAACACCATCACGTTCAAGCGTGACCCGAACTGGTGGGGCAAGGACCTGCCCATCAGCCGTGGCCTGTACAACTTCGATCACCTGAGCCTGGAATACTTCGGCGACACCGAAGTCGCGCGCCAGGTCCTGCGGGGCGGTGCCTACGACTTCAACCGCGAATTCTCCGCCACCGGCTACTCCATCGGCTACAACGGCCCGGCCCTCGATGATGGCCGCCTGCAACGCGCGCACCTGGCCAAGGAGGCACCGCAGCCGGCCCAGGGCTACGTGTTCAACGTGCAAAAACCGATGTTCAAGGACCGCCGCGTGCGCCAGGCCCTGGCCATGCTGTGGGACTTCGAGTGGGCCAACCGGCAGATGATGCGCAACATGTACATCCGTCAGCAAAGCTTCTTCTCCAACAGCCCGCTGGCGGCGACCCAACTGCCGGACGCCCAGGAACTGGCGATCCTGGAACCTTTGCGCGGGCAGATTCCCGACGAAGTCTTCACCCAGGTGTTCAAGGCCACCACCACCGACGGTACCGGGATGATCCGCGACAAGCAGCTGCAAGCCCTGGCCCTGCTGGAACAGGCCGGCTGGAAGCCCGACGGTGACAAGCTGGTGAATGCCGAGGGCGAGCCGCTGGAGTTCACCTTCCTCAACGCCCAGAACGGCCTTGAGCGCCTGTTGTTGCCGTACAAGCGCAACCTGGCGCAGATCGGCATCACCCTCAACATCCGCCGCATTGACTCCTCGCAATACGTCAACCGCCTGATGGCCCGGGACTACGACATGATCGTCACCGGCTTCCCGGTTACCACTTCGCCGGGGATGGAGCTGTACAACTACTTCGGTTCGGCCGCCGCGTTTGATACCGGCGCCAACAACTACATGGTGCTGAAAGACCCGGCCGTCGACAGCCTGATCAACGGCCTGGTCAAGGCTGATACCCAGTCGCTGATGCTCAGTTACGCCCACGCCCTGGACCGCGTGCTGCAATGGAATTACCTGTGGATCCCCAACTACTACCCGCCGGGCACCTCCGCCGCGTGGTGGAACCGCTTCGGCCGCCCGGCCGTGGAAGCCAAGACCGATGAGGCCCTGGAAACCTGGTGGGAAATCAGCCCCACGCCGCTGACCAATGAACAGATGAAAGCCGAACTGACCAAACGCCCGGGAGCCCGCTGATGTTTGCCTATATCGTGCGGCGCCTGCTGCTGATCATTCCCACCCTGGTGATTATCCTGCTGGTGAATTTCGTTATCGTGCAGGCCGCGCCCGGCGGGCCGGTGGAACAGGCCATCGCCCACCTGCAAGGCATCGGCGGCGGTGGCGTCGGCGGCTCGTCTGCCGAAAGCCTCAGCAGCGGCTCACGGGCCAGCCGTGGCCTGGACCCGAAACTGATCAAGGACATCGAAAAACAATACGGCTTCGACAAGCCCGCGCCGGAACGCCTGTGGCTGATGCTCAAGAGCTACGCCCAGCTGGACTTCGGCAACAGTTTCTTCCGTGGCAAAAGCGTGACCGACCTGATCCTGGAAAAGATGCCGGTGACCATTTCCCTCGGCCTGTGGGCCACCTTGATCACCTACCTGGTGTCGATCCCGCTGGGGATTCGCAAGGCGGTGCGCCATGGCAGCAGTTTTGATGTGTGGAGCAGCACCGCGATCGTGATTGGGTATGCGATGCCGGCGTTCCTGTTTGCGATGTTCCTGATCGTGGTGTTCGCCGGCGGCACCTCGTTGAACTGGTTCCCGGTGCGCGGGCTGGTCTCGGAAAACTTCGACCAGTTGAGCACCGTCGGCAAGATCGCCGATTACTTCTGGCACCTGGTACTGCCGGTCAGCGCCCTGGTGATCGGCGGCTTCGCCACCTTGACCATCCTCACGAAAAACTCGTTCCTCAATGAAATCACCCGCCAGTACGTGGTCACCGCCCGGGCCAAAGGCTTGAGTGAACGCCGGGTGCTTTACGGGCATGTGTTCCGCAATGCCATGCTGTTGGTGATCTCGGGGATTCCCCAGGCATTTATCGCGGTGTTCTTTGCCGGTTCGCTGCTGATCGAGGTGATTTTCTCCCTCGATGGCCTCGGTCGCATGAGCTACGAAGCGGCGGTTTCACGGGACTATCCGGTGGTGTTCGGTTCGTTGTTTATCTTCACGCTGTTTGGCCTTTTGATAAAACTCATCGGTGACCTCTGCTACACCCTGGTGGACCCGCGTATCGACTTCGCCGCGAGGAACGCCTGATGCTCAAGCTCTCTCCCGTGGCCCGGCGGCGCTTTGAACGCTTCAAGAAAAACCGCCGCGGCTGGTGGTCGCTGTGGCTGTTTATCGGCCTGTTTATTCTGACCCTCGGCGGCGAGTTGATCGCCAATGACAAACCCCTGGTGCTCAGCTACCAGAACGAACTGTATTTCCCGGTGTTCAAGCGCTACACCGAGCAGGAGTTCGGCGGGCAACTGCCGTTCCAGGCGGATTACCGCAGTGAATACGTGCAGAACCTGATCAAGAAGGACGGCGGCTGGATGCTGTTCCCGCCAATCCCGTTCAGCGACGACACCCCCAACTATGAGCTGACCCGCCCTGCCCCCAGCCCGCCATCGAGCGTGAACTGGCTGGGCACCGATGACCAATCCCGCGACGTGCTGGCGCGGGTGATCTTCGGCGCCCGGGTGTCGATCCTGTTTGCCCTGGCCCTCACCGCCATCAGCGCCGCCATCGGCATCGCCGCCGGTGCCTTGCAGGGATATTACGGCGGCTGGGTCGACTTGCTCGGGCAACGAATATTGGAAGTGTGGTCCGGGCTGCCGGTGCTGTATCTGTTGATCATCCTGTCAGGCTTTGTCGAACCGAATTTCTGGTGGCTGCTGGGGATCATGGCGCTGTTTTCCTGGCTGGCCCTGGTGGACGTGGTGCGCGCCGAGTTCCTGCGGGGGCGCAACCTGGAGTACGTCAAGGCCGCGCGGGCGTTGGGCCTGGGGGACGGCAAGATCATCCGCCGGCATATCCTGCCGAATGCGATGACCGCCACCCTGAGCTACTTGCCGTTCATTTTGACCGGGGCGATTTCTACCCTGAGCGCCCTGGATTTCCTCGGTTTCGGCATGCCCGCCGGCAGCGCGTCACTGGGTGAGCTGATCGCCCAGGGCAAGCAGAACCTGCAAGCGCCGTGGCTGGGACTGACCGCGTTTTTCACCCTGGCGCTGATCCTGTCGTTGCTGGTGTTTATCGGCGAGGCGTTGCGTGACGCCTTCGACCCACGCTCATGAAGGCCGTTGAGATGACTGAAAACCTGATCGAGATTCGCGACCTGAGTGTCGCCTTCAACGGCCAGACCGTGGTGCGCAAGCTGTGCCTGGACGTGCGCCCCGGCGAGTGCCTGGCGCTGGTGGGCGAGTCGGGTTCGGGCAAATCGGTGACCGCCCATTCGATCCTGCAACTGCTGCCCGAAGCCGGCACCGAAACCACCGGCTCGGTGCGCTATCGCGGCCAGGAACTGCTCGGCGCCTCGCCCGCCACCCTGCAAAAACTGCGGGGCAACCGGATTGCGATGATCTTCCAGGAGCCGATGACGTCCCTGAATCCGCTGCACAGCATCGAGAAGCAGATCGGCGAAACCCTGCTGTTGCACAAGGGCCTGGGCGGCAAACAGGCCCAGGCGCGGATCCTTGAATTGCTCGAACTGGTGGGCATCCAGAAGCCCCGGGAACGCCTCAAGGCCTACCCCCACCAACTCTCCGGCGGCCAGCGCCAGCGGGTGATGATCGCCATGGCCCTGGCCTGTGAACCGGAACTGCTGATTGCCGATGAGCCGACGACTGCACTGGATGTGACGGTGCAGCGCAAGATCCTGCTGCTGCTCAAGTCCCTGCAACAACGCCTGGGCATGTCGCTGCTGCTGATCAGCCACGACCTCAACCTGGTGCGCAGCATTGCCCAGCGGGTGTGCGTGATGAAGGCCGGGGAGATTGTCGAACAGGCGGATTGCGAAACCCTGTTCTGCGCCCCGCAGCACCCTTACAGCCGCCTGCTGCTGGATGCTGAACCGGCAGGCATCGTCTTGAACCACGAGGCGCGGGAGACGGTGTTGCAGGTGGATAACCTGAGTGTGCAGTTCCCGCTGGGTGGCGGGCTGTTCCGGCGCAAGCAGTACCTGCAAGCGGTGGATGGCATCAGCCTGGAGGTACAGCGCGGCAAGACACTGGGGATTGTCGGCGAGTCCGGCTCGGGCAAATCCACCCTGGGCCAGGCGATTCTGCGGCTGCTGGATTCCAGCGGCACGATTCGCTTCCAGGGCGAGGCCCTCGACGGCCTGACGCAAAAGCAGATGCAACCGTGGCGCAAGCAGATGCAGGTGGTGTTCCAGGACCCGTTCGGCAGCCTCAGCCCGCGGATGTCGGTGGCGCAGATCATCAGCGAAGGCCTGGAAGTGCATGCGCCGTGCAGCCTCAAGGACCGCGAAGCCCAAGTGATTCGCGTGCTGGAAGATGTGGGCCTGGACCCTGCCAGCCGCCATCGCTACCCCCATGAATTCTCCGGCGGCCAGCGCCAGCGCATCGCCATCGCCCGTGCGCTAGTGCTCAAGCCGGCGCTGATCCTGCTGGACGAACCCACCTCGGCGCTGGACCGTACCGTGCAGAAACAGGTGGTCGCCCTGCTGCTTGAGCTGCAGGAAAAGTACGGCCTGACGTACCTGTTTATCAGCCATGACCTGGCGGTGGTGCGGGCCCTGGCCCACGACATGATCGTGATCAAGGACGGCAAGGTGGTGGAACGCGGGCCCAGCGATGAAGTGTTTGCCGCGCCTCAACACCCTTACACCCGGGAACTCCTCGCGGCGGCGCACCCATGAGCACCAGTGGCAGCCTCAAGGATTACCAATACGTTCGCGGCCTGGCGATCCAGTCGCTGTTCGAGATCATCGAGCAGTCCAGCGAAGGCACGGTGATTGTCGACGGTGACGCGAACATCGTCTGGATGAACGAGCGCTACGCCAAGCGCTTCGGCCTGAAAAGCGCCGACGAAGCCATCGGGCAACCCTGCGAGCAGGTGATTTCCAACAGCCTGTTGCGCCAGGTGGTGCGTAACGACCAGCCGATATTGCTGGATATTCAGGACACGCCCAAAGGCCCGCTGGTGGTGATGCGCCTGCCGATCCATGACGACGCCGGCAAGGTGATCGGCGCCATCGGGTTTGCGTTGTTTGATGAGCTGCGCAACCTGTCGCCGCTGATCGAGCGTTACCTGAGCATGCAGCGGGAACTGGCTTCCACTCGGTCGCTGCTGAGGTCGCGGCAGAGTAAATACAACTTCGCGCACTTTATCGGCACCAGCGCGGCCAGCCTGGAAGTCAAACGTCGGGCGCGGCGCAGTGCGAGCGCGGAGTCGCCAGTGTTGCTGCTGGGGGAAACCGGGACCGGCAAGGAGCTGCTGGCCCAGGCGATTCACGGTGCATCGCCTCGCGCCCATAAAGCTTTCGTCAGCATCAACAGCGCAGCCATCCCGCATGATTTGCTGGAGGCGGAATTCTTCGGCACCGCGCCCGGCGCATTTACCGGTGCCGACCGCAAGGGCCGACCCGGCAAGTTGCAGATTGCCCAGGGCGGCACGCTGTTTCTGGATGAGATCGGCGACATGCCGCTACCACTGCAAAGCAAATTGCTGCGGGTGTTGCAGGAGAAAGAGTTCGAGCCGGTGGGCTCCAACGAGATGATCCACAGTGATGTGCGGGTGATTGCGGCCACGTCCATGGACCTGGAAGCGGCAATCAAGCGCGGCGAGTTTCGGGCGGACCTGTATTACCGGCTGAATGTGCTGCCGATCCAGGTGCCGCCGTTGCGCGCGCGGCTGGATGATTTGCCGGCGTTGAGCGAGGCGATTCTGGAGGAGTTGCGCAGCCAGCATGAGCTGGACCGCGAGGCCTTGGCGTTATTGGCGCAGCATGCGTGGCCGGGGAATATCCGCGAGTTGCGCAATGTGCTGGAGCGGGCGGCACTGTTGAGTGATGACCTGGTGCTGGATGCCAGTGAAATTCGCGCGGCGATTGGTACGTTCAGCCCGGTTGAGCAGAGTTCGGTAGAGACCGTTGAGGGCGAGAGTTTCAGCGCGGCCCGGGAGCGGTTTGATCGGCAGGTGATTGGGGCGGCGTTGAAGCACTGTGAGGGGAATGTGGTGGAGGCGGCGAAGCGGCTGGGGCTGGGTCGGTCGACCTTGTACAAGAAAATGGTTGCCTTGGGCATCGCCTAGTCTCCAAAAAGAGACACAATTCCAAATACAGAGAAAATCCCATGTGGGAGCGGGCTTGCTCGCGAATGCGGTGTGTCAGTGCCTGAATTACTGCCTGATACACCGCATTCGCGAGCAAGCCCGCTCCCACATTTGATCTCCAACAGTCTCAAATTCGGGACAAAACTTGAGAACGCTCTCACAGATCAAGAATTTATCTATATATTTCAACAGGTTAATAACTTGGCACACATCTCGCTATAGCCCTCCCCACCGCCTCACCCCCACAAAAATAACAATCAGATGGAGACACACCATGAGTGTGATCATTGCCCTCGCCGCCCTGGCGCTGCTGATGCTGGCCGCCTACCGTGGCTACAGCGTCATCCTGTTCGCCCCCATCGCCGCCCTCGGCGCCGTGCTGCTCACCGACCCTTCCGCCGTCGCTCCCGCGTTCACCGGGGTGTTCATGGAGAAAATGGTCGGCTTCCTCAAGCTGTATTTCCCGGTATTCCTGCTCGGTGCGGTGTTCGGCAAGCTGATTGAAATCTCCGGCTTCTCGCGCTCCATCGTCGCCGCCGCGATCCAGTTGCTCGGCACCCGCCAGGCGATGCTGGTGATCGTGCTGGTGTGCGCCCTGCTGACTTACGGCGGCGTGTCGCTGTTCGTGGTGGTGTTCGCGGTGTACCCGTTTGCCGCCGAGATGTTCCGCCAGAGCAATATCCCCAAGCGCCTGCTGCCGGCGACCATCGCCCTCGGCGCGTTCTCGTTCACCATGGACGCCCTGCCCGGCACGCCGCAGATCCAGAACATCATCCCCAGCACCTTCTTCAACACCACCGCCTGGGCCGCGCCGTGGCTGGGGCTGATCGGCACCATCTTCGTGTTCTGCGCCGGCATGCTGTACCTGGCCCGCCAGCGCAACAAGGCCCAGCGCGCCGGTGAAGGCTATGGGACCGAGCTGCGCAACGAGCCGGAAACCGCCGAAGACATCAAGCTGCCCAATCCTTGGATCGCGCTGTCGCCGCTGTTGCTGGTGGGCATCATGAACCTGCTGTTCACCCACTGGATTCCGCTGTGGTACGGCAAGACCCACACCCTCAGCCTGCCGGGCATGAGCGCGCCGGTGCAGACCGAAGTCGCCAAGCTCACGGCAATCTGGGCGGTGCAGGCGGCGTTGCTGGTGGGGATTATCGTGGTGCTGGTGTTCGGCTTCTCGGCGATTCGCAGCAAGCTCGCCGAGGGCAGCAAGAGTGCCGTCAGCGGCGCGCTGCTGGCGGCGATGAACACCGCTTCGGAATACGGTTTTGGTGCGGTGATCGCCTCGCTGCCGGGCTTCCTGGTGCTGGCGGACTGGCTCAAGGGCATTCCCAACCCACTGGTCAACGAAGCGATTACCGTGACCCTGCTGGCCGGCATCACCGGTTCCGCCTCGGGCGGCATGAGCATCGCGCTGGCGGCCATGTCGGAGAGCTTTATTTCAGCGGCCCATGCGGCCAATATCCCCCTTGAAGTACTGCACCGGGTCGCGGCCATGGCCAGCGGCGGCATGGACACCCTGCCCCACAACGGCGCCGTGATCACGCTGCTGGCGGTCACCGGGCTGACCCACCGCGAAGCCTATAAAGATATTTTCGGCATCACGATCATCAAGACCCTCGCGGTGTTCGTGGTGATTGGTACTTTCTACGCCACCGGCATTGTGTGAGGTTGATATGACGACATTGAACGGCAAGACCGCCCTGGTCACCGGTTCCACCAGCGGCATCGGCCTGGGCATTGCCCTGAGCCTGGCCAAGGCCGGCGCCAACCTGATCCTCAACGGCTTCGGCGATGCCAGCGCGGTGATCGCCCAGGTGCAGGCCTTCGGCGGCAAGGTCGGGCATCATCCAGCCGACGTCAGCGACCCGGCGCAGATCGCCGAGATGATCGCCTACGCCGAGCGCGAGTTTGGCGGCATCGACATTCTGGTGAACAACGCCGGGATCCAGCATGTGGCGCCGGTGGACGAATTCCCGGTGGAGCGCTGGGATTCGATCATTGCGATCAACCTGTCGTCGGTGTTCCACAGCACGCGTTTGAGCCTGCCGGGCATGAAAGCCAAGGGTTGGGGGCGGATCGTCAATATCGCCTCGGTGCATGGGCTGGTGGGTTCGGTGGGCAAGGCGGCTTACGTCGCTGCCAAGCACGGGGTGATCGGGCTGACCAAGGTGGTGGGCCTGGAGACCGCCCAGAGTAATGTCACCTGCAATGCCATCTGCCCGGGCTGGGTGCTGACGCCGCTGGTGCAGAAGCAGATTGATGACCGCATTGCCAGCGGGGTTGACCCGCAGCAGGCGCAGCAGGATTTGCTGGCGGAGAAGCAGCCGTCGCTGGAGTTCGTGACACCGCCGCAATTGGGGGAGCTGGTGCTGTTCCTGTGCAGCGAAGCCGGCAGCCAGGTGCGGGGCGCGGCATGGAATATCGACGGTGGCTGGCTGGCCCAGTAAACGACGATTCCCAAGACACCGCAGCTCAAATGTGGGAGCGGGCTTGCTCGCGAATGCGGTGTGTCAGTGCCTGAATTACTGCCTGATACACCGCATTCGCGAGCAAGCCCGCTCCCACATTTTGATCGGTTTCGTTAGATAGATCAGATAATAAAAAAGAGATTTCCTTATGTCCGAAATACTCTGGCAACCCTCCCCCGAACGCATCCACAACACCCGGATGGATCAGTTCCGGCGCTTCATCAATGATCGCCATGCCTTGCAGATCGGCGACTACCCGGCCCTGCACCAGTGGAGCATCGACCAGCGCCCGGACTTCTGGCAGTCGATTGTCGAGTTTTTTGAGGTGCAGTTCCGCACGCCGCCCAGCGCGGTGCTGATCGAAGACGCCGAGATGCCCAGCGCCCAGTGGTTTCCCGGCGCTACCCTGAACTTTGCCGAACACCTGCTGCGCCGCCGCGACGATCACCCCGCCGTGGTCGCGATCAGCGAAGACGGCCAGCGCGAGCAACTTACCTACGCCGAACTGGCCCGCCATGTCGCCGGCCTGCAACGCAGCCTGCGGGCGGCCGGCGTGGGCGTAGGGGACCGGGTGGCCGCGTGCATGCCCAACACCTGGCAAACCCTGGTAGGCATGCTCGCCACCACCAGCCTCGGCGCCATCTGGTCGTGCTCCTCGCCGGACTTCGGCACCCAGGGCGTGATCGACCGCTTCGGCCAGATCGAACCCAAGGTGCTGATCACCTGCGCCGGTTACCGCTACGCCGGCAAGGTCATCGACCAAAGCAGCAAGCTCAATGAAATCCTCGAACGGCTGCCGTCCCTGCAACAACTGATCATCGTGCCGTATGCCCGCCCGCAAGCCCGGCCCGAGGAGTATCAGACCCGGGCCCACGTCGCGCTCTGGGACGACTTCTACAGCCCCGGCGGCGAGCCCGATTTCGTCGCCGTGCCCTTCGATCAGCCGCTGTACATCCTCTATTCCAGCGGCACCACCGGCGTGCCCAAGTGCATCATCCACGGCACCGGCGGCGTGCTGCTCACCCACCTCAAGGAGCACGGCCTGCACGCCGACCTGTCGCGGGACGACTGCCTGTTCTACTACACCACCTGCGGCTGGATGATGTGGAACTGGCTGGTATCGGTACTGGCCATCGGCGCCACGGCGGTGCTGTATGACGGCTCGCCGTTTCACCCCGGGCCGGAACGCCTGATGGACCTGATCGACCAGGAAAAAATCAGCGTGTTCGGCACCAGCCCCAAGTTCCTCGCCACCCTGGAGAAAGCCGGGCTGCAACCGCGGCTGAGCCATGACCTGGGCAGCCTCAAGGGCCTGATTTCTACCGGCTCGCCGCTGTCGCCCCAGAGCTACGACTACGTGTACCGCGAGATCAAGCCCGAGCTGTGCCTGTCGTCGATGTCGGGCGGCACCGACATCGTGTCCTGCTTCGTGATCGGCAACCCGGTGCTGCCGGTGCGCCGTGGCGAGATGCAGTGCAAGAGCCTGGCAATGGCTGTCGAAGTGTGGGACGACCAGGGCCACCCGCTGGTGGGCGAAAAAGGCGAACTGGTGTGCACCCGGCACTTCCCGGCAATGCCCATCGGCCTGTGGAATGACCCGCACCAGGAAAAACTGCGGGCCTCGTATTTCAGCCAGTTCCCGGGCGTGTGGGCCCAGGGCGACTACGCCGAACAGCGACCCAATGGCAGCTTGCTGATCCATGGCCGCTCGGACGCCGTGCTCAACCCCGGCGGCGTGCGCATCGGCACCGCAGAGATCTATCGCCAGGTGGAAAAAGTGCCTCAGGTCCTGGAAAGCCTGGCCATCGGCCAACGCTGGCAGGATGACGTGCGGGTGGTGCTGTTTGTGCGCCTCAACGATGGCATCGAACTGGACGACGGCCTGGAGCAGCAGATCCGCCAGGTGATCCGCGCCAACACCACGCCGCGCCACGTGCCGGCGAAGATTCTCGCGGTGACGGATATCCCGCGCACCATCAGCGGCAAGATCGTCGAGCTGGCGGTGCGCAACGTGGTGCATGGCGAGGCGGTGAAGAACACCGACGCACTGGCCAACCCCGAGGCGCTGGAGCAATTTCGTGATCGCCGGGAGCTGGCAGAAAGATGAAACGTTTTAGCCTTTAAGCACTCATTTGAAGACAAACCCCTCAAGCATGCTATTTTTCGAGGGTGGAAAGCCGATCACTCCTCACGGGATAATCGGCTTTTGTCATTCTTCAAGCGTTACGCGCAGGGCATTTTCATGAACGTATCACCCACCGGCAGCGAGGCCGCAGCACTGATTGCGCGGCTGGACTGGGCACGAAGCCCCCTCGGTGACGCCATTGATTGGCCGCAAAGCCTTCGTACAGCCGTGGACATCGTGATCCATTCACCGATGCCGATGCTGTTGCTGTGGGGCGCCGAACTCACCCAGATCTACAACGATGGCTTCGCGATGCTGGCGGGCAACAAGCATCCGGCAGCCTTCGGCCAACCGGCTGACCTGATCTGGCCTGAGCTCAAGCCGTTTACCGACCCGATCTACAGCGCCGTCCTCATGGGCCAGGTGCGCACCTTCACCGAGCAGCGTTTCGTCCTGCAGCGCAACGACCGCGACACCGAGATCTGGCTCGACCTGACCTACAGCCCGATCCGCGACGAGCGTGGCGAGGTCGCCGGGATCCTGATTACCGCCATCGAAACCAACGAGCGCCGGCGCATCGCCCTGGAACTGCAGCAGCGCACCGAAAACAGCCTCAAGGCCCAGCGCAACACCGAGCAGCGCCTGCAGTTGGCCCTGGCCGCCACCGATGCCGTGGGCACCTGGGACTGGGATATCGGCGAAGACCGCTTTATCGCCGACGCCCATTTCGCCCAATTGCACGGTGTTGACCCGTGCGACGCCGACCTGCTGCCCATCAGCGACTACCTGCAAGGCGTGCACCCCGAAGACCGTGGCATGGTGGCCCGCAGCATCAAGCACTGCATCACCCACGGCACCGAGTACGCCGAGGAATACCGCCTGCAGCGCGCCGACGGCGAAGTGCGCTGGGTGTTTGCCCGGGGCCGCTGCTACAAGGACCACCATGGCCGACCGGCGCGTTTTCTCGGCGCCGCCCTCGACCTGACCGAGCGCAAGCACACCGAACAGGCCCTGCGCCAAAGCCAGACCGAGCTGCAACTGATCATCAACGCCATGCCGGTGTTGATCGGTTATGTCGACCACGAGCAGCGTTTTCGCCTGAACAACAGTGCCTATCTGGAATGGTACGGCATGACCCCGCAGGAGTTGTACGGCAAGAGCATCCGCGAAGTCGTGGGCGACGAAATCTATGCCGGGCGCGTCGACAAGATCGAGGCGGCGCTCAAGGGCAAGGCCTGCAGTTTCGTTACCGTCACCCCGCACCATGACGGGCGGCCACGCCACGCGCTGATGAAGTACCTGCCGCGTTTCAGCGCTGACGGTTCAGTCAACGGTTTCTATATTTTTGTGATCGACGAGACCGAGCGCAAACTTACCGAAGAAGCCCTGCGCCACCTCAACGAAAACCTCGAAGAGCGCGTCAGCCAGCGCACCCAGGCCCTGGCCGAAGCCAACCAGCGCCTGCAAAACGAGATGTTCGAGCGCGAGCGTGCCGAAGACGCCCTGCGCCATGCCCAGAAGATGGAAGCGGTCGGCCAGCTCACCGGCGGCATCGCCCATGACTTCAACAACATGCTCACCGGGATCATCGGCAGCCTGGACCTGATGCAACGCTATATCGCCGCCGGGCGCAGCGACGAGATCGGCCGTTTCACCGACGCCGCCGTATCCTCGGCTCATCGCGCCGCTGCGCTGACCCATCGCCTGCTGGCCTTCTCCCGTCGCCAATCCCTGGACCGCAAGCCGGTCGACCCGAATCAATTGGTGGCGTCCCTGGAAGACCTGTTCCGCCGCACCAAGGGCGCGCACATCGAACTCAAGGTGCAACTGGGCACCGACGTGTGGCCGGTGAACACCGACGCCAGCCAGCTGGAAAACGCTCTGCTCAACCTGGTGATCAACGCCCGCGATGCGATGCCCGACGGTGGGCAATTGTGCATCGAGACCGCCAACAGCTACCTCGACGGCACCGACATCACCACCCTGGAACCGGTCAAGGCCGGCGACTATGTGATGCTCGGCGTGAGCGACAACGGCGCCGGCATGACCGCGAAAATCCTCGCCAAGGCCTTCGACCCGTTCTTCACCACCAAGCCCATCGGCCAGGGTACTGGGCTTGGGCTGTCGATGATCTATGGGTTTGCACAGCAATCCGGCGGCCACGTGACCATCCAAAGCGAACCGGGCCAGGGCACCTGCGTGCGCCTGTACCTGCCGCGCCTGCATGGCACGGCACTGGAGCGGACCACACCCGCTACCCAGGGCGAAGCCCCGGTGGCGCTGGAAGGCGAAGCCGTGGTGGTGGTCGAGGACGACCCGGCAGTGCGGATGCTGGTGGTGAATGTGCTGGATGAACTGGGCTACACCGCACACCAGGCGGCGGATGCACGGGCGGCGCTGCCGTTGCTGGAGTCCGACTTGCGCGTGGATTTGCTGGTGACTGATGTGGGCTTGCCGGGGATGAACGGCAGGCAACTGGCGGAAATCGCCCGGCAACACCGGCCGGACCTGAAGGTGCTGTTCATGACCGGTTACGCCGAGAAAGCCGCCGAGCGCCAGGGGTTCCTGGAGGAAGGCATGGACATGGTGGCCAAGCCGTTTTCGATTGACCTGCTGGCCAACAAAATCCGCAGCATGATCAGCTCAGAGGCCTGACTTCAGGCATAATCGCGCGCCGTTTCACATCAGGACCGATCAATGAAAGCCCAAGCCCGTCACATTCTGGTGAAAACCAGTGAGGAAGCCGAACAGCTCAAGCAGCGTATTGCCAAGGGCGAAGCGTTTGATGTGTTGGCCAAGAAGTACTCCACCTGCCCTTCCGCCAAGCGCGGCGGTGATTTGGGTGAAGTGCGGCCGGGGCAGATGGTGGGGGTGATTGATGCGGTGATCTTCAAGAAGCCCGTGAAGGTGGTTCATGGGCCGATCAAGAGCAAGTTCGGGTATCACCTGGTGCAAGTGTTTTACCGCGATTGATGGCTGATCGTTCCCACGCTCCGCGTGGGAATGCCTCACCTGACGCTCTGCGTCCGCTCTTGGGACGCAGAGCGTCCCTGGCTGCATTCCCACGCGGAGCGTGGGAACGATCAGCGTTAGTCTCGGGGAATGAGTGCACCTGGCACCTGAATCACCCGGCTCGCCAGCCGATGCCCGGCCAGTGCTGCATCCTGCGGCGAGCCGCCCTTGAGCCGACTGGCCAGGTACGCCGCACTGAACGAATCCCCCGCCGCCGTAGTGTCGACCACCTTCTCCACCACCAGCGCCGGCACCTCGAACCGCTCATCCTCCCAGCGAATCAAACACGCATCCGCCCCGCGCTTGAGCACCACCTCGGCAATCGTCGGGTACGCCGCAAACACCTGCTCGCTGTCTTCATAGCCGAACAACGCCCGCTCGTCATCCTCGGTCAGCAAGGCGATATCCACCTCGGCCAACACCGCGTGATACGCCGCGCGTGCGGCGTCCACGCTGGCCCACAGGCGTGGCCGGTAGTTGTTGTCGAACACCACCTTGCCGCCGCGCTTGCGGGTTTCGACCAGGGTTTCCAGCAGGCGTGCACGGCCCACTTCGCCCAGCACCGCCAGGGTGATGCCGCTGAAATACACCACGTCGTACGTCGGCAACGCTGCCAGGATCGGCTCGGCCGCCGGTGTGGTGAAGCAGTCGCGCACGGCCGCTTCATTGCGCCAGTAGAGGAATTTGCGCTCGCCGTTGGCATTGGTCTGGATGCAGTACAAACCCGGCAGGCGCCCGGGTAGGCGCTGGACCATGCCCAGGCCCAGGCCTTCTTCGGCCCAGTGCTTGCACATGGCATCGCTGAAGCTGTCATCGCCCAGGGCGGTGACGTAGTCGACGGTGCTCGGTTCACCCAGTTCGCGGCGCAGGTAGACGGCGGCGTTCAGGGTGTCGCCGCCGAAGCTTTGTTGCAGGCTGCCGTCGGCGCGGTGTTGCAGTTCGATCATGCATTCGCCGATGAGGGCGATGCGGGGTTTTGTGTTCATGCCTGGGGTCTCTCGATGTACTGGAGGGCCTCTTCGCGAGCAAGCCCGCTCCCACATTTGAATGCATTTCAACTGAAGGAACTCGGTCGAATGTGGGAGCGGGCTTGCTCGCGAAAGGCGCGACTCGGTCTAGAAGCAGGTATGCAGGCTTTCGATCACCTGCAACTGCTCATCCACCAGATTACCCACTTGCCACTTGTCGAAGGTCAGGCACGGGTGGGATGTGCCGAAGGAGATGATGTCGCCAATGCGCAGCTCAACCCCCGGTGCGACGACCATGAACGCATGCTGGTCCATCACGGCGGTGACCTTGCACGCGGTCACGTCATCACCCTCGGCTGGCAGCACGCCAGCCTTGTAGCGCTTGAGCGGCACCGGCAGGCCGGCGTCGTAGGCGACGTCGCGCTTGCCCAGGGCGATCACCGCGAAGCCCGGCTCCGGCAGCGACTGCACATGGGCCCAGACTTCCAGCGCCGGGCGCAGGCCTTCGTTGAGGTCGCTGCGACGGTCGAGTACGCAGCACTGCGCGTCTTTGTAGATGCCGTGGTCGTGAGCCACGTAGCTACCCGGGCGCAATACGCTGAGGAAACGGCCAGCGGCGTTCTGGGCTTCGAAGGATTCGGCAATCAGGTCGTACCAGGCCGAACCCGAGGCGGTAATGATGGGCTTGGCCAGGTCGAAGGCGCCGCTGTTTTGCAGGTCGACGGCCAGGCGTACCAGGGAGGCGGCGAATTCGCGGATGCCACTGATGGCGTGCTCGCCATGGATCACCCCTTCGTAGCCTTCGATGCCGGTGAGGGCCAGCGCAGGCTGGGCCTTGATCGCCTTGGCCAGGTCGAGCACCTGTTGTTCGGTGCGGCAACCGCAACGCCCGCCGACCACGCCGTATTCGATCATCACGTTCAAGCGCAGGCCACGGGCGGCGAAGAACAGGCCCAGGTCGGCGACGTTGTCCGGGTGGTCGACCATGCAGTGGAAGTCGAATTCGGGGTCGGCCAGCAGGTCGGCGATCAGCGCCATGTTCGGCGCGCCCACCAGTTGGTTGGCCATCAACACCCGGCGAACCCCACCGGCGTACGCAGCGCGGGTCTGCACGGCGTTGGCCAGGGTGATGCCCCAGGCGCCCTGCTCGATCTGCCGCTGGAACAGCGTGGGCATCATGCTGGTCTTGCCGTGAGGCGCCAATTGCGCACCGCTGTTGCTGACGAAATCCTGCATCCAGCGGATGTTGTGTTCCAGGGCGTCACGGTGCAACACCAGGGCTGGCAGGCTGACGTCACGGACCAGATGTGCACCGATGGCGGCGGTGCCTTTTTCAACGGCATTGAAGGCAGACATAAGGGTTTCCTATTCGTTGATGCGACGGGCCAGGTTGTTCGCACTGTCGATCAGCACCCGGCGGTAGTCGTTGTAGTTTTTGATCGCATCGGCCCGTGGGGCAACGATGCACAGGGTCGCAATGCTGATGCCTTGGGCGTCCCGAACCGGGGCGGCAAAGCAGTGGGTAAAGGTGTCGGCGACACTGTCGAAAGAGAAGAATCCGTCGAGGGTAGCCTGACGGATTTGCCCGAGGAAGGTTTCCAGAGGCAGGCGCT
This sequence comes from Pseudomonas sp. C6002, assembly GCF_013385805.1. Classification (NCBI taxonomy): domain Bacteria; kingdom Pseudomonadati; phylum Pseudomonadota; class Gammaproteobacteria; order Pseudomonadales; family Pseudomonadaceae; genus Pseudomonas; species Pseudomonas sp. C6002. Next base: position 28,416 of record NZ_JACAPH010000035.1, on the reverse strand, counting down.
GACCGTCCGGGAGGATGAAGTCGTCGTAGTCGATCAGGTCGATGATTTGCTGGTCGCTCAGGTGGCCCAGCAGCAGGCGGCCGGAGGCGGTCCAGGGGATCGGCGCGTTCTCGCCGATGTCTGAGGAAATGCGGAAATGCCGCTCGCCTTCGCGCATCAGGGCCACGGTGTATTTGCGGCCATTGAGCAGGCACATCTGGGCGGTTTCGTGGGTTTGGCTGACGATTTCCTGCAGGGCGTGGTCGGCTTCGCGGGTCAGGTCGAAATGGCGCAGGTGGGCCTGGCCGAGGAAGTACAGCTGACGGCCGAGGTAGACGTGACCGTCCTTGCCGACGGTTTCGAGGATGCGCCGTTCCAGCAGCGAGGCCACCAGTTCGTAGACCGTGGATTTGGGGCTGCCGATGCCGCTGGCGATGTCATTCGGGCGCAGGGGCTGGCCGATTTCCTTGAGGAAATCGAGGATATCGAACGCCCGGTCGAGGCCTTTGGCGCGGCGTTTGATGGTGTCTTCGGTCATGGCAGTCGTCGGTCCCGTTTGAAGATGTAGCTATCAACACAGATCCCCTGTGG
>NZ_JACAPH010000035.1:0-27780 GCF_013385805.1 Pseudomonas sp. C6002 | reverse complement strand
CCTGTGGTCTCAAGAGACGGGCATTTAGCCTTTTTTCTTGTAGGCCACGCAATCGATCTCAACCTTGCAATCGACCATCATGTTCGCCTGCACACACGCCCGCGCCGGAGCATGTTCCGGGTTGAAGTATTCGCCGAAGACTTTGTTGAAGCTCCAGAAGTCCCGTGGGTCTTCCAGCCATACACCGACGCGCACCACGTCTTCCAGGGCGTAGCCGGCTTCTTCGAGAATCGCCACCACGTTGCGCATGGTCTGGTGGGTCTGCTCGACGATCCCGCCCGTGATGATTTCACCGTCCACCGCCGGCACCTGGCCCGACACGTACAACCAGCCATCCGCTTCCACCGCGCGGGCGAAAGGACGAGGCTGGCCGCCGCCTGCAGTGGCGCCGGTGCCGTAACGAGTAATGCTCATAATGGATCTCCTGAAGTGATGATTTAAAAACGAATGTTCTTGAGAAATTCCGCGAGTCGCGGCGATTGCGGGCGTTCGAAAATGTCTTTCGGCGGCCCTTGTTCTTCAATGCGGCCCTGGTTCATGAAGACGATCTTGTCCGAGACTTCATAGGCAAAGCGCATTTCGTGGGTGACCAGCAACATGGTCATGCCCTCTTCCGCCAAACCCTTGATTACGCTGAGCACTTCGCCCACCAGTTCCGGGTCCAGGGCCGAGGTGACTTCGTCGAACAGCATCAGGCTCGGGTTCATCGCAATCGCCCGGGCAATCGCCACGCGCTGTTGCTGGCCGCCCGACAATTGGCCCGGGAAATGATTGCGGCGCTCCAGCAGGCCGACACGATCCAACCATTTTTCCGCCAGTGCAACCGCCTCGTCCTTGCCCATCTTCTTGACCTTGAGCAGGCCCAGAGTGACGTTCTGCAAGGCGGTCAGGTGCGGGAACAGGTTGAACTGCTGGAAGGCCATGCCGGTCATTGCGCGGTGCTGGGAGATCACCCGCTCCGGGTGGCGCACGCGCTTGCCGCCGACCTCGCTGTAGCCGATGGATTCACCGTCGAGGGTGATCTGGCCGCCCTGGAATTCTTCCAGCAGGTTGACGCAACGCAGCAGCGTGGTCTTGCCCGAGCCGCTGGAGCCGATCAACGTCACGACGTTGCCGCGCTGCATGCTCAGGTCGACGCCCTTGAGCACTTCCACCGGGCCGTACTGTTTACGCAGGCCGCGAATGTTCAGCAGTGGCTGGCTTTCTTTTGAGAGTTGGTTCATGGCAACGCCACCCGCTTTTCAATGTAACGCCCCAACAATTCGATGGCGTAGTTGATGACAAAAAACATAAAGCCTGCAAACAGGTAGAACTCCAGGGTCATGAACGTCCGGGCGATGACCTGTTGGGTGCTGAGGAGCAGCTCGGCCACGCCGATCACCGACAGCAAGGTGGAAGCCTTGACGATTTCGGTGGACGAGTTGACCCAGGTCGGCAGGATCTGCCGCAGCGCCTGGGGTAACAGCACGTAGCCCAGGGATTGATAGAAGGTCAGGCCGATGGCCTTGCCCGCTTCCAGTTGCCCCTTGGGAATGGCCTGCAATGCACCGCGCACGATTTCCGAAACGTGAGAGCCGCAGAACAGCGTCAGGCCCACGGCACCGGCCTGGAACGCAGTGATCTGCCAGCCAAGCGCCGGCAGCATGTAGAAGCACGCCAATACCAGCACAAATACCGGCGTACCGCGGATCAGGTCGACGTACAGGCGAAACGGTGCGCGCATCCAGAATTTGCCGTAGGTCAGTACCAAGCCGGCGACGATGCCGATCAGGGTGCCGAAGATAATGGCCAGGGCCGAGCAGTAGACGCTGGTCTGGAACCCCGCCCAGAGGGTTTCCCGGGCGATCCACAACTCATGCAGCCAGCTGGGGGATTCGTACATGGGCGCTCCTTAGCGGCGAATTGCCAAACGCTGTTCCAGGTAACGGAGCAGCATGGCAATGAGGTAACAGGCAGCCACGTAGAGCGCGGTCGTGACCATCCAGGTTTCAATCACCCGGTAGCTTTCGACGTTGATCTTGCGGGCGTAATAGGTCAGCTCCGGCACCGCGATGGCGGCCGCGAGGGAGGTGTCCTTGAACAGCGAGATAAAGTTGTTCGACAGCGCCGGCAGCACGTTGCGCAGCATCACCGGCACGGTGATGTACGCGCGGATACGCCATTCGCCCAGGCCAATGGCCAGGCCCGCTTCACGCAACCCCTTGGGAATGTTCAGCAGGCCTGCGCGGAAGACTTCGGTGAGGTAGGCACCGGCGTACAACGACAGGGTGATGATGAACGAAGGGATCTTGTCCAGCCGGATACCCAGGCTGGGCAAGGCGAAGTAGATCAACAGGATCAGCACCAGGATCGGGGTGTTGCGGATCACCGTCACATACACCGAGGCCACGATGCGCAGCGCACGGTGTTTGGACAGCATCGCAAACGCCATCAACAGGCCGATCACGCAACCGATGGCGATGGACAGCAGTGCCAGTTCAAGGCCGAGGCCGAGCCCCGCCAGCAAGCTGGGGAAATCGCGCCACACAGCGGCAAAGTTCAACTGATAGTTCATGGTCGGCAGTACCTGATTGGGGCGCCGTCAGCGACGCCCCAGGGTTTACGAATTACTTGAACTCAACCGGGAAACCGATCGCAGGCTCTGGCAGATCCACACCGAACCATTGCTTGAACGAGGCCTTGTACATCGGGAACTCCACGCCGGTCATGGCTTCGTGCAGCGCGGTGTTGACGAAGTTCAGCCAGTCCTGGTCGCCACGCTTGACGGCGCACGCATAGGTTTGCGGGCTCCAGGCGTAGCTCGGGCTGCGGTAGCGGCCCGGGTTTTGCACCATGAGGTACTTGACCGAGGACTGGTCGGTGGCGGCGGTGTCGGCACGCCCGGAGTTCACGGCCTGGTACATCAGGTCGACGCTGTCGTACTGGTCGACCTTGGCTTTGGGCAATGCCTGGTGCACCAGTTCTTCGGCGTAGACGTTTTGCAGCACGGCCACGGTGACGCTGTCGCCAGCGGCTTGCAGGTCTTCGATCTCTTTGTATTTGCTGTTGGCCGGCAGCAGCAGGCCCACGCCTTCGCGGTAGTACGGCAGGGTGAAGGCCACCTGCTGCGCGCGGCTGGCGGTAACGGTGATGAACTGGCAGCTCATGTCGACCTTGTCGGTCAACAGGTTGGGAATGCGGGCATCGGAAGACTGCACCACGTATTCGACTTTGCTCGGGTCATTGAACAGACCCTTGGCCACGATGTGGCCGATGTCGATGTCAAAACCCTGCAACTTGCCATCCGCTCCCTGGAAGTGCCACGGCGCATTGGTACTGCCTGTACCCACGATCAGGTGCCCACGCTTGAGCACTGTATCGAGCTTGCTGTCCGCCGCCTGCACTACGCTGGCGAGGGAAGCCGATGCGGCGAAGAGAAAAACACACGCTTTGAACACGGAAGGTCGGTGATGCATGACAAGCACTCCAGGAGTTGTGTATTCCGCTATACCGGAACTTAGTATGTAACAACGGAATAGACAGCAGAAAGTGTGCCACACGCAGTAACAGAAAAATATTGCGGGATTAATTTCTTTTTAAATCAACGGGATAGATTTTTATCAGCGATAAGGCACTGGGCCAGCCGCTGCAATCAGATTGCTACCGTTGGCTACACACCGGGGTGACAGGCCACATTTGGGTGCGGGGGCGGGTCGTTACCGTGCACGAAAGCGGTGCAGTGGCCGGATGGAAGAATTCCGTGGCTGGGCTAGTCTTGGCAGATGATCGAGCCTCCCAAGGAACGCGTTCAGATGAAGATCAGTCTTGTCCTTATGTTGTTGTCGCTGGCATTTGCCACCCAGGTGTTCGCCAAGGATGACCGGCGCGAATGCAAGGCCGAGCTGGTCAGGCTGAAGGCGGCGTTCAGTACGAACTACACCACGCAGAATCATCATGGGTATCGTCGGGCCAAGGATGCCAAGGATCAGGGTGACTATAAGCAGTGCGTGGGGTTGGCGAAGAAGGCTCGGGAGCGGGCGGAGCGCTGAAGGCTTTGGGGCTGCTGCGCAGCCCAGCGGGAGCAAGCTCCCTCGCCACAATGGGCTACTTGGAGGTGGGTACCTGTTAGTTTTGACAGTAGACGGTTTTGATCGCCGGGATTAGCGTGGGCCAGGCCTTTCGCTCAAGGAGATCATCATGGGAATTGCAACGGCGGTGATTGCCGATGCCGAGCAGTATCAGCAGTTGCTCAAGACGCATAGAACGGTGTTCATGCTGTTTGTTTCGCAGCACTGCCCGGCCTGCGGGGAAGCCGGGCCACTGTTTGAACGGATTGCCGGGAAATACGCCAGCTCCGTGAAGAGCCTGGTGCTCGACACTGCCCGAACCCCTAGGCATCCCGAGGTTAACGGCACGCCTACCCTGCTGGTTTTCCAGAATGGCAAGATGATCAATAAGCTGGAGGGGTTCGACGAAAAAACGCTGAGGGAGACGTTCGCCAGGACCAGAATCAGTCCTCCAACATCAACCGCGCCGTACCCGAAACCCGAATCGAGGCACCCTTTTCATCGGTGATCTGCGCCTGCAAGCGCGAACGGCTGCCCATGTCCTCGCCTTGAATGATGTCGATGCGCCCGTTGTGCGGCCAGCCCAGGTCCCGCAGGTAGCCGGCAAAGGCAGCGGTCGCGGCACCCGTGGCCGGGTCTTCGTACACGCCGCCCACCGCAAACGGGTTGCGGGTGTGGAACAGTGTCGGGCTTTCGGCAAACACCAGCACCACGGTACCCAGCCCGGCGTCGGTCATGTAGCGGCGACCGGCTTCCAGTTCATAGTGCATCTGGCTGAGTTTGGCGCGGCTGGCGAGCGCCAGCACCAGGTGGGAGATGCCGGCATGGATGATCGCTGGCGGAATGCTTGGGTCCAGGTCATTGCGGGTGTAACCGAACAGGGTCAGGCCCGCGTCCACCAGGGCATCGTTGGCCGGTGCGCTGCGGGTTGGCGGGGATTGCAGCGCGGCCTCGATCAGGTCGCCTTCGCTGCGACCGCTGACCGAGATATCGCCATTGTTCAACGTCAGGTGGAATTCGCCATCGCCCAGCGCCAGGCTCAAGGCCGCACCGAGGGCGATGGTGGCATGCCCGCAAAACGCAACTTCGGACTCCGGCGCGAAGTACCGCACGCGCCAGCCGTCATCCTGCGGGCAGGCGAATACGGTTTCCGAAAACCCGACTTCGTGGGCGATACGCTGCATTTCTACAGCTTCCGGCAGGCTGTCACCGATCCAAACACCTGCAGGGTTACCGCCCTGGTTGCCGTCACAGAATGCAGAAATCTTAAGCACGTCCAAAGTCATTCGGGTAACCCTTCCTTAACGGTTCAGTGAGCGGCGATGCTATCCAAAGGCCAGCCCAGCGTCGAATGAAATTCACCCGTTAAAGAGGGGCCAGCAACACCTGCGTGACCCGCCGCTCCTCCACCGCCGCCACGGTCAGGCGCCAGCCTTCATGTTCCAGGCTGTCACCGACCACCGGCAGTCGATCCAGCAGGCTCATCACCAGCCCGGCCAGGGTCTGGTAATCCTCCGTCGCCACAGCCTTGAAGCCGGTGCGCTGGCGGATCAGGTTGAGGTTCAAGGCGCCATTGACGCGAAAACCACCCTCCTCCTCGACGATATCCGGGCCTTCGACCTCACTCGCATCCGGCAACTCACCGGCGATGGACTCGAGGATGTCGGTCATGCTCAACACCCCGATAAAGTCGCCGAATTCGTTGATCACGAAGGCAATGTGAGTCGACTCCTGACGCATCTGCTCCAGGGCATTGAGAATCGAAAAACTCTCCAGCAAGTTGACCGCCCGGCGCGCCAGGTGCTCCAGGTTCGGCTCGTTACCGGCCAGGTATTCCTTGAGCAACTCCTTCTTGTGCACAAAGCCCAATGGCTCGTCGACATTACCGTTGCGGATCAAGGGCAGGCGCGAGTAAGACGAATGCATCAGTTTCAGGCGGATAGTGTCGGGATCGTCCGACAGATCTATAGAGTCCACCTTCGCCCGAGGCGTCATCAGCGTACGGATCGGGCGTTCAGCCAGTTGCAGCACGCCACTGATCATCACCCGCTCGCGCCGGTCGAACAGCGGCCCGCCGTTGGCATCGGGGTTGTCCAGCAGGTCGGCGACCTCTTCACCCACCTCCTCCACTGCCAGATTACGCCCGCCGAGCAAACGCATCACCGCGTGGGCCGTACGCTCACGCCTCGGCAGCGTGCCCTGGGCCGACTTCTTGCGGCGCGACCGGGCGATCTGGTTGAACAGCTCGATCAGGATCGAGAAGCCGATGGCCGCGTACAGATAGCCTTTGGGAATGTGGAAGCCCAGGCCTTCGGCCGTCAGGGCAAAACCGATCATCATCAGGAAGCCCAGGCACAGCATGATCACCGTCGGGTGGGCGTTGACGAAACGGGTCAGCGGCTTGCTGGCAACGATCATCAGGCCGATGGAAATGATCACCGCGATCATCATCACCGCCAGCTCATCCACCATGCCCACGGCGGTAATCACCGCATCGAGGGAGAACACCGCATCCAGCACCACAATCTGCGCAACGATCGGCCAGAACATCGCATAGGCCACGTTGCCAGTGCGCTGAGCCACATGCCCCTCAAGGCGCTCATGCAATTCCATGGTGGCCTTGAACAACAGGAACACACCACCAAACAGCATGATCAAGTCACGGCCCGAGAAACTCTTGTCGAACACCTCGAACAGCGGTTGGGTCAGGGTCACCAACCAGGAAATACTTGCCAACAGGCCCAGACGCATCAGCAACGCCAGGGACAAACCGATCAGACGCGCACGGTCACGCTGCTCCGGCGGCAGCTTGTCCGCCAGGATCGCGATAAACACCAGGTTGTCGATGCCCAGCACCAGCTCCAGCACAATCAAAGTCAACAGGCCGAGCCAGGCCGTTGGATCCGCTAACCATTCCATTTTTCAGTATCTCTTCAAGTTTTTCAGAATGCCGGGCACGGCAACGCACGGTCGAGGGACCGGGTAAGGGTAGGCAATCGGAAGACGGGGTGCCTGGCCTGGAGGCAGGCGATCAGCGGGAACGGCGACAGTGCATGTCTTGGGGAAAGACGACTGGGAGGCTCCGAGAGGGTGTTCATGTAGGTCCTGTTGTGGGAAAAGGACTTGAATCGTACAGGCGAAACAAGAATTTCCTACAATGCAAAACTATTACAAGATCTGTAACTGCTTCAGAACGGCCCCTTCGTCATCACCCGCTCATCAATAAAGCTACGCAACATCGCAATACGCTCCGTATAGGCTTTGCTCAGGCAACTGACTTGGGCGCCGCACGTATGCCGTTGCTTGAGCCACACAGCCTGATCATCCATCAATGAACCGCGCCCGCCCATGGCCATGAAGTGCCGGTTGAGGTCATAAAGCAGCGCCATGGTCACGTCCTGATCATTCAGGGAGCGCGTGGCACAGATAGTTTTCTCGTCAGCCGCCTTCGCCCGGTCACAGTCAAAACTGGCCGCCAGGCTCACAGGGCTGAGCCACAACACGGAAAACCCGGCGAGCACTGCGAATACCGCCGGTTTAATCAAACGAACTGCCATGAAAATTACCTCCTACAGAGGGCTACGCGCCACACCCTGCCCAAACCGATAAATCGCCAGGCAATACCCAATCAACGCCACCGCTGCCAGCAACCCGCCCGCCGCGCCGATCCAGGCAAAACCAAAGTGGCTGCCCACCCAACTGCCCATCAACGCCCCACCGCCAATACCGATGTTGTAGATCCCGGAAAACATCGCCATCGCCACATCCGTGGCATCCGGCGCCAGCACCAGCACCTTCGATTGCAACGCCAGGCCAAAACCCATGATGGCCATGCCCCAGAACACACTCAGGGTCACCAGGTACGACACTTCGCCACTCAACGGCAGCAACAACGCCAGGCACAGCGCCAGTATGGTCACCGCGCTGATCAGGAAACGATGGGGGCTAAAGCGATGCACCAGGCTGAACAACAACGAACCAATAATTCCCGCGCCGCCAAACACCAGCAGGATCAGGGTCACCGTATTGCCACTCATACCGGCAACACCTTCAACAAACGGCTCAACATAACTGTAGGCAGTGAACTGCGCCGTCACCACCATCGCCGTCAGCACATACAACGCCACCAGCGCCGGGCGCTTGAACAACAGCGGCAAGCTGCGCAGCGAACCGGAGTTCTGGCTCGGCAGCAGCGGCAAGGTGCGCGCCAGCCAGAACACCAGCCCGGCGGCAAACGCGCCGATCACCAGGAAGGTGGTGCGCCAGCCCATGGCTTCGCCCAGCAAGCGGCCGAGCGGGATACCCAGAACCATCGCCAGGGAAGTACCGGTAGCCAGCAACCCAAGGGCCTGCACCTGCTTGCCCTCCGGCGCCAAACGCACCGCGAGGGAGGCAGTAATCGACCAGAACAACGCATGGGACAGGGCAATGCCGACCCGACTGAGCATCAGGATGCCAAAGCTGGTGGCCACGCTGGACAGGATATGGCTGGCGATAAACATGCCGAACAGCACGATCAGCAGCTTGCGCCGCTCGACGTTACGGGTCAGCAGCATCACCGGCAGCGAGGTCAGGGACACGATCCAGGCATAGATGGTCAGCATCAGGCCGACGCTGGCGATGGGCATGTCGAAGCTCGCGCCGATGGCACTCAGCAGGCCGACCGGTACAAATTCGGTGGTATTGAAAACGAAAGCGGCCAACGCGAGAGCGAAGACCGGTTGCCAGTTGGCTTGAGGTGTTGCGGCGGAAATGCTCATTGACAGGTCGTCGTACTCGTTTGCGCGCAGATCAAGCCGGCCCGATGCCGGGCCTTGAGCCGCGCGCAAAAAATAGTAACACGACGATTCAGGGATCGACTTGCCCCATCAGCTCGGGAATCGACTCAGGACGCTTGGCATAGCGCTGGGCCAGCGCTGCGCAGACCATCAACTGGATCTGGTGAAACAGCATCAGCGGCAAGATCAGCACCCCCATGCTCGCCCCGGCAAACAACACCTGGGCCATCGGCACACCGGTGGCCAGGCTTTTCTTCGAGCCGCAGAACAGAATGGTGATCCGGTCTTCCTGGCTGAAGCCAAAAGCCTTGCCCAGCACCGTGGACGCCACCAGCACCAGCGCGAGCAACACACAGCACGCCACCACCAGGCCACCCAGTTCCCACAACGGAATCTGGTGCCAGATGCCCTCGTTGACCGCTTCGCTGAAGGCGCCGTAGACCACCAGCAAAATCGAGCCCTGGTCGACGAACTTCAGCCAGGATTTGTTACGCCCTACCCACTCGCCGATCCAGCGACGGGCGATTTGCCCGGCGATGAACGGTAGCAACAATTGAACACTGATTTTCAGGATCGCATCGACGGTGGAGCCGCCATCGCCATGCACATTCAGCAGCAACGTCACCAGCAATGGCGTCAGGAAGATCCCGAACAGGCTCGACGCCGCCGCGCTGCAAATCGCCGCCGGGATATTGCCCCGGGCCAGCGAGGTAAAGGCAATCGCCGACTGCACGGTGGCGGGCAACGCACACAAATAGAGCATGCCCATGTACAGGTCTTTACCGATCAGCGGCGACAACACCGGCTTGAGCGCCAGGCCCAGCAACGGAAACAGCACGAAGGTCAGGCTGAACACCAGCAGGTGCAGGCGCCAATGACCCGCACCGGCAACAATGGCCTGGCGCGACAGTTTCGCGCCGTGCAGGAAAAACAGCAGCGCGATGGCCAGGTTGGTCACCCAGCCAAAGGCCACGGCGGTCTGGCCGCTGGCGGGCAGCAGGGACGCGAGGATCACCGTGGCCACCAGGGTCAGGGTGAAGTTGTCAGGTAAAAAGCGTGGGCGGGTCATAGGCCAATCTTCCAGGGGTTGCCAAGAGCATCGTCGCGACTCTAACGTAACGGCTTGTTACCGACTAACGCCAATGAGCCAGTAAATGCCGCCAAAAGGACATGACAAAACCGTGCGCCGCAGCGTGCCCGGGCTTTCCAGCCTGCCCAGGCCGGTGTATGGCCGCACCGAATCCCTGCCCAACCGCGCGCTGACCCGCCGCCATAGTCACCCGTGGGTGCAGTTGTCCTACGCAATATCCGGGGTGCTGGAGATCCAGACCAGCGTAGGACGCTTCGTCGCGCCACCCCAGCGGGCCGTGTGGATACCGGCCGGCATGCCACACCGGGTGTTCAGTTCGCCCCATACCGAGATGCGCAGCCTGTACCTCGATTGCAGCGTCACCGCCTGGGCGGCCGACCACTGCCAGGTGCTGGCGGTGAGCAGCCTGTTGCGCGAGTTGATTCGCAGCTTCAGCGAATTGCCGGTGGAATACGCCGAGGATGGCCCGGATGGACGGCTGGCCCAAGTGGTGCTGGACCAACTGGCCGCCGCGCCCCAGGTCGACCTGATGTTGCCGCTGCCCGCCGACAGCCGCTTGCGGCAGATTTACCGCAGCCTGAACCTGCACCCGGAGCAGCAAACCACCCTGGGGCAGTGGAGCCAGAAACTGGCGGTCAGCGAGAAAACCCTCAGCCGGCTGTTCCTGAGCGACACCGGCCTGACCTTCCGTGCGTGGCGCCAGCGCCTGCGATTGTTGAGCGCCCTGCCCGCCCTGGAACAAGGCGAACGCGTGACCGATGTGGCGCTGGCCTGCGGCTACGAATCCACCTCGGCCTTCATCAACGCCTTCCGCCAGCAGTTCGACGCCACACCGGGCGAGTTCTTCCGCTGACCATCAGACAAAGAAGCTCCAGAGCGAAAACTGGATTTCCTATGGGAACTGGTTCCCCTGTGGAAACTCGGTCCTCTGTGGGAGCTGTCGAGCTTTAGCGAGGCTGCGATGGCAGCCTGACTGTCGACATCTCTATTGCCTGACAGGGCCTCATCGCAGCCTCGCTAAAGCTCGACAGCTCCCACAGGGAACCCAGTTGAACAGTTAAACCTCGCTCACTCCCCCGCCTTGGCCAACACCGCCTGCAACAACACATCCGCCCCCGCCGTCGACCACTGCGGATGAATCTCCTCCGCCTCGTTATGGCTCAACCCATCCACACACGGCACAAAAATCATCGCCGTCGGCGCCACCCGGTTCAGGTAGCAGGCATCATGCCCGGCCCCGGAAATCATGTCGCGATGGCTATACCCCAACGCTTGCGCCGATGCCCGCACCACCTCCACACACTCAGGGTCGAAGGCAATCGGCGCGTACTGGAAAATCTGCTTCACGCTGTGCTGCAAACCAATCCCCTCGGCGATCCGCGCCACCGCCGCCTGCAACTGCCGATCCTGATACCCCAGCACCGCTTCATCCGGATGCCGAAACTCCACACTGAAAAACACCCGCCCCGGCACCACGTTGCGTGAATTGGGGAAGATATTCGCCATGCCCACCGTCGCCCGCCCTTCGGCGCCCTGTTCCAGGCCGATCTGGTTCACCGCCTCCACCACCCGGGCAAACCCGAGCAACGCATCCAGCCGGTGATCCATCGGCGTCGTCCCGGCATGGGCGCTGCGCCCGCTCAGTTCCACTTCATACCAGCGCTGGCCCTGGGCGCCGGTGACCACACCGATGGTCAGGCCCTGTGCCTCAAGAATCGGCCCCTGTTCGATATGCAACTCAAACGCCGCATGCACCGCCTGGCCACCCACCGGATGCGCACCGGCATAGCCAATCTGCTGCAATGCCTGGCCGATGGTGATCCCGGCCTTGTCTTCCCGGGACAGGCCGTACTCCAGGTCAAACACCCCGGCATACACCCCCGAGGAAATCATCGCCGGCGCAAACCGCGAGCCTTCTTCGTTGGTCCAGTTCACCACTTCGATTGGCCGCTCGGTTTCAATCCCCAGGTCATTCAAGGTGCGCACCACCTCCAGCCCGGCCAGCACGCCGTAGATACCGTCGTACTTGCCGCCCGCCGGCTGGGAATCGCCATGGGAACCGGTCAGCACCGGGGCCAGGTGATCCTGGCGCCCGGCGCGACGGGCAAAGATATTGCCCATGGCATCCACCCGAATGCTGCACCCGGCCGCCTCGCACCATTGCACAAACAGGTCGCGACCGCGGCGGTCCTCATCCGTGAGGGCCAGGCGCGAGACCCCGCCCTTTTCGGTGCCGCCGATCTGCGCCATTTCCATCAGCGAGCCCCACAGGCGCTCGCCATTGACCCGCGCCAAGTCGTTCATGAACGCGGCTCCTGGGGTTTGGCCCGGTAGCGGAAGTCACAGTGATGGGCACCGCCCATGATGGTCTGGGTGCGGGTCAGCTTGATGTCCGGGTTGTAGCCGACGATAAACAGTTCGTCGCGGTTGCAGGACAGCAGGTGACCGATCTCGCCCAGGCCCATCTCGTGATACATCTCGGCATAGCGGCAGCGCTTCACGTCATAGTCGTAGTGCTCGGCGTCGCTGGCGATGATCTCGACCTTCAGCGCATCGTCCTTTTCCCAGAGCACTTGCAGCTCGACAAAGCTCTTGAGGTCGGCGCCCTGCTCTTCCAGCTCGGCAAAGTGCTTGCCGGCCTGGATCGCTGCATTGCCCACCGCCTCGCCGATCACCGCCGCCGCAAAGTCCTTGCCCTGCTCGCGCACCAGGATCTCGTAGATCGGCTTGATGATTTCGGCTTCGATCCGCCGCCGGGCCAGGATGCCCAGTTCACCTTCCAGCTTGCTCATTGTGTGCCTCCGTCAGCTCCACAGAATTCGTTTACTTGCCGCCCGCCACACTCACTGGCTGCCACTGATTGCCCTTGACCTGATACACGGTGAACGACGGCTTCTTCAGGTTGCCCTCGGCATCAAACGCAATGGTCCCGGTCACGCCCTGGTAGCTGATGGCGCGCAGCACCGGCAGGTACTTTTGCGGGTCCACCGAGTCGGCCTTCTCGATCGCCGCCACCAACACCCCGACACCGTCATAGGCAAACGGCGCGTGCAGTTCGATCGGCGCCTTGTAGCGATCCTTGTAAGCCTGCTCGAACGCCTTGCCACCCGGCATCTGTGCCACCGCCAGGCCCGGCTCCAGGGCAATCACGCCCTCGCCTTCGTTCTGCGCCAGTTGCAGGAAGGTCTGGCTGACAAACCCACCGGCCCCCATCAGCGGTGCCTTGATGCCCAGTTGCTTGATACGCCTGGCCAAAGGCGCGGCCTGGGAATCGACGCCACCAAAGAAAATCAGGTCCGGGTTCTGGCTTCGGATATTGGTCAGCACTGCGCTGAAATCGATGGTCTTGTCGTCGACGTATTCACGGGATACCACCTTGGCGCCACCGGCCTCGATGGATTTGACGAACTGGTCCGCCAGGCCCTGGCCGAATGCGGTGCGGTCGTCGATCACCGCAATGCGCCGGGCCTTGAGGGTGTTCAAAGCATAGTCGCCGGCCACCTGGCCGCCATCGTCGTCATGGCCCATGATCCGGAAGCTGGTGTCGAAGCCCTGCTGGGTATACGCGTGCCCGGTAGCAACCGGGGCGACTTGCGCGATACCTGCATCGTGATAAACCCGCGCCGCCGGAATGCTGGTGCCGGTGTTCCAGTGGCCGACCACGCCCACCACGCCTTCGTCCACCAGGCGCTGGGCCACGGTGACGGCGGTGCGCGGGTCGGACTGGTCGTCCTCGGACAGCAGCTTGAAGGTCACCGCCTCGCCGTTGATTTTCGGGTGTTTGGCGTTGGCCGCGTCGATGGCCAGTTGCGCGCCGTTTTCCAGGTCCTTGCCGATCCGCGCCGACGGGCCGGTCAACGGCCCGGCCAGGCCGATCAATACGGTCTGGTCGGCCTGGGCCATGGCACTCGCCAGGCTGCTCAGGGCCAGGCCGATCACTAGGGTGTGCTTGAAAGTCTTCATCAGTGGTTCCTGTTTCTTTACGGGCTGGTCGGAACACGCCGGGCGTCCGGTAGCGTCAGGGTTGATTCATTCACCGAGGTAGGCACTGCGCACCTCGGGGTGGTCGAGCAATTCATGGGACGGGCCAGTGAGGCTGATACGCCCGGTGTCCATCACATAGGCACGGTCGGTGACCTGCAGCGCGAGCCGGGCGTTCTGCTCTACCAGCAGCAGGGTCATGCCCTGGCGGCACACGTCGTCGATCACCTGGAAGATCTTCTCCACCATGATCGGCGCCAGGCCCATGGACGGTTCGTCCAGCACCAGCAAGCGCGGCTTGGAGAGCAGCGCCCGGGCCAGCGCGAGCATCTGTTGCTCGCCACCGGAGAGCAGGCCGGCGGACTGCTGCAGGCGCTCCTCCAGACGCGGGAAGTGCTCGAACAACTGGCGGATCTCGCGGTTCACCTGCTCGGTGTCACGACGCAGGAAGGCCCCGGCCTGGAGGTTTTCCAGGACGCTCATGCGCGCAAAGATCCCGCGCCCTTCCGGTACCATCGCAATGCCCTGGCGCAGCAATTGGTCCGGCGCCTGGCCGAGGATCGAACGCCCGGCGAAGTGAATCTGCCCCGCCGCTGCCGGCAGCAATCCGGTCAGGGCCTTGAGGCTGGAGGTCTTGCCGGCACCGTTGGCGCCGATCAACGTCACTCGCTCGCCTTCGCCGATGTGTAAATCCAGGGACTTGACCGCTTCGATGGCGCCGTAGCGCACCTGCAAGCCGTCGACTTTCAATAAAGGTTCAGACATGGGCGCTGGCTCCCAGATAGGCCTGGATCACCGCCGGGTCGTGGCGCACCTCGGCAGGCGCGCCCACGGCGATCACTTGGCCGTAATCGAGCACGCTGATGCGGTCGCACACCCCCATCACCAGCTTCACGTCGTGCTCGATCAGCAGCAGCGTGTGGCCGTCGTCGCGGATCTTTTCCAGCAGGCCGCGCAGTTGCACTTTCTCGGCAGCGTTCATCCCGGCGGCCGGCTCGTCGAGGGCCAGCAAACGTGGTTCAGTGGCCAGGGCCCGGGCGATTTCCAGGCGGCGTTGGTGGCCGTAGGAGAGGCTGTCGGCGCGGTAATTGGCGAACCCCGCCAGCCCGACATACGCCAACAGGCGATGGGCATGGGCGCGGGTTTGCGCTTCTTCTTCCCGGGCTCGACGATGGCGACTCAAGGCGGCCCACACGCCATTGCGGGTGCGCACATGGCGGCCGACCATGACGTTTTCCAACGCGCTCATGGTGTTGAACAGGCGGATATTCTGGAAGGTCCGGGCGATGCCGGCCTGGGCCACCTGGTGCACGCTGGCCGGCTTGTAGTCCTCGCCGTCGAGCTGGAAGCGCCCGGAATCCGGGGTATACAGGCCGGTCATCACGTTGAAGAAGGTGGTTTTACCGGCGCCATTGGGGCCGATCAAGCCATAGATCTCCCCAGGCTGGATGCTCAGGCTCACGTCGGTGAGCGCCGCCACGCCACCGAAGCGCTTGTTCACCTGGTCAATCTGCAACAGCGGCTGATTCATCGTGCCACTCCTTTTGGCCACAGGCCTGCCGGTCGATAGAGCATCGCCAGGATCAGCGCGAGCCCGTAGAACAACTGACGAATGATTTCCGGGTCCACCAGCACCTGGCCGAACAGCGCCTGCTGCAACGGGCCCATGCTCGCGCGCAAGGCTTCGGGCAACGCCGCCAGCAATACGCAGCCGAGAATCACCCCGGGGATATGGCCCATGCCGCCGAGCACCACCATCGCCAGCACCGCGATGGACTCATTGAGAGTGAAGGACTCCGGCGAGACAAAACCCTGGAACGAGGCAAACAACGCCCCGCTCACGCCGCCAAACCCGGCACCGATGGCGAACGCCAACAGCTTCAAGCGCAGGGTGTTGACGCCCATGGCCTGGGCCGCTTCCTCATCTTCACGAATCGCCACCCAGGCCCGCCCGATGCGCGAACGCTCCAGGCGAATGCAGGCAAACAGGATCAGCACCACCAGCGCGGCGAACAGGTAGTAGTACAGATAGACCGAAGGCAGGCGCAGGCCGAACAGCTCCTGGGTGCGCCCGAGGTTGATCCCCAGCAGGTTGACCGGGTCGACCTGGGAAATACCTTTGGGCCCGTTGGTGATGTTCACCGGGCGATCCAGGTTGCGCAGCAATATGCGGATGATTTCACCAAAGCCCAGGGTCACGATGGCCAGGTAATCGCCGCGCAGGCGCAAGGTCGGTGCGCCCAACAACACGCCAAAGCCCGCTGCCAGCAACGCGGCCAAGGGCAGGATCAACCAGATCGAGGTGTGCATGCCCGCCGGCAGCAGCGCCATCAGCGCCGGGAATTGCTGCAACAGATGCGGCGATGACAGCAATGCGGCGAGGTACGCGCCCACTGCGTAGAACGCGATAAAACCCATGTCCAGCAGCCCGGCGTAGCCCACGACGATGTTCAGGCCCAGGGCCAGCATGATGTACAGCAAGGCGAAATCGAGGGTGCGCACCCAGGTATTGCCGCCGGCATGCCCGACAATCCACGGCGCCAGCACCAGCGCCACGGCGAACAATACAAGGCCAAAGCTGGCGCGCTGGCGGGAGGTATTCAGGACACTCATGCGCGGGTCGCCAGTCGTTCGCCCAACAGCCCCGAAGGACGAAACACCAGCACCGCGATCAACACGATAAAAGCAAACACATCCTGGTAATTGCTGCCGAACACACCCTGGGTGGCAGCGCCCAGGTAGCCGGTACCCAGGGCTTCGATCAACCCCAGCAGCAGGCCGCCAAGCATCGCGCCCTTGAGGTTGCCGATGCCGCCCAATACGGCTGCGGTGAACGCCTTGATGCCCGGCAGGAAACCCATGTAGAAATGCGCGCTGCCGTAGTTGCTCGCCATCATGATCCCGGCCAATGCCGCCAGGGCGCCGCCAATGGCAAAGGTCAGCACGATGATGCGATTCGGGTTGATGCCCATCAGGCTCGCCACCTGCGGGTTCTCGGCCACGGCGCGCATGGCCCGACCAAAGCGTGTGCGTTCCACCAGCACCAGCAGCGCGACCATTACCGACAGTGCGACGGCAATGGTGGTCAGGGCGGTAGCGTTGGTGATCGCCGGATGCGCCGAAGCTCCCGCGAGCACTTCAATCGGTTCCAGCGGCAGCAGTTGCGGGAACATCTGCGGGTTACGCGTCCACACCAACATGGCGATGGTTTGCAGCAACAACGACACCCCGATGCCGCTGATCAATGGCGCTAGGCGCGGCGCATTGCGCAGGCGCCGGTAAGCGACCCGCTCAATCAGCACCGCGAGTACCGCGCAGAACGCCATGGCAATCACAGTGGCTGCCAGCAGCACCAGCACCGGCGGCATCGCCGGCCATGTCACCTGCAACAGGCGAATCACCGAGAGGCCCACCAAAGCGCCAATCATCAACACATCGCCATGGGCAAAGTTGATGATCCGCAAAATGCCGTAGACCATGGTGTAACCCAAGGCCACTAGCGCGTAGAGACTGCCCGTCATCAAACCATTGAGCAGTTGCTGGATAAACGCATCCATGGAAACCATCGACCTCACTACTGACGAGGGCGGCACACTAAGCATCTATTCTGTTTTTATCAAATATCAGAAATTCATATGGTTATGCCAAACGCATAAAGCGCTATAACCGCCATAAATACGGCATTTATGGCTCTTTATTTGCCATCTCACTTAGTATTTAATTCAACACATGAATAATTTAGAACAGCTAGCCAATGACCCGCCGTTGCGTGCCGTGCGCACCTTCGAAGCGTTTGCCCGCCACGGCGGAGTGAATTCCGCCGCCCGCGAGCTGGACGTGTCGCCCTCCGCCGTCAGCCATCAACTGCACCTGCTGGAAAGCTTTCTGCAGCAACCGCTGACCTTGCGCCAGGGCCGCAACCTGGTGCTCACCGAAGAAGGCCGCGAGTACTACCGCGCAATTCGCTCGGCCTTCGCCGTACTGCGCAGCGCCACCGAACACGTGCGGGAAAAAAGCGCCACACGCCAGGTCACCATCAGCCTGATCCCGCTGTTCGGCATCAACCTGTTCATCCCGCGCCTGGCACAGTTCCTCAAGGACCACCCGGCGCTGGACATCAACGTCACCTACGCCAACCACCGCAGCTACCCCAGCGACGCTGCCGATTTATCGATCCGCTTCGGCACCGGGCACTGGCCGGGGTACCACAGCGAGCCGCTGATTTCCGGGGCGGTGACGCCGTATTGCAGCCGCGCATTCCTGGAGCAACACGGGCCGATCGACACACCTGAGGCGCTGAGTGAATTACCGCTGTTGCACGACGAAGAGCGCGGCACCTGGAGCCAATGGTTCCAGGCCGCCGACGTGCATCACGGGACCGCGTTGAATGGTTTGCTGCTGGAGGATGGTCAGTTGGCGCTGACGGCCACGCTGACCGGATTGGGCTGCTCACTGCTGCGCGCGCCACTGGTTGCGCCGCATGTGGCAAATGGGGAGTTGGTGAAGCTGTTTGATCTACAGGTCGATGATGGCCGCCAGTACTACCTGTGCCGGCGGGCCAACAGCGAGTTGTCGAGCGAGGGGAATCACTTGTACGACTGGATCAAGAACAACCTTGCGGGGAATTGAAAACACCGCAGATCCAATGTGGGAGCGGGCTTGCTCGCGAATGCGGTGGTTCAGCCAGCACATGTATCGACTGACCCACCGCATTCGCGAGCAAGCCCGCTCCCACATTTTTGTGTGCGTTTCAATTCAGAATGGAGTCAGCTGCCGTTCCCGCCATGCGCCTCTTCAAAGAAGTAATCCTTCCAGCTCCCCGCCTTGTTCTTCAACACGCCCAACTCCTGCAATTTCTCGGCATAGATATAGGTACGCTGCGGCACGATGGTGAAGTCGATTTCCGGGTCCTGGACAATCTTCTCCACCAGCGCCAGCGGTAGCTTCGACTGCTCTACACGAATGTAAGCCTGGGCCGCTGCCGGCTTGTCGGCCTTGATGATTGTCTCGGCCTCGGCCAACGCGTCATAGAACGCCTTGTAGGTCTTGGGGTTCTCGTCGTGGAATTTCTCGGTGGTGTACAGCACATTGAACGTCGCCGGGCCGCCGAGAATGTCGTAGGAACTCAGCACCTTGTGCACCTTGGGATTCAACAACTCCTGGTACTGGAACGGCGGGCTGGAAAAATGCGCGTTGATCTCCGAACCGCCAGCAATCAGCGCCGCAGTGGCGTCCGGATGCGCCAGGCTGATGGAGATATCGTCGAACTTCTTGTAGTTGTCGTTCCCGAACTGCTTGGCGGTTTCAATCTGCAAGGTACGCGACTGAAAACCCACACCGGCGGCCGGTACGGCGATGCGGTCTTTTTCGCTGAAGTCCTTGAGGGTCTTCACATCCGGGTTATTGGTCAGCAGGTAGTTGGGCATCGAGCCCAGCGAGGCGATGGCCTTGACGTTCTGCTTGCCCTTGGTGCGGTCCCACAGCGTCAGCATCGGCGGCACACCTGCCGACACCACGTCCAGCGCGCCGGCCAGCAGCGACTCGTTCATCGCGGTGGCGCCGGAGATACTGTTCCACTCCACCTTGATGTCCAGGCCCTGTTCCTTGCCGTGTTTCTCGATCAGGTTCTGGTCACGAACCACATCGAGGATCAAGTAGCCGATGCCGAATTGCTGGGCGATGCTGATCTTGCCTTCGGCGTGTGCACCAAGGCTGAGGAGCGCACTGGCTGCTGCCAGGAGCGTCAGGGTGGGTCGTTTTATTATCATGAGAACGCTGCCGCGAGGTTGAGAAGGGTTGCGAGCGTAGCGGCCCACGTACAGTGCGAAAAAGAATATCGCGATCTATGGATATACGAAAAACACTGCCCGCCGGCGCTGCTATATTGCGCGCCTGTGCCTGATGTCATCCCCGGAGCCACTCTGCATGCTGCGCACCAACCTCAACGAGATGCTGATCTTCATGGCGGTGGTCGATGGCGCCAGCTTCGTCGCCGGTGGCCAGGCCATGGGGCTGACCCGCTCGGCGGCCGGCAAGGCGGTGGCGCGCCTGGAGGACAGCCTTGGTGTGCGCCTGTTGAACCGCACCACCCGCACCTTGAGCCTTACCGACGAAGGCCGCGCGCTGTATGACCAGGGTCTGGAGATCCTCGCCGCAGTGGACAACGCCCAAAGCCGCATCGGCCAGCCCACCGGGGTACCGCGCGGTTTATTGCGGCTTACAGTGCCCGATGCGTTCGGGCGCAAGGTGTTGCTGCCGTTGTTGAAGAAATACCTGCACGCCTGGCCCGAGGTGCAGGTGGAAGTCAGTTTCAGCGACCGCACCGCCGATATCGTCGAGGACGGCTTCGACCTGGCCATCCGCATCGGCAGCGCCAACACCGACCGCCAACTGGTTTCCCGGGTGGTCGCTCGTTATCAGGCGCTGCTGTGCGCCGCACCGGACTATCTCGCCGAGCACGGCATGCCCCGGGACATGGACGCCCTCGCCCACCACGACTGCCTGTATTTCAGCAGCCGCACGCGCAAGCAAAGCTGGCGCTTTCGCGAAGCGGACGGCACCTGGGTCAAGGCGTACGGGCGCAGCCGCCTGCGCCTGGACAGCGGCGAAGCACTGCGCGACGCTGCCATGTCCGGGCTGGGCATCGCCTTGCTGCCGGACTTCGTGGTGGCCGAGGACCTGGCTGCCGGGCGCCTGGTACAGGTGCTGCCCGACCTGGACGCCGGGGACGTGGAGATCCTGGCGATGTACCCGAGCAAACGCTTCCTGGAGCCTCGGGTACGGCGCTTTATCGACCTGATGGTGGATGAGCTGGCGGACTGATCACCGTAACAAGGGCATTGGCGAATGGACGTCCCCACTGAGGCGACCAAAAACTACCCGCCCACGCCCTTCGGCTGGTATCGTGCCGCCCTTGAAAAAACCGCTGCGAGGAAATGGACCTTGAACAATGACGAAAAAATGACCGGGGACCTGTTCGAGGTGGACAAACGCCTGTCACTCAAGCCCGTGGTGGACTTCAACAACTACCTGCGCAGCGCTTTCGGCGATGGCCCCTGCACCTGCATCCGCTGCGTCGCCAGCGAAGGCAACGAGGCCGGTTACGAGTTTCAGCACACCTTCGATTTCGACGGCAAAAAAACCCACCGTCGCTTCGCCTCCACCGCCGGCAGCGACGTGCTGTTGATACTGAAGAAAGCCTGGTTGTCTTACACCAAGGCCGAGCTGCCGTTGAGCGGCGCGCTGGGGCTGGACACGGTGAAAGAGTTTGTCGAGCCGCAATTGCACAAGCGCGTGGCACCGCTGTTGCTGGCCAGTGGGTTGGTCAAGGATATGGAAGGTGAATGGCGGATGCAGCCGCAGGCCGCCTGATCCGCCCTGCGTTGATCAGTAACCCACGCCACGCACCCCACCCGAAACGCGAATGGATTCGCCGGTGACCCAATGGGCGTCGTCGGACGCCAGGAACACCGCAACCGGCGCGATATCATCCGGCTCGCCAAAGCGCCCCAACGGCGTGCCCGCGATAAGCTGCTGGCCAAATTCACCGGCAAAATTGCCGGCGGTGGCCGGCGTATTTGTATGCCCCGGAAGGATCGAATTGACCCGGATCCCCTTCGGCCCCAGTTCACGCGCCAAGGCGAAGGTCAGCGTATCCACCGCGCCTTTGGTCGCCGAGTAGACGCTGGAGGCCAGGTAGGGATCGGTGCTGAGGATCGAGCTGATATTAATGATGCTGCCCCCTTGGCCAAACAACTTGACGGCTTCCCGAGCAGCCAGGAGATACCCCAGTACATTGAGGTTGAACTGGCGATGGAACGCCTCTTCGGTCAAGTCCTCGATCATCTGGAACACCGCGACACCGGCATTATTGACCAGGATGTCCAGGCGACCATATTCGCTTCTGATGGTGTCGAATAGTTGAATCACGTCGGCTGCCAGGCTCATGTCGGCCCGAACACTCATTGCGTTGCCGCCGTCGGCCTGGATCTGCGCCACCACCCCATCGGCCTCGGCTTTGCTGGATGAATAGTTGACCACCACCGTGGCCCCCGCTGCGCCCAGTGCCTTTGCGATACCTGCGCCGATGCCTTTTGAGGCGCCGGTAACAACTGCGATTTTTCCGTCGAGCTTCATGATGTGACCTTCCAAAGGATAAGTGATACCGCTTGCCTACAGTATTCAGGCCGCAGCGGATGCAGCGGTTGCCGGTTCTTCTCCCGTGCTTGCCTATTCTTCTCGCCTGGCTTGCGTTGCCCGGCGGCGTGCCTCATGTTCAACGCCATGAACAATCAACTCGATGAACTGCGCAGCCTGGTCATGCGTGCTGGCAACCAATGGACTGATACCGGCTTGCCGCGTGTGACGATGGTGCGGGCCGAAGCCTGTGCCGATCAGGTCTACCAGCCGATGCTGCACCTGGTCCTGCAAGGTTCGAAGACCTTGTGGATAGGTGACCAGGAGCAAACCTACGGGCCCGCCAGCTATTTCGTGGTGCCCGTCGAGGTACCCGCCACCGGCCAGATTCACCCCTGCGCCCCGGGGCTGCCTTATCTGGCTCTGAGCCTGACCCTGGACCACAACGTGATCGCCACGCTATTGGCCGACGAGATCGAAACCGGCGAGCGCACGACCGACAGTTGCTTTGCCGCCGTACCTGCACCCGCCGAGCTGATCGATGCCTGGCTGCGCATGCTGCGGCTGATGGACCGGCCCAGCGAAGTTGCGGTATTGGCGCCGATGATCGAGCGGGAGATTCTGTTTCGGGTTTTGCAGGGCCCGCTACGGGCAACGTTACTGGACATGGCCCGTCCCGACGGCCGCCTGGCGCAGATCCGCCGCGCGACCGAGTGGATTCGCCAGCATTTCAATCAACCCTTTCGCGTTGAGCCATTGGCCGCCATGTCCGACATGAGCGTCGCGGCGTTCTATCGGCACTTCAAAGCCATTACGGCCATGACCCCGATTCAGTACCAGAAACGCCTGCGCCTGCTCAGGGCACGCTGGTTGCTGCTGTTCGACACCAAGGATGCAGCGTCGATTGCATTCAGCGTCGGTTATGAAAGCGCCTCACAGTTCAGCCGCGAATATGCCCGGCTATTTGGCTTGCCGCCGGGGCGTGATGCCGCCAGGTTCAAGGCGCCTGGCGGGTGACGAGGGTCCGGTGATTGGCTTACACGTCAATAATCGTGGTACCCGCGATGGTTTCGGCAAACCCCATACCCAACACTCGCCCCGGCGTTGCGAACCCCGGTTGGCGTTCACCGGCCAACACCCGGCGTGCCGCCTCCACCGCCGCCAATGGCGTGTAGGTGTAGCCGTTGACGGTCTCGATCACCGAGCGCACCACCCGGCCATCGGCCCCTGTGACTTCTGCCACTGCCCGGGCACGATGGGCCTCACGCTGTTGAAGACTGGGGCCGTCGGGCAGTTGTGACAGGTCACCCTCGGGAAACGCATCGCCGCTGATGTGCACGAACATGGCGATATTCGGGATGCCCGTGGAATGCCACGCCGTCACCAAATCACCAAAGGACAGCGGCGCACACAGTACCGGGCCATCGCCAAAATCCATGAACTGCGGTTGTGCATCCGGGATAGCGATGAGCTGCCCGTCCACCCGCACCAGGAGCCCCGCACCGATGATTTCACCCACGCTCAAGGCCGAGCCCCGGGACATGGGACCGGCGACCTGCAGCGCGACTTTCAGCGACTGCGGGTTCTGAACACGGCGCGCCACATGCATCGCCAGACTATCCGTCGGCACCACGTCCCAGCCAACCCCGGGCAACAGCATGACGCCTGCCTCAGCTGCACGCGCGCCCAGTTGCCTTGCCAAGCGGTAAACGTTGATTTCGGCGGTGATGTCCAGGTAGTCGACGCCTGCTGCAATACACGCCTGCATCAGCGCGCCCGCCGTCTGCGCAAACGGCCCCGCGAAGTTCAACAGCACGTCGATGCCATCCAGGGCGTCCGTTTCCAGGGTGTCCGGGCTGAATACTCGGTACGGCACACCCAGTTGCGCAGCCAGCGGTTCCAGCCGTTGGCGGTTGCGCCCGGCGATCACCAGGTCCAGCCCGTGTGCCTTGGCGTTTTCGGCCGCCATGCGTCCGGTGTAGCCCGTGGCGCCGTAGATCATTAAGGTTTTCATTGGACGTGCTGCCAGTTCTTGTAGACAAATTCCAGGCTGTAGCCGTCAGGGTCCAGCACGTTGGCCGCGTAGTAGTTCGGGTCATAGTGCAATCGTGCCCCAGGGGCTCCATTGTCGACGGCGCCCGCGTTCATCGCCGCCAGGTAAGCCGCATCGACCTCGACCCGGCTGCCGGCGACGAACCCCACATGCACCGCCCTGCCCTCGACCGCGCCCTCGCGCAACCAGAAGAAGATCCGCCCGTTCGCGCCGAACCCCTTGAGGTCCGGGTGGCCCGGCGGGCCGTCCTTGCCGTCGTAGTCGTGGCGCGTGGTGATGCCCAGCGGTGTCAGTGCAGCACGGTAGAAGTCAATCGAGCGTTGTATGTCGCTGACCGACAAAAACAGATGATCCAGCATAGTTCAGCCTCGCTTTTCAGATGAGGTAACCGCCCGCGACCTCGATCGTCTGGGCATTGATCCAGCGGCCTTCGTCAGACAGCAACATGGCGATCACACGCGCCACGTCCTCTGGCTCCCCAACCCGACCAAGGGCGGTTTGTGCAGCCAGCAGCGCTTCGAACTCATCATTGAGCCCGCCGCCCAGTTCGGTACGGATGGCTCCCGGAGAGACGGCATTTGCACGGATCTGCCGCTCGCCAAACTCCTTGGCCATGTAACGGGTGAGTACATCCAGCGCGCCCTTGAAGGTTGCGTAAGGTGCTACGCCAGCGGTGGCGACGCGAGTTGTCGCGCTGGTGAGGTTGACGATGCAGGCGTGGGCTTGCAGCAGCGGCAACAGGGCTTGAGTCAGGAAAAACGGCCCTTTGAGGTGCACATTCAGCAGGCCGTCGAACTGGGCCTCGGTGACCGATTCCAGGGGATTGAACAGTCCATAACCGGCGTTATTCACCAGGCCATTCAACCCACTCACACCCCAGGTGGCCGATAACGCCTGCTTTACCGCCTCGCCAAAACCTTGGAAGGAACTGATGTCGGCCACGTCCAATGGCAGCGCGACCGCCTTGCCGCCCGACGATACGATTCGCTGCACAACCGCCTGGGCGGCCTCTGGATGATTGTTGTAGGTCAGGATCACGCCCATGCCTTGCCGGGCACACAGTTCTGCGGTGCTGGCACCAATGCCACGGCTGCCGCCGGTAATGAGGATAACGCCCATGTGTGGCTCCACTGCTTGCTCAAATGAGTCACCACAGTAGGCTTGCGCGCCTGCGCCGACGCAGCCGTTCCTGCTCGAAACCTGCCTGTTTCTGCTTTTTGCTTGCACAGGGCACACCTGGGCGCTCAGCATGCCCGGCATGAACACACAACTGATCGAACTGCGTACCCTGGCCGCCAAGGCTGAAAACCGTCGCACTGAAACCGGCATCCCGCGAGTGGCCATGGTCCAGGGCGCGATTCCCGAGCACATGCTGGCCGCGGTGTACGACCCGATGATCAACCTGATCCTGCAGGGCAGCAAATCCATGACGGTGGGTGATCGCACGCTGCGATACGACCCGGCGACCTATTTCGTGATGTCCATCGAACTGCCCGCCGTGGGCACCGTGCACCCGGCGGCGACCGGCGAACCCTACCTGGCGGTCAGCCTGACCCTCGACCCGACGGTACTCGCGACGCTGCTGAGCGACTTGCCCAAACCTGCCGGGCGCTACGACCACGATGCGGGTTTTTCCGTGGCCGCCGTCACCCCCGAACTGATGGACGCCTGGCTGCGCATGCTGCGGCTGATGGGCAACCCTGAGGCGATCACAGCCCTCGCACCGGTATACGAGCGCGAGATCCTCTACCGCGTATTGCAAGGCCCCCACGGCTGGATGCTGCGTGAAATCGCCGCGCCGGACACCGCCATGGCCCGGGTGAGCCAGGCCATCCAGTGGATCCGCCGAGACTTCGCCGAACCGATCCGGGTCGAAGCCCTGGCACAGAAAGCCGCAATGAGCGTGTCGGCCTTTCACCGCCACTTCAAGGCCGTCACCAACCTGAGCCCGTTGCAGTACCAGAAGCGCGTGCGCCTGCTACAGGCGCGCACGCTGATGGTGGGCGGCGCCAGGAACGTCACCAGCGCCGCCTTCGAAGTCGGCTATGAAAGCGCCACTCAGTTCAGCCGCGATTACGCCCGGGTGTTCGGCCTGCCGCCGGCTCGCGATGCCGCGCGAATCCTCGGAGAAAACCGGAGCCCGAAGGCACGCTGACCACAACGTGCTAGCCTGCCATCGCACGCCCCCACGACAAGGAGTCGCCGATGGCCGAGCCAAGCAAAAAGATGAGCCTGATGGGCCTGACCACCCTGGTGGCGATCAACATGATGGGCTCGGGCATCATCATGCTGCCCGCCAGCATGGCGCAATTGGGTGCGATTTCGCTGCTGTCGTGGCTGATCACCGCCGTGGGCTCGATGGCGATCGCGTACTGTTTTGCCCAGTGCGGCCTCTTCTGCACCCGCACCGGCGGCATGTCGGCCTACACCGAAGAGGCCCACGGCAAGTCCGGGTTCTTCCTGTGTTCGTTCCTGTATTTCCTGTCGCTGATCATCGCCAACGTGGCAATTGCGATTTCGGCGGTGGGCTACCTGTCGTCCTTCATCCCGTGGCTGGGCAGCGGCCCCATCCCCTTGTTCATCGGCACCCTCGGGCTGATCTGGCTGACCACCGTGGCCAACTTCGGCGGCCCGCGCCTGACTGGCCGGATCGGCGTGGTCACCGTATGGGGCGTGATCATTCCCGTGGCGGGCTTGAGCGTGATCGGCTGGTTCTATTTCAAGACGGAGGTGTTCAGCGATGCCTGGAACCCCAACCAACTGCAACTGTGGGATGCGATTGGCGCGAGTATCCCGCTGACCCTCTGGGCCTTCCTCGGCATGGAGTCCGCTGCCCAGGGCTATGACGCGGTGGAAGACCCCAAGCGCACCGTGCCGCTGGCCTGCCTGCTGGGCACCCTCGGCGCGGCGCTGGTGTATGTGCTGTCCACCAGCGTGATCCAGGGCATCGTGCCTAACGCCGAACTGGCCGAGTCTTCCGCGCCGTTTGCCCTGGTGTATGCGCAGATCTTTACGCCGCTGGTGGGCGATATCATCATGGCCCTGGCGGTAGTGGCGTGCATCGGCTCGCTGCTGGGCTGGCAATTCACCCTGGCGCAAACGGCCAAGATGTCGGCGGACCAGCGTCTGTTTCCGCGCTTCTTCAGCCGGATCAGCCGCGCCCACGCGCCGGTGTTGGGGCTGATTGCCTGCGCGGCGTTGCAGAGCTTGATTGCCTTGTCGACCATCTCGCCCACAGCCAGTGCGCAGTTCGGCAAGTTGGTGAACCTGGCGGTGGTGACCAATTTGATTCCTTACGTCACCGCGCTGACCGGGCTACTGGTGATGATGCACAAAGCGCGGGTGGCGGCGGTGGTGTATGCGCGCAATACCACGGTGTTGCTGATTGCCGTGGGGTATTCGCTGTATGCGATTTACGCGTGTGGTGAGGAGGCGGTGTTTGGTGCGACGCTGGTGTTGGCGTTTGGGTATCTGTTGTATGGGTTTTTGGCGCGGCGGTTTACCACGGCCGGTGGTGGGTGAATATCCGTTATTTTGGTGATGGCTGAGATTGGTTCCGCTCTTACAGCGGCTCACTTTTGAAAAGCGCAAAAGTAAGCAAAACGCTCTTGCCCCACCACTCGGCACCTCGCCTAGGCTCGGTGTGCCCTCACTCCGGCTTTGGACCGTGGGCCGCCGTCATGGGCCATCCTTGGC
>NZ_JACAPH010000034.1:59830-117500 GCF_013385805.1 Pseudomonas sp. C6002 | reverse complement strand
ACATTGATGGGTGCGAAGAGGAAGTTCATGGACTCTTACGCACACATCTTTACTTGTACATACAAGCATATGCAAGGTTGTTGCCAACTCGACGCGTCGTTGAACAGAGAGGCCTGTAAGGCGCTGAAACACCTGAGTTGCGCGGCCAGCCCTCCGCGAACCCATCGCGCGAATCAACCTTGGCGAGGAACTTGCGCACGGTATTGAGGCACAAAGTAACAATCTGCCAGAAGCTGGTGCGCGCACGAGTAACATCCCACGGCATTGACCAGCGCGCGTGCACCTGTGGTCACAACCCGTTACTGTCGACCCTGGAAAGATCAGGGCCGCGGCGAAAACACGCACTCAAGGCTTTTGAGATTTTCGTGCCAAACCACGGTTTTTCGTACCCAGCCCAGAAATTTGAGAGAAAATGCAAACCCAGCACACGGTCCGTTGTCATTTGCCCCATGCGTAAACTTCTTGGCTTCACCCTCATCATGGCCCTGGTCGCCGCCGTTTCCGCCTATCTGGTCTGGACCCAGGAGCGCCCCGTGGGCCATTACCTGTCCGACCTGCGGATCAACCTGGCCGTCGACCAGGGCGTGCCCGCCGACCGCGGCAACCTGCTGGGCATCCAGCCGGAACTGTTCCCCGCCGACTACCAGAGCCTGGAACGCCTGCACCTCAAGCTGGCGGCCTATCTGCAAAACGCCCGTGACCAAGGCCTGATCAACGACAAGACCATCGTGGTACTGCCGGAACATATCGGCACCTGGCTGATGGTCAGCGGCGAAAAGAACGAGCTGTACCAGGCCACCAACCTCAAGGAAGCGATGAACTGGTTGTCGGCGAGCAACCCGCTGCTGTTCCTGCGGGCCTTGATCAGCGCCAAGGGTGACGACCGCATCGACGACGCCTACCTGCGTATGAAGGCCCCGGCCATGGCCCGCGACTATCAAGTGCTGTTCGGTGGCCTGGCCAAGGAATTCGGCGTGACCCTGGTGGCCGGCTCCATTGCCCTGCCCAACCCGAGCGTCAACCAGGGCCAGCTGCAGATTGGCCATGGCGCGCTGTACAACACCAGTGTGGTCTTCGACCGCGATGGCTTGCCGCTGGGCCAGCCGCAACGCCAGCTGTATCCGATTTTTGACGAGCGCGGCTTTATTGAGCCGGGCGATGAAAACAGCGTCAGCGTGGTCGATACCCCGGCCGGGCGCCTGGGCATCCTGATCGGCAGCGACAGCTGGTACCCGGACAACTACCGCAAGCTCAACGAGCAAGGCGCCCAGTTGGTGGCGGTGCCGGCCTTCGTGATTGGCCGCGAGACCTGGGACAAGCCGTGGCGCGGCTTCAAAAGCGTGTCGACGCCAGCCGAGATCAGCCTCAAGCCCGAAGAGCTCAGCGAAGGCGAAGCCTGGCACCGCCTGACCCTGATCAGCCAGCAACCCATCAGCCAGGCCACCGCCGGCATGAGCGTGTTCCTGCGCGGGCAGTTCTTTGACATGGGCAGCGCCGGGCAAAGCTTCCTCAGCAGCAACGGCCAGGTGTTCGCCGACGGCAATGCCCGTGGCGCGCGCCTGCTGAACGTGTGGCTGTAACTCAATGAAGCCGGTGCGGCTTGGGGATTTGTCGGTGGGCTTCGTCCACACCTTGGCCGATGCGATCCACAGCCATGGCCTGGACCCGCAACCGTTGCTGCTGCAATACGGCCTTGACCCGGCACGCCTGGCCGAGGCGGGTGCACGCTTGTCGATCCCGCGCTATATGCGCCTGGGCTTTGCGGCCATCCAGTTGACCGGCGACGCCAGCCTGGGCCTGCGCATGGGCCAGCTCAGCCGCCTGAGCCAGGCCGGGCTCGCCGGGGTCACCGCCGCCCAGGCGCCCACCGTGCGCGAAGCCGCCCGTACCCTGACGCGCTTCGAAGCCTTGTACGGCTCCAACTATCGCGGCCAGTCGAGCTTTCACGAGGACACGGATGGCGCCTGGTTGCGCTTCTATTCCATCAGCCCCTACAACGCCTACAACCGCTTTGTGGTGGATTCGATCATCGCCGGGTGGCTGCATCAGTTGTCGAGCCTGAGCCTGCAACCGGTGCAGGCGCAACGCATCGAAATCGAATTCGAAGCACCGGACTACAGCGAGCGCTACAGCGTGCTGGGGGACTGCCCGATCCAGTTTGGCGCCGAGCACAATCAGTTGCGCCTTAGCCAGCAAACCCTGGCCCTGCGCAACCCGGAACACTGCCCGAGTACCTGGCAATTACTGGTGCAGTTGTGCGAACGGGAACTGGAGCAGTTGACGCGCACCCGCAGCCTGCGCGAGCGCATTACCCGCTTGCTCGGGCCGATGCTCAATGGTGGCCGGGAACCCGACCTGGAAGAAGTGGCGTCACGCTTGAAACTGCCGACCTGGACCCTGCGGCGCAAGCTGGCGGAAGAAGGGACTCAGTTCCGGGCGATTCTCAACGACACTCGCCGCGACCTGGCCATGACCTACATTCGCGATACCGAACTGGCGTTCGGTGAAATTGCCTATTTGCTCGGTTTTGCTTCAGCGGAAGCCTTTCAACGGGCGTTCAAGCGCTGGAACAGCCAGACCCCAGGGGAATTTCGCCGCAGTCAGCGGCATTCCGCCTGACGTCTGTCTTACAGCTCGGTGGCATCATCGGCCGGATCCAGCGGATCCAGTTCAAAGGCGTGGTACTCGAGCAATTCTTCTTGGTAATCGTCCATGGTTGACTCCTTGTTTTATGAAAAGGGGTTGCTTAGTGACCTGCACAACCAGCCTAAAGTGCCGTCATGACGAAAAAATGTCCGTGGCATGACGTTCCTGCACTTCAGGATTAAACGTAGCAGGATTGCCTTGATTTAGCCGGATGAATTTTAGATGCAACTGCAATCATTGCAATTGCAATCGTAAGCCAAATTCCTTTAGGGTATGGGCACCCGTTGCCAAGCGACCCTGCTCATGACTGCCAGCACCGAACGCTCTGCCCTGATCTGCATCGACGCCCTGAATGCAACGCAGCAGCCCCGCTGCTCGCCCCTGTATAGCGTGATGACCATGGCCAACACCCTGGAGTCCAGCCGGCAGGCGTGGGTGATTCGCGGCCAGTCGCGCTCACGCCGAGTGGTGAGCTGGCCCACCTGGTTCGCGCGCAATACCGGGGAAAAACCCATGCTGTACCTGCACACGGCCGCGTCATCGGCGCAGTTGCGCGCGCTGTCCGGCGAGACCCGTCAGCGGGGCATCCTGTGCAACGACAATGCAACCCAGCCCTCCCCTTCACTGCCCTAATGGCTGGCCAGCAATCCTCACTGCACACCTTATGACCCGGCCTCCGGCGAGGAAGCCCGGGCGATTGTGCTGGCGGGTTTGCAGGCGCTGTATGTCGACGGCGAGCCGGGGTTCTACTACCTGGCACTGCACGATCAACACGAAGGGCCAGGGCTGAGCCCGCAGGATAGTGAGCATGCGCTCAGGGGCATGTACCGGGTCCGGCGCTCATACACCAGTGAATTGAGGGTGCGGTTGCTGGGTGCGGGTCGAGCGTTTGAAGAAGTCGTGCACGCCGCGCAGTTGCTCGAGACGGATTGGAACGTCGAGGCGCAACTGTGGAGTTGCCCCAGCTATACACGGCTGGCCCGCGAAGCGAATGCGGCGCAACGCTGGAACCGCCTGCACCCGTTGGAACCGAAGCGCAGTTGTCATCTAAGGGATTGCCTGGCTGGGGATGGCGCGCCGGTGGTCGCGGTCACCGGGTATCCGCAGCCGATCGTCGATCAATTGGCGGGGCATGTGGATGCGCGGTTTGTGGCGTTGGGTGCGGGCTCCGTGGAAACGTCTGCACCCAGTCGATATTGGGTAGCGGTGCTGGCATTGAAGGCGTTGGCGGATGACGGCTGGATCGAAGCAGAACAGGTGGAGACCGCCCTGAATCGATATCACCTGAAATGACGATCTGCAATCCATCGCAGATCAAATGTGGGAGCGGGCTTGCTCGCGAAGACGGTGTGCCTGTTGATATTACTGTTGCTGACACACCGCTTTCGCAAGCAAGCCCGCTCCCACACGGAATCCGCGTCGCCTGGAATATTTGCTTCAGGTCTTACGCCGCCCACGGGTCTGCACACCCGCCTCCATCGCCAGCCCTGCAGTGCGTTCCAACGCCTCGGCAAAACCCCGGCGTTGCTCGCTGTCGAGCTGCGACAAAAACAATTCATCCACGCTGCTTTCGTAGATTTTCCACATCTTTTTACGCAATACCCGGCCCGCGTCGGTGATCGAGACAAAGGCAGCACGCCCGTCACCGTCGGAGCGCGAACGCACCACCAGGCCGTCCTTTTCCAGGCGGTCGACCAGACGCGTCAGGTTGTAGCGTTCGATGGCCAGCACATCGGCCAATTCGTGCATGCGCCGGGTGCCATCGGGGCCACTTTCCAGGCCCCACAAAGCGTCGTACCAGGCATACGGCGGCAGACCGGCATCGGCCAGGCGCCGTTCGATTTCACGGATGACCGTCCTGTGGGCCCGAACAAAACGGAACCAGACATCAGGCTCTTTCGACGACATGCAACACCATCCGGGGAATTTCAAGAAGGTTGCAATAGTAGCTCATCCCGCGCTAGATTCAGCCATGTAGTTGCAATTGCAACTACATTCGCAAAGCTCCCACAAGGAGCCCACACGCTGAAACCCGTCCACCCTGGAGCCTGACATGACCCCGAACACTGCAGTACGCCTCGACGACGATCCACAGGAAACCCGCGAATGGCTGGAGTCCATCGAATCGGTGCTGTCCACCGAAGGCCGCCCGCGCGCGCATTACCTGATTGATCAGTTGCTGGATTTCGACGTGGCGCGGCATGGCGACTTCTACGGGCGGGTGACCACCCCGTACGTCAACACCATCCCGGTAGACCGCCAGTTGCCCTACCCCGGCAACCTGGCCACCGAGCGCCGGCTGAATGCGTTTATTCGCTGGAACGCCATGGCCATGGTGCTGCGCGCGGGCAAACATTCCGGCGTGGGCGGGCATATCGCAACCTATGCGTCGGCTGCGGTGCTGTATGACGTAGGCTTCGACCATTTCTTCCGTGGCCGAACTGAAAGCTTCGATGGCGACCTGGTGTACATCCAGGGCCACTCCGCGCCGGGCATTTACGGGCGGGCGTACCTCGAAGGCCGGATCAGCGAAGCCCAGCTGGACAACTTCCGCCGGGAAGCCGGTGGCGACGGTTTGTCATCCTATCCGCACCCTCGCCTGATGCCGGACTTCTGGCAGTTTCCTACGGTTTCCATGGGCCTCGGACCGATTACCGCCGCGTATCAGGCGCGCTTCATGCGCTACCTGGAGTTCCGCGACCTCAAGCAGCACCAGGGCCGCAAGGTGTGGGCGTTCCTCGGTGATGGCGAGATGGATCAGCCGGAATCCCTGGCAGCCATTTCCCTGGCCGGGCGCGAGAAGCTCGACAACCTGATCTTCGTGGTCAACTGCAACCTGCAACGCCTGGATGGGCCGGTGCGCGGCAATGCCAAGGTGATCCAGGAATTCGAAAGCCTGTACCGCGCCGCCGGCTGGAACGTGATCAAGGTAATCTGGGGCGGCGGCTGGGATGCGCTGCTGGAAAAGGATAAAAGCGGCTTGCTGCGCCAGCGCATGATGGAGTGCGTGGACGGCGACTATCAAAACTACAAATCACAAAACGGCGCCTACGTGCGGGAACACTTCTTCGGCAAATACCCGGAGTTGCTGGCGCTGGTGGCAGACATGTCCGACGACGACATCTGGAAACTCTCACGGGGCGGCCATGACCCGGACAAGGTCTACAACGCCTATGCCGCCGCCGTGCGTCACAGCGGCCAGCCGACGGTGATCCTGGCGAAAACCGTCAAGGGCTTCGGCATGGGCGAGGCCGGCGAAGGCCAGAACATCAACCACCAGTTGAAAAAGATGGGCGCTGAAGCCGTCAAAGCCTTCCGCGATCGCTTCGGGCTGGAAGTGGCCGACGACCAACTGGCTGAAATCCCGTATCTCAAACCGGCCGCCGACAGCGAAGAGGCCCGCTATTTCGCCGCCCGCCGCCAGTCACTGGGTGGCTACGTGCCGGCTCGCCATAGCGCGGTCGAGTCGCTGAAGATCCCGGAACTGGATGCCTTCGCCACCCAGCTCAAGGACACCGGCGAACGCGCGATCTCCACCACCATGGCCTTTGTGCGCATCCTCGGCACCCTGCTCAAGGACCCGAACCTGGGCAAACTGATCGTGCCCATCGTGCCGGACGAGTCCCGCACCTTTGGCATGGAAAGCCTGTTCCGCCAGATCGGCATTCACTCCGCGGTCGGCCAGCTCTACACCCCACAGGATGCCGGTCAGCTTTCCTACTACAAGGAAAGCAAGGACGGACAGATCATGCAGGAAGGCCTGAATGAATCCGGCGCCATTTCCTCGTGGATTGCCGCGAGTACGTCCTACGCCAACCACGGCTTGATGACCGTGCCGTTCTACATTTTCTATTCGATGTTCGGCTTCCAGCGGGTCGGCGACCTGGCCTGGGCCGCAGGTGATGCACGAGCGCGGGGCTTCCTGCTGGGGGCGACGGCCGGGCGCACCACGCTGATGGGCGAAGGCCTGCAGCATGACGATGGCCACAGCCATGTGCTGTCGTCGGTGATCCCGTGTTGCATTTCCTACGATCCGACGTTTGCCTTCGAGCTGGCGGTGATCATTCGCGAAGGCATGCGCCGGATGTACGTCGAGCAAGAGGACATCTACTACTACATCACCCTGCTCAACGAAAACTACCCGCACCCGGCGATGCCCGAAGGCGTCGAGGGCGGGATTCTCAAGGGCATGTATCGGTTGAAGGCGGCTGAAGACACCACGCAACCACGGGTACAGCTGATGGGCAGCGGTTCGATCCTGCGGGAAGTCATCGCCGCCGCGGACCTGCTGCGCGATGATTTTGCCGTGGCCAGCGATGTGTGGAGTGTCACCAGCCTGACCGAGCTGCGCCGGGAAGGCCATGCCGTGGAGCGCTGGAACCTGCTGCATCCTGAAAGCGAACCGCGTACCAGCTATGTCGAGCAGTGCCTTGAGGGCCAGCCCGGGCCCGTGGTGGTCGCCACCGACTACATGAAAATCTTTGCCGATCAGATTCGCCCGTTTGTACCGGGCCGGCGCTTTGTGGCGCTGGGCACCGATGG
The DNA here is from genome assembly GCF_013385805.1 of Pseudomonas sp. C6002. Lineage (NCBI taxonomy): Bacteria > Pseudomonadati > Pseudomonadota > Gammaproteobacteria > Pseudomonadales > Pseudomonadaceae > Pseudomonas > Pseudomonas sp. C6002. Next base: position 110,312 of record NZ_JACAPH010000034.1, on the reverse strand, counting down.
CTTCGGGCAATCGGATACCCGCGAAACCTTGCGCGAGTTCTTCGAGGTGGACCGGTATTTCATTGCCCTGGCGGCCTTGAAGGCGCTGGCGGATGACGGCCTGATCAGCCGCGCCAGGGTGGCGGAGGCGATCAGCCGCTACGGGATCAACGTCGACAAGGCCAACCCCGTAGCGGTGTAGTTACTGCGCAGGCGTCGGCAGAGGCGGAATCGCTTCGGTCGGCGCCGGCAGCGCAGGAGTGGTGGCTTCTGGCGCAGGTGCCGGGGCTTCCTTTGGTGCAATCGGCGCAGGTTCCGCCGGTGGTACCACCGGCTCCGATGCCGCTGGCACTACCGCCGGCGTCACTGGGGCTGCCGGTGTGGCCGGCGCTTCTTTTGGCACTTCTTTCGGCGCTTCAACCTTATCGGCCTTATCGGCTGCCGGAGCTGCCTTAGGTTCCGGGATGCCCAGGTCAGCCTTGGGTTTCTCTGGAATATGCGCTGCCTTTTTCACTTCCTGGGGCAGGAAAACGTCCACCAGGGCGAAATAACGCTCATAAAACTTCGGCGCAGACACCGTCTCGCTGGCCACCTTGACCATGGAGTCGTCGGTGGAGCCAATCGGCATCGACACCGAACCCAACACACCCACACCGAGGCTGGCGGAGTTGTTGACCTTCTTCAAGGCGTAGCGATCCTGCAAGGCGTTGGCGAACATCGTCGAGTGATGATTGCCGCTGCCATCGTCGGCACACACCACGTTGAAGCTGATCTGCAGGTGAGTTTCGCCGGTCTGCTGGAAGCTCTTGTTACCCGCCACCAGCTTTGGATCGCTGCTGGTGATGATGTAACCCTGGCTCAACAGCGCACGCCGCGCCGCTTCGCAGGCCGCCGTGTCACTGACCGGGTAATCACGGGAAAACGTGCCGGAGTCGTCGAAGTTCTCATGTTCATAAATAGCGGTCTTGGGTGACGAGCAGCCCGCAGCGCCCGCCAGCACCAGCGCCAACCCGAGGCTACGCAAGTGAAATGATGTCGACATCGAAAATCCTGAGGAAAACAGTCAGGGCGGTATTGTGCAACAGAACGTGGCCTCGGCGCGCGAATTCCTGTCGGTAAAACGTCACAGCCTTACGGGACGGTGTCCGCAGGAAAAAGCCGCTCGCCCATATGGTCGATAAACACGCGCAATTTCGCCGAGGCATGGCGACTTGATGGCCAGAGCATCCAGAAGCTGCCGCTGTGCTCCAGGTAATAGTCCAGCACCCGTTGCAGCCGGCCCTGCTCCACCGATTCGCGGACCATGAAGTCTGGCAGGCAGGCAATCCCCAGGCCTTCATGGGCCACGTGCATCAGTGATTCGATGGTGGTGGAGACCAGCGGCGCACGCAGGGTCGGCTCCGGCAGGCCCGGCTCCGGGCGCAGAGGCCAGGTTTCCAGTTTGCCGGTGGCGCAGAATTTGTGGCGCAGGCAGGCGTGGTCGCTCAAATCCCGGGGCTGGCGCGGCGTACCGTGCAGGCGCAGGTACTCCGGGGACGCCACCAGCACCAGGCGGTAATACCCGATGTGGCGCGCCATCAAGCGTGAGTCCTCGGGTTTGCCGGTGCGGATCACCGCGTCGAAACCCTCCTCGATCACATCCACCATGCGGTCGGAGAAGTCCACGTCCAGCTCGATCTCGGGATAGGCGCGCATGAAATCCGTCAGTACCGGCATCAACAAGCCGCGCACTTGCGGCAGGCTGACGCGCAACTTGCCTCTGGGGGTGGCGGATGCCTGGCTCAGTTCCTGTTCTGCGGCTTCGACTTCCGCCAGGATGCGCCGGGAGCGTTCGAGAAACAGCGCGCCCTCGCTGGTCAACGTGATACTGCGGGTGCTGCGATGGAACAGCCGCACCCCCAGGCGCTCTTCGATGCGCGCGATGCTTTTGCCAATCGCCGAGGACGACACCCCCAGCATGCGCCCGGCCTCGGTAAAGCTGCGGGTTTCGGCCACCTGCACAAACACTGAAATACTGCCCAGGCTGTCCATCGTCTCGCTCCCGAGGATTGCGGACATTGGCGTCCGATAAGTTCGGAACCTTAGCCTGTTTTTCTCCACCGTGCAGCACCCTACTCTGGCTCCCTGCCCTTTCGTCTGAAAACCGGAGCCAAAAAACATGAGCGACAGCGCCCTATCTTCCACGACCCCCACGGTGAGCCGTGAACGACTGCCTCTGGGCGGCCTGTTGGCATTAGCTACCGCCGGCTTCATCACCATCCTCACCGAAGCCATGCCGGCAGGCTTGCTCCCGCAAATGGGCGCCGGCCTCGGGGTGTCCGAAGCGTTGGTGGGCCAGTTGGTGACCCTGTACGCCCTGGGCTCGCTGTTGGCCGCGATTCCCCTGACCATCGCCACCCGGGGCTGGCGCCGGCGGCCATTGCTGATGATTGCCATCGGCGGGTTTGCCTTGGTTAACAGTGTGACGGCGTTTTCCAGCGATTACCTGCTGACCCTGGTGGCCAGGTTCTTCGCCGGGGTGTTCGCGGGATTGCTCTGGGCGCTGCTGGCCGGTTATGCCAGCCGCATGGTTGCGCCGCACCTGCAAGGCAGGGCCATTGCCGTGGCCATGCTCGGCGCGCCATTGGCGCTGTCACTGGGTGTACCGGCCGGGACATTCCTGGGCACCACGGTGGGCTGGCGCCTGAGCTTCGCGATCATGTCCGGCCTGACGGTTGTGCTGCTGGCCTGGGTGCGCTGGCAGGTCCCGGACTTTGCCGGGCAACAGGCGGAAAAACGCCTGGGGCTGCGCCAGGTGCTGGCACTGCCAGGGATTCGTCCGGTGCTGTTTGTGACTTTCACCTACGTACTGGCTCATAACATTCTCTACACCTATATCGCGCCGTTCCTGGTACCTGCCGGGATTGCAGCGGACATCGACCAGGTGCTGCTGGTGTTTGGCCTGGCGGCGCTGCTGGGTATCTGGATCGTCGGCGCGCTGATTGATCAGCGGCTGCGCGCCTTATTGGTAATCAGCTGCGCAATGTTCGCGCTGTCGGCCCTGGCGCTGGCGCTCTGGATCACCTCGGCGACGGTGATCTACACCACGGTGGCGTTATGGGGGCTGGCGTTTGGCGGTTTGCCGGCATTGCTGCAAACGGCGCTGGCCAAGTCGGCCGGGGATTCAGCCGATGCCGCACAGTCGATGCTGGTGACGGTGTGGAACCTGGGCATCGCCGGTGGCGGACTACTCGGCGGCATGTTGTTGCAAGGGTGGGGAGTGACATCGTTTCCATGGGCGGTCGCCGCGTTGGTCGTACTGGCGCTGATCGCGACGCTGCGTTTAACCGATGTTTAAACGAAACGTGACGTGATGTTTCTTAACTCTTATGATCGCACCGGGTGCGCTGCTGCATACGGCACAGCGCAGGTTAAAGGATAAGCATTGGTCGGGCCGCCAATGGAGACTTGTCGTGCCTGATAAACACCCTGCTATTCCGCGCCCCCAGGTTCTGGTCGAAGGCGCCCTGTCCGCATTGGAGCGGTTTTCAAGGATCGAAGCAGTCAGCGGTATCGTGTTGCTGCTGGCAGCGATCGTCGCGCTGGTCTGGGCCAACAGCCCCGTCGCAGATTCCTACGAACACTTCTGGAACACCCCACTCACTATCGGGCTGGGAGACTTCACGGTCTCGCGCTCGTTGCACTTCCTGGTGAACGATGGGCTGATGACCATCTTCTTCCTGGTGGTGGGCGCCGAGATTCGCCAGGAGATCAGGGACGGCGCACTCGCCAACCTGAAACTGGCCACCCTGCCCCTCGGCGCGGCACTGGGTGGCGTGCTGATGCCGGCGCTGATTTACACCCTGCTCAACCATGGCACGGTCGCGGCCAGTGGCTGGGCAGTGCCCACTGCCACCGACATTGCATTTGCCGTGGGCGTGCTGGCGCTGTTGGGTAAATCCATCCCCGCCGGCGTGCGCATCCTGCTGCTGGCGCTGGCGATCATTGATGACATCGTCGCCATCCTGATCATCGCGATTTTCTATACCGCCAGCCTGGACTACATGGGCCTGGTGATCGCGGCCTGCGGGCTGGCGCTGGTGCTGGTTTTTCAGCGGATGGGAATTGGCAAGGCGGTGGTGTACCTGTTGCCGGGGGCGATTGTCTGGTTTGGGCTGCTCAAGACCGGCGTCCATCCGACGCTCGCGGGCGTAATGCTTGGCCTGATAACGCCCGTGACTTCCAGACCGACTCGGGAACGCCCTCTGGACACCATCGGGCGCACATTTAACGAGCTGATGGACCGGCTTTCGCATCCGTCAGAAAGTGCCCATCAGGTCGCCAAACCATTGAAGCAATTGAGACAGGCCCAACGGGAAATGTTGCCGCCGGTGCAGCGGATTCAAGCCGGGTTACACCCATGGGTGGCCTTCGGCGTCATGCCACTGTTTGCCCTGGCCAACGCCGGAGTGAGCCTGCAAGGGTTCAACCTGGACGATCCACTGCCCCACGGCGTGTTCATGGGGGTCATCCTGGCCCTGGTGCTCGGCAAGCCGCTGGGCGTGATGCTGGCGAGCGTGGTGCTGGTCAAACTGAACATCTGCCAACTGCCGGAGGGCGTGACCTGGAACGGCGTCGCCCTGGTGGGCCTGCTGGCGGGAATTGGTTTCACCATGTCGATCTTCATCTCGTCGCTGGCCTTCTCCGATCCGACGCTGCTGTCGGCTGCCAAGCTGAGTGTGCTGAGCGCTTCGACCCTGGCGGCTGTGATTGGCCTGAGTTGGGGCAAGCTCAAGTTTGCGCGTTGAATCAAGACTGGTTGAGTCAGCTGATTAGTGGATAAAAAAAGACCCCGGCCTCTTCAGGCCGGGGTCTTTTTATTCAGGCTGTTACGAGATCAGAACTTCTTGATCTCAGCCTTGGTTTCCAACTGCTTGCGATAGGCGGCGAAGTCTTGCTGGCCGACACGGGACGCGAGGAAGCGGCGGTACTGAGCCTTCTCGTCATCGGTCGGTGCAGCGGCTTCATTGACCGCGTTCAAGCGCACGATCACCAGGCTACCGTCTGGCAGTGTCACGCTGGTGAAGGTCGGCTTGTCCTTGGCCGCAGGCTTTGGCATGCGGAACAGGGCTTGCAGCACGGCTGGCTCGACGCCTTCCTGGCCCCGGGTGGCCGCTTCGGTGACTTTCCAGGCCTGGCCATCCACCGGCTGGTTCAGCGGGGTCTTGCCATCACGCAGGTTGGCAATCAGCTCGTCCGCGTGAGTCTTCGCCGCAGCGCTCGCGCGCTCCTTGGTCAACTGGGCACGGATGGCAGTGGCAACGCTTTCCAGCGGCAGCTGGGTAGGCTTCAGGTGCTCTTTGGCACGCAGTACCACGATGGTTTCCGGGTCCAGCTCGATGGCGGTGCTGTTGGCACCCTCATCCAGTACTTCAGGGCTGAATGCAGCGGTCACCACGGCACGGTTGGCAGCGATGCCTTCGCCACCTTCACGGCCAAACGGCGCGGAGGTGTGCACGGTCAGCTTCAGGTCCGACGCCGGCTGGGCCAGGTCGGAAGCTTCGAATGCAGCGTCTTCCAGTTGCTTGGTCGCATCGACGAAACGCTGTTCAACCTGTTGGGTCTTGAGCTCGCGGGTCAGCTTGTCTTTCAGGCTGGCGAACGATGGCACTTCAGGTGCTTCAACGCCCAACAGCTTGATCAGGTGCCAGCCGAAGCTGGAACGCACCGGTGCCGAGACCTGGTCCTTGTTCAGTGCATACAGCGCTGTTTCGAAGGCAGGGTCGTAGACGCCAGGGCCAGCGAAACCGAGGTCACCGCCGTTGTTCGCAGAACCCGGATCCTGGGAGAACTCCTTGGCCAGGGCTTCGAATTTCTCGCCCTTGGCCAGGCGCGCCTGGATTTCTTCGATCTTGGCCTTGGCCTGCTCGTCAGTGGTCTTGTCGTTGACTTCAATCAGGATGTGCGCCGCGCGACGCTGTTCAGCGAGGTTGGCGGTTTCTTTCTGATAGAGGGCTTGCAGCTCATCGTCCTTGACCGCGACCTGGTCGAAGAAGGAAGCCTTCTTCAGCTCCAGATAGTCGATGACCACCTGGTCCGGGGTCATGAACTCCTTGGCGTGCTGGTCGTAGTAAGCCTTGACCTCGTCGTCAGTGATCTTCACTGCTGCAGGGTCGGCCTTGACGCTGACGGTGGCGAAATCGCGGGTCTGTTTTTCCAGACGGGCGAACGCGAGCACTTCGGCATCAGTCACAAAACCGCTGCCGGCAATGCCTGCACGAACCTGGCCGATCAGCATTTCCTGGCTCAGCATCTGACGGAATTGCATACGGCTGTAGCCCAGCTGACGGATCACCTGGTCGAAACGCTCAGCGTTGAACTGGCCATCCACCTGGAATTCCGGCGTCTGCAGGATCACTTGATCCAGCGCAGCTTCGGAGAAAGCGAATTTCGAATCGGCCGCGCCTTGCAGCAGCAGCTTGCGATCGATCAGGCCCTTGAGGGCGGCGTCGCGCAGCAGCTTTTCGTCCAGCAAGGAAGCATCGAAGTCCTTGCCCAGCTGTTGCATCAGCTGGCGACGTTGCATGTCGACGGCCTGGCCCAGTTCGCTTTGGGTGATTTCTTCACCGTTGACCTTGGCCACGTCCTGCTTGTTGTTGGTCGAAGCCTGAAAAATAGCCTCGATACCGGTGAACGCCATCAATGCGACGATGATCCCGATAATGGTCTTGGCAATCCAGCCTTGTGAATTGTCCCTGATATTCTGCAGCATGCGTCCCCCAGAAACGGTTGAACTTCAAAATTAGGCAACCGTGGAGCGTGGGTAGAGTCCGGATAGAAGAAAGGCGCATCCGAGGATGCGCCTTCTCGTAACTGGCGGAGCGGACGGGGGTTTGAACCCACACCCCCGGCGTGGCGACCCGATGGATACTCGGGTCAGCTGCCGCTCCGCTGCCAGGTCAGACCTGCGTCCGACCCGGATGGGTAAGGCTTGAGCGAAGCTTAGTTAACGGCTTCTTTCAGGGCTTTACCGGCTTTGAAACCTGGTTTTTTGGCAGCGGCGATTTGCAGAGCCTTGCCAGTCTGTGGGTTACGGCCAGTGCGAGCTGGACGATCGGTCACAGAGAAAGTACCGAAACCAACCAGTACCACAGAGTCGCCGGCCTTGAGAGCGCCAGTGACGGATTCGATTACTGCGTCCAGCGCACGGCCAGCAGCGGCTTTCGGGATATCAGCAGATGCAGCGATAGCATCAATCAGTTCCGACTTGTTCACTCTAAGTCCCCTTATATCTATTGAGTATGATTCTAAGTTTTTTGGTGAAAGCAAAAACCAGTGCTGAATGGCCTACAGACACTTAAGAGCCGCTTTATAACAAGGGCTCTAAAAAGCTGTCAAGGAAGCCCCCAGGCTTAAACGTATTAATGCGTGCTAATTCTTTCCTTAGAGTCAGTCTCGCGTTTTTCATCCTTTGCAACTATCTCCGGAGCCACATCCGGCAAGGGCTCCGGCGCGTATTGCAGCGCAATTTGCAGGACCTCGTCAATCCATTTAACCGGTTTAATCTGCAGATCCTGCTTGATGTTGTCAGGAATCTCCTTCAAGTCGCGAACATTCTCTTCAGGAATGATCACAGTCTTGATACCACCGCGGTGTGCAGCCAGCAATTTCTCTTTGAGGCCACCAATGGCCAGTACCTGGCCACGCAGGGTGATTTCCCCGGTCATGGCGACATCGGCGCGCACCGGAATGCCGGTCAGGGCTGATACCAGTGCCGTGCACATGCCTACGCCTGCGCTAGGACCGTCTTTCGGCGTTGCCCCTTCCGGCATGTGGATGTGGGTGTCGTGCTTCTCGTGGAAGTCCAGGGGGATCCCCAGGCTCTTGGCGCGGCTGCGCACCACGGTCTGCGCGGCGGTGATGGATTCAACCATCACGTCACCCAGGGAACCGGTCTTGATCAGTTGCCCTTTGCCCGGGATTACGGCGGCCTCGATGGTCAGCAATTCGCCGCCCACCTGGGTCCACGCCAGGCCAGTGACCTGGCCTACCTGGTCCTGCTGCTCAGCCAGGCCGTAGCGGAATTTGCGCACGCCCAGGAAGTGTTCCAGCAGGTCAGCGGTGACCTTCACCGAGAAGCGTTTTTCCAGCGCATGTTCCTTCACGGCCTTGCGGCAGATCTTCGCCAGTTGACGCTCAAGGCCCCGTACACCGGCCTCGCGGGTGTAGAAACGAATGATGTCGCGGATCGCGTCGGCATCAAATTCGATCTCGCCTTTTTTCAGGCCGTTGGCCGCAATCTGCTTGGGCGAGAGGTATTTGACGGCGATGTTGATCTTCTCGTCTTCGGTGTAACCCGGCAGACGAATCACCTCCATCCGGTCCAGCAAGGCTGGCGGAATATTCATCGAGTTGGAGGTGCACAGGAACATTACGTCGGACAGGTCGTAGTCGACTTCCAGGTAATGGTCGTTGAAATTGTGGTTCTGCTCGGGGTCGAGCACTTCCAGCAAAGCAGACGCCGGGTCGCCACGCATGTCGCTGCCCATCTTGTCGATTTCATCGAGCAGGAACAGCGGGTTGCGCACACCCACCTTTGTCATCTTTTGAATCAATCTTCCTGGCATCGAACCGATGTAAGTCCGGCGATGACCACGGATTTCCGCTTCATCACGCACACCGCCCAGGGCCATGCGCACGAATTTGCGGTTGGTGGCGTGGGCAATCGACTCCGCCAGCGAGGTTTTACCCACACCAGGAGGACCGACCAGGCACAACACCGGGCCACGAATCTTCTTCACGCGCTTTTGCACGGCGAGGTATTCGAGAATGCGTTCCTTGACTTCTTCGAGGCCGTAGTGATCGGCGTCGAGAATATCTTCGGCGCGGGCCAGGTCCAGGCGCACTTTGGTCTGGGCCTTCCACGGCACCTGCACCAGCCAGTCGATATACGAACGAACCACGGTGGCTTCGGCCGACATCGGCGACATTTGCTTGAGCTTGTTCAGCTCGGCAGTGGCCTTGGTCAACGCGTCTTTCGGCAGGCCGGCGGCATCGATGCGCTTTTTCAGCTCCTCGATTTCGTTGTGGCCTTCCTCGCTGTCGCCCAGCTCTTTCTGAATGGCCTTCATCTGCTCATTCAGGTAGTACTCGCGCTGGCTGCGCTCCATTTGCTTTTTGACACGGCCGCGAATGCGCTTCTCAACCTGCAGCAGGTCGATTTCGGCATCCAGCAGCGCCAGGACGTGTTCGACCCGGGCCGACAAATCGATGATCTCGAGAATGTCCTGCTTCTGCTCGATTTTCAGCGCCATGTGCGCGGCCATGGTGTCGACCAGGCGGCTTGGCTCATCAATGCTGTTGAGGGAGGAGAGGACTTCTGCGGGGACTTTCTTGCCCAGTTGCACGTATTGCTCGAACTGGGACAGCAGGCTGCGAACGAACACTTCGGATTCGCGCTCAGGGGCGTCGACTTCGTCGATCAGCGCCACTTCGGCACGCAGGTGGCCGTCCACTTCCATGAAGCGCTCGACCGCACCGCGCTGCTCGCCTTCCACCAGCACCTTGACGGTGCCATCAGGCAGCTTGAGCAGTTGCAGGACAGTTGCAACGGTACCAACGCGATACAGGGCATCTTCGCCCGGATCATCGTCAGCAGGATTTCTCTGGGCCAGCAGCAGGATCTGCTTGTCGCCCGTCATCGCGGCCTCGAGGGCTTCGATAGACTTCTCGCGCCCCACGAACAGCGGGATAACCATGTGCGGATAGACGACGACATCACGCAACGGCAGGAGAGGCAATTCGATGGTTGTCTTCATGATTTCGCCTCTATGACAGATGAAAGTAAGCTTGAAACCAAGATGGGGGCTGCCTGCAAAAAAAACAAGCGTAATGGCATCAGTTAAACGCAGTAAAAACAAAGGGGCCCCTTAAGGCCCCTTTATTTTGTACAGCTCGGCAGTGCAACGCTTACGCGTCTGGCGCAGCCTTGGCAGCCGGCTCACTGTTTTCGTAGATATACAGTGGCTTGGACTTGCCTTCTATAACGCTTTCGTCGATCACCACTTTACTCACCTCGGACTGCGAGGGGATTTCGTACATGGTGTCGAGCAGTACGCCTTCGAGGATCGAGCGCAAACCACGGGCGCCGGTCTTGCGCTCCAGTGCCCGCTTGGCCACCGATTTGAGCGCGTCAGCACGGAACTCGAGGTCCACACCTTCCATCTCGAACAGCTTGGCGTATTGCTTGGTCAGGGCGTTTTTCGGCTCGGTGAGGATCTGCATCAACGCAGCCTCATCCAGCTCGTCCAGCGTCGCCAGGACCGGCAGACGGCCAACGAATTCCGGGATCAGACCGAACTTGACCAAATCGTCAGGCTCGACTTCACGCAGGGATTCACCGACTTTCTTGCCTTCTTCCTTGCTGCGTACTTCTGCACTGAAGCCAATGCCGCCACGGGTGGAACGGTTTTGAATAACCTTTTCCAGGCCGGAGAACGCACCGCCACAGATGAACAGGATGTTGCGCGTATCAACCTGAAGGAATTCCTGCTGCGGGTGCTTGCGGCCGCCTTGTGGCGGTACGGAAGCAACCGTGCCTTCGATCAGTTTCAACAGCGCTTGCTGCACGCCTTCACCGGAAACGTCCCGGGTGATCGACGGGTTGTCGGATTTGCGCGAAATCTTGTCGATTTCATCGATGTAGACAATGCCCATCTGGGCCTTCTCCACGTCGTAGTCGCATTTCTGCAGCAGCTTCTGAATGATGTTCTCGACGTCTTCACCTACGTAACCGGCCTCGGTAAGAGTGGTTGCGTCGGCGATGGTGAAGGGAACGTTCAGCAGGCGAGCCAGGGTCTCTGCAAGCAGGGTTTTACCCGAGCCTGTAGGGCCGATCAGCAAGATGTTGCTTTTGCCGAGCTCGACGTCGTCACTTTTCTTGTCACGCTGGTTCAGACGCTTGTAGTGGTTGTACACCGCTACGGCCAGAACCTTCTTTGCACGCTCTTGACCAATCACATACTGATCAAGGATGCCGCTGATTTCTTTAGGCGAAGGCAATTTATGCGCGCTGCTTTCGGCCTGGGCTTCCTGCACCTCCTCACGGATGATGTCATTGCACAGGTCGACGCACTCGTCGCAGATAAAGACCGAGGGGCCGGCAATCAACTTGCGTACTTCATGCTGGCTTTTGCCACAGAAGGAGCAATAGAGCAGCTTGCCGTTGTCCTCGCCGTTGCGGGTGTCAGTCATTCGTTCGATCCAAATCCGATAGGCTTGCAACACAAGATGAAGGCTATTGAGGGCTTTTTCAAGTCCACTGGTGGTCGGACCTGCCGACCTGCCCTATTTTGAGCTGCTTATATTAAGCGGGGCGCTTTTCGATCACTGCGTCGATCAACCCGTATTCACGAGCCGCTTCGGCGCTCATGAAATTGTCACGGTTGGTGTCGCGCTCGATCTCTTCCAGGGTATGCCCGCTATGTTTGGCCATCAGCGTGTTGAGACGCTCACGAATGAAGAGGATTTCCTTGGCATGGATTTCGATGTCCGATGCCTGGCCCTGGAAACCGCCCAGTGGCTGGTGAATCATCACGCGTGAGTTCGGCAGGCAGTAACGCTTGCCCTCAGCACCAGCGGTCAGCAGGAAAGCACCCATGCTGCACGCCTGACCGATACAGGTGGTCGATACGTTCGGCTTGATGAACTGCATGGTGTCGTAGATCGACATGCCCGCTGTCACCGAACCGCCCGGGGAGTTGATGTAGAGATGGATGTCCTTGTCCGGATTTTCCGCTTCAAGGAACAGCAGCTGCGCACAAATCAGGTTGGCCATGTAGTCCTCTACCGGACCAACCAGAAAGATCACTCGCTCCTTGAGCAGGCGCGAGTAGATGTCATAGGCGCGTTCGCCACGAGCAGATTGCTCGACAACCATCGGGACCAGGCCGCCAGCGGCCTGGATATCAGAGTTCTGCTGAATATACGAATTACGGAACATGCTCTGCAGTTACTCCCAAATAGTCATGTCTTGAATACGCATAAGCCAGCGCGAGGCTGGCTTATGGGTGTATTTTCAAACGAGTTGAGCGATCAGTCGGCTTGTGCTGCTTCAGCCGGCTTGACTGCTTCTTCGTAAGAGACCGCTTTATCGGTCACCTTAGCCTTCTGCAGAACAGTATCCACAACTTGCTCTTCCAGCACAACCGAACGCACTTCGTTCAGCTGCTGGTCGTTCTTGTAGTACCAGGACACAACAGCCTCAGGCTCCTGGTAGGCCGAAGCCATTTCCTGGATCATTTCGCGAACGCGGGTTTCGTCAGGCTTGAGGTCGAATTGCTTGACCACTTCAGCCACGATCAGACCCAGTACAACGCGGCGCTTGGCCTGCTCTTCGAACAGTTCGGCCGGCAGTTGGTCAGGCTTGATGTTGCCGCCGAACTGCTGAACAGCCTGCACGCGCAGACGATCAACTTCGTTGGACAGCAGGGCCTTCGGCACTTCGATCGGGTTGGCAGCCAGCAGACCGTCCATCACCTGGTTCTTGACCTTGGATTTGATCGCCTGGCGCAGTTCACGCTCCATGTTCTTGCGAACTTCGGTGCGGAAACCTTCGATGCCGGTTTCCTTGATGCCGAACTGGTTGAAGAACTCTTCGTTCAGTTCTGGCAGCTTGGGCTCGGAAACGGTGTTGACGGTCACGGTGAACTCGGCGGTTTTGCCAGCCAGGTCCAGGTTCTGATAGTCAGCCGGGAAAGTCAGGTTCAGAACGCGCTCTTCGCCAGCTTTGGCGCCAACCAGGCCGTCTTCGAAACCAGGAATCATGCGGTTGGAACCCAGCACCAGCTGAGTACCCTTGGCGGAGCCGCCAGCGAATGCTTCGCCGTCAACCTTGCCTACGAAATCGATGTTCAGCTGGTCTTCGTTCTGGGCAGCACGATCGGCCACTTCAAAACGGGTGTTCTGCTTGCGCAGAATTTCCAGCATGTTGTCCAGGTCGGAGTCAGCAACATCAGCGCTCAGGCGCTCGATGGCGATCGAATCGAAACCGGCAACTTCGAACTCAGGGAACACTTCGAAGATTGCAACGTATTCCAGATCCTTGCCTGCTTCCAGGGACTTGGGCTCGATGGAAGGCGAGCCAGCCGGGTTCAGCTTCTGCTCGACAACGGCTTCGTAGAAGGAAGCCTGGATCACGTCACCTACAGCTTCCTGACGTGCATCAGCACCGAAGCGGCGCTTGATTTCGCTCATTGGCACTTTGCCTGGACGGAAACCAGCGATCTTGGCCTTTTGGGCAGTCTGCTGCAGACGCTTGTTGACCTGGGTCTCGATGCGCTCGGCCGGCACGGTGATGCTCATGCGGCGCTCAAGAGCAGAAGTATTTTCAACAGAAACTTGCATGGATATTCCTCGTTGCACAGACGTTAGCTGGCCGTTTCCGACCCCAGAATCAAGGGCATGCATTCTAGTGGGTCAAACTCAAGAAGTCACCCTACTGAAAACGGGTAAAAAAACAGCAGGCAATTTATAGGTGCGAATGCACGAGTGCAGCTCGCCCCGGTGGCAAATACATCCCATCATGCCAGGGCTCTGCGCCAACCCTTCTATATATAGAAGCGGTTGCCAATCATCTCCCTGACAACCGACCCTGCGGACAAGGCCGGCAGGCAGTGCGGCATCATCGCGAAACATAAATACGACGAAACGCCCTGCCCTGCAGCCCAACACCTGCGACTGCGTTGAAACTCAAACCGCTGAAACAAAAAAGGCGCCAGACTATTAATCTGGCGCCTTTCGAAATATGGGGTGGACGAAGGGGATCGAACCCTCGACAACGGGAGTCACAATCCCGTGCTCTACCAACTGAGCTACGCCCACCATATTGCGTGACCAAAAAGCCCGTCAAAAAGGCTATTTGTTGAGCTTCGCGCCGACCCGCAGGCCTTCACGAAACTTTATTTGGTGCGGATGAAGAGACTCGAACTCTTACACCTTGCGGCGCTGGAACCTAAATCCAGTGTGTCTACCAATTCCACCACATCCGCGCTTGAAGCTTTTAAAGCAAAGGCGCCAGACTATTAATCTGGCGCCTTTTTAAATATGGGGTGGACGAAGGGGATCGAACCCTCGACAACGGGAGTCACAATCCCGTGCTCTACCAACTGAGCTACGCCCACCATATTGCGCTACTTGTGCCAAAGCTGCCTAATGGCGCACCCGGCAGGACTCGAACCTGCGACCATCCGCTTAGAAGGCGGATGCTCTATCCAGCTGAGCTACGGGCGCCTTATTAATCTGTACTCTTGGAGGATTACAAACTAACCAGTGCTAGGCTGTGCCCGACAAGTGCGACGAATAGTATAGATGGACCCGAAACCCGTCAAATCCTTTTTATAAAAAATTCATTTTATTTAAGGGGTTAGGGGAATTTGCAGACCAAGCGCCTTTGCCCTCACGCCATGGCATGCGAGAATGCGCGCACTTTTCTTCCCCCTCTCGATGGTTAATCACGCGTAATGACTGCACAACTTATCGACGGCAAATCAATCGCCGCCAGCCTGCGCCAGCAGATCGCCAAACGAGTCGCCGAGCGCAGCCAACAAGGCCTGCGCACGCCGGGCCTCGCGGTGATCCTGGTCGGCAGCGATCCTGCCTCTCAGGTTTATGTCTCGCACAAGCGTAAAGACTGTGAAGAGGTCGGCTTTATTTCCAAAGCCTACGACTTGGCTGAAGACACCACCCAACAGGCCCTCACCGACCTGATCGACAGCCTCAACGACGATCCGGCCATCGACGGCATCCTGCTGCAACTGCCATTGCCCGAGCATCTGGACGCGTCGAAATTGCTCGAACGCATCCGCCCGGACAAGGACGTCGACGGTTTCCACCCTTATAACGTCGGCCGCCTGGCCCAGCGTATCCCGCTGCTGCGCCCGTGCACCCCGAAGGGCATCATGACCCTGCTGGAAAGCACCGGCGTCGATCTGTATGGCCTGGATGCCGTCGTCGTCGGCGCCTCGAACATCGTCGGTCGCCCGATGGCCATGGAACTGCTGCTGGCCGGCTGCACCGTGACCGTGACCCACCGCTTCACCAAGGACCTGGCCGGCCACGTTGGCCGCGCCGACCTGGTGGTCGTCGCCGCCGGCAAGCCGGGCCTGGTCAAGGGTGAGTGGATCAAGGAAGGCGCCATCGTCATCGACGTGGGCATCAACCGCCAGGACGATGGCAAGCTCGTGGGCGACGTGGTGTACGAAACCGCCCTGCCCCGTGCCGGCTGGATCACCCCGGTACCCGGTGGTGTCGGCCCGATGACCCGTGCCTGCCTGCTGGAAAACACCCTGTACGCCGCCGAAACCCTGCACGTCTAATAACCAGCCGTTCTGAAAGAGCCCTGCCTTATCGCAGGGCTTTTTATTGGCCGAAAAAAAGTAGTTTTTTCTTTGTTTTTAAGGGGTTTCATCTGTTTTCAGAAGAACATTCGACAGTTTCTGATCCATACTCCTAAAATGTAACGGCATTTATCAGAAAGTCCGTGCAGAACGGTATATCCCTACTTTTTTAGCGAGTTCATCCGCGTGAAAATTCATCTTTCCATTGTCAGCCTATTTTTTGCATTGACAGGCACCTTCGCGAGCGCAAGCGAAACCACCACCGCTCCCCGCGACATGTCCACCCTGCACATCGCCTCCGGCAGTGCGATGGTGGTAGACCTGCAGACCAACAAAGTCATCTATGCCAGCAACCCGGATGTCATCGTGCCGATCGCCTCGGTGAGCAAACTGATGACCGGCCTGATCGTGCTGGAAGCCAAGCAGAACATGGATGAATACATCGACATCAACATCAAGGACACGCCAGAGATGAAAGGCGTGTTCTCCCGGGTCAAGATCGGCAGCGAGATGCCGCGCAAGGAGATGTTGCTGATTGCCCTGATGTCCTCGGAAAACCGCGCCGCCGCCAGCCTGGCCCACCACTACCCGGGCGGCTACCCGGCCTTCATCGCAGCGATGAACGCCAAGGCCAAGGCACTGGGCATGACCAGTACCCATTATGTGGAACCTACCGGCCTGTCGATCCATAACGTGTCCACCGCCCGCGACCTGAGCAAGCTGCTGGCCGCCGCACGCAAGTACCCGATGCTCAGCCAGTTGAGCACCACCAAGGAAAAGACCGTCTCGTTCCGCAAACCCAACTACACCCTGGGTTTCTCCAACACTGACCACCTGATCAACCGCGCCAACTGGGACATCAAGCTGACCAAGACCGGCTTTACCAACCAGGCCGGCCATTGCCTGGTGCTGGTGACCAGCATGGGTAATCGCCCGGTGTCGCTGGTGATCCTCGATGCCTTCGGCAAATTCACCCACTTTGCCGATGCCGGGCGCATCCGCAGCTGGGTCGAAACCGGCAAGAGCGGCTCGGTGCCAGACGTCGCATTGCGCTACAAGGCTGACAAGAACCTGAAGAACCGCCCACGGGCGAATGTTCAGGTCACCGAGTCCCGCTGATCCGTAAATAGCGACATAAAAAACGGCGCCCTTGAGCGCCGTTTTTTTATTTGGCCTGACTGGCCAGTGCCTTGACTGCTTGGGCCGCCGCCTGTTCCTGGCCCGCCTGGGCTGTGGCGCTGGCAGCCTGCTGCCAGCGCTGGGCGTCGACCTTGACCGGCAACTGGGTGGGCCGCTGAATCAGTACCGCCCACTTGCCGCCGTCTTTCCACGCCGACTCAAACGCACTGAAATCCATCGGCATGCGTCGCGCCAAGCCTGAACGCAGCAGCACCATGCTCTTCTGCTTGTTGTAACCCACCACCACGACATACCGCGGCCCGGCCCAGAAGGTCGAGCCCTGGGTGATACGCGCCATCACCGGGTACCCGGCCGCGACCTGTGCCAGCAGCGCCGGCAGCTGATCTTCCAGCGGGTACACCAACATCCCGTATTCACGGGCCAGCACCTGCATGTTGCGTTCAAGGTCCGCTTCAGCGCCCGGCAAATGCAGTGGCTTATCCAATAGCCCCGGTGTAATCACAATGCCTTGTTGAGACAGCATGCTGGCAAGAGCGGCTGGGCCACCGAGGTAAGTCTCACCGCGAAACGCCGGCACGCCCTTGAGCTCGACACTCTCCGGCAGCCCCGGGATGCTCGTGGGTTTTGGATGCGAGGAACAGGCCGCCAGCCCCATGAAACAGGCGGCGACCCACCAGGAGGTTTTAATGTTCGAGGGAAACCGCAACTTCTTCACTCACTTGATCAACGGTCGACGTGGGCCCTGATCATAGGACGCTCCGGGGCGCGGGTATAGCCTTGCAGCGCAGTAAAAGGCCGGCGATAGAGCAAACAAGTTGGACGCACACGACCATTGGTCAATAGCAGGCAACCTGCGGATAGCTAGACTGTCCATTGAGAAGACAGTGTGTGCCCGGCACCGGGCGAAAGGAGGCACTTATGAGCCTGACAACAACGATTCTGCTTTTGATCTGTGGCTGGCTGGCCGTCGCCGCCGCCATGCTGTGGGGCGTGATGCGCGTGACCCGCCGGCACCATCACCCACACGTAAAACCCGCAGCACCCGGCAAGCTGCACAAACCCGCCGGGCACCACGCCTGACGCCTTAGCCAGGCATGCAACTGAAGTCTTCGGTCTGCGCCAATTCCTTGCCGTGGCTATCCTTCAACTCGGCACGCACCGTCGTACCCAGGCTGGATTCCACCAGGGTGTAATGCTCGCCGGCCTTGAAGTTGCCGTAGGTCACATGCCCGCGACAATCCTGCTGGTTATCATCCCCCGCCTCTTCTTCAAACAAGGTGACGTCCAGGCGATGCGCGCCGGGTTTCACTTCGAAGTAGCGGCCATCATTAATATTTTTACCGTCTACCCGCTCGGCCATCAGGTCGTTGGGTGCCTCCTCTTGCAAGCCGATCCAGGCTTCGCTCGGGTCCGCCTTCGGCATCGGGCCGGCACACGCCGACAACAACAGGACCGCACTCAAGGCCGGGATCAACAACAAGGGTTTAAGAGACATGGCAGAACTCCAAATGGATAAAGAGTGAACAGGCGAAACAGCTCCCGTTCGATCGGTATCCAGCTTGTTACTGTCACCATTGTTGAACAAATGAATACATATGAAAGGATCTTCAGCCGTTAACTAAATCTTCCTTCACCTGGCTGAAAGGTGCGTGTTAGGTGGGTCCGTCAAGACTGCGAGCGTTTGCAATCCAACTCCTTTGGAGGTTACGGCATGCTCGGGCTGGTAAAGACCGCACTGCTCAAGCCCTACACGTTTATCGTGCTGGCAATTTTCATCTGCATCATCGGGCCCATGGCGGCCTTGCGTACCCCCACTGACGTATTTCCCGATATTGGCATCCCCGTCGTTGCGGTGGTTTGGCAGTACAACGGCCTGTCTCCGGACGCCATGGCCGGTCGCGTGATCTACACCTACGAACGCTCCCTGAGTACCACCGTCAACGACATCGAGCACATTGAATCGCAGTCGTTACCCGGCATGGGCATCGTGAAGATTTTCTTCCAGCCCGGCGTGGATATCCGCACCGCCAACGCCCAGGTAACAGCGGTGTCACAAACCGTGCTCAAGCAGATGCCACCGGGCATTACGCCGCCGCTGATCCTCAACTACAGCGCCTCTACGGTGCCGATTCTGCAGATGGCGTTCTCCAGCCCCAGCTTGTCGGAAGCGAAGATCCGCGACCTGGTGCAGAACAACATCCGCTTGCCCCTGAGCGCCCTGCCCGGCCTGGCCATGCCCACGCCAATGGGCGGCAAGCAACGCCAGATCACCCTCGACCTCGACCCCCAGGCGCTGGCCGCCAAAGGTCTCTCGGCGCAGGACGTAGGCAACGCCCTGGCCCTGCAAAACCAGATCATCCCGGTGGGTACCGCCAAACTCGGCCCCAACGAATACACGATCTTGCTCAACAACAGCCCCAAGGCGATTGATGAGCTCAACGACTTGCCGATCAAGACAGTCGACGGTGCGATCATCACCATCGGCCAGGTGGCCCACGTGCGTGACGGCTCGCCGCCGCAGACCAACATCGTGCGCGTCGACGGCCACCGTGCGGTGCTGATGCCGGCCCTGAAAAACGGCAGCATCTCCACCCTGTCGATCATCGACGGCATCCGCCAGATGCTGCCGCGCATCAATGAAACCCTGCCGCCGTCGCTGAAGACCTCGCTGCTCGGCGACGCCTCGGTGTTCGTCAAACAGTCGGTGGGCAGCGTGGCCCAGGAAGGCATCATCGCCGCCTTGCTGACCAGTGCGATGATCCTGCTGTTCCTCGGCAGCTGGCGCTCGACCATCATCATCGCCGCGTCGATTCCCCTCGCGGTGCTGTCGGCCATCGCCCTGCTGGCGGCCACCGGGCAAACCCTCAACGTCATGACCCTCGGCGGGCTGGCGTTAGCGGTAGGGATCCTGGTGGACGACGCCACAGTGACCATCGAGAACATCAACTGGCACCTGGAACAAGGCAAGGCGGTGAAGGACGCGATCCTCGACGGCGCCAAGCAAATCGTCGGCCCGGCGTTCGTGTCCCTGCTGTGTATCTGCATCGTGTTTGTGCCGATGTTCATGCTGCAAGGCATCGCCGGCTACCTGTTCCGCCCGATGGCATTGGCGGTGATTTTCGCCATGGCCAGCTCGTTCATTCTGTCGCGAACCCTGGTGCCGACCCTGGCGATGTTCCTGCTCAAGCCGCACGTGCCGGAGCAAGGTGAAGGTCATCACCCGGAAGATGAATTCATCAACCATCACGAGGGCGACCAGCACAAACCGCAGCGCAACGCGGTGCTGCAATCGGTGCTGAATTTCCAGCAGGGTTTTGAGCGTCACTTCTCCAACGTGCGGGACGTTTACCACGGCCTGCTGACCCTGGCCCTCGGCGCCCGCAAGCGCTTCATCATCGGCTTCCTGGCGTGCATCCTCGCCTCGTTCCTGCTGCTGCCAAGCCTGGGCCAGGACTTCTTCCCGGCCACCGACGCCGGGGCCATGGCCCTGCACGTGCGCTTGCCGCTGGGCACACGCATCGAAGAGAGCGCGGCGGCCTTTGACCGGATCGAAGCGCGGATTCGCGAGATCGTTCCGGCCGACGAACTGGACACCATCGTCGACAACATCGGCATCCCGCTGAGCGGCATCGACATGGCCTACAGCAGCAGTGGCACCATCGGCCCACAGGACGGCGATATCCAGGTCACCCTGAAAAAGGACCATGCGCCCACCGCCGACTACGTGAAAAAACTGCGTGAAGCGTTGCCCGAAAGCTTCCCCGGCAGCCAGTTCGCATTCCTCCCGGCAGACATCAGCAGCCAGATCCTCAACTTCGGTTCGCCGGCCCCGCTGGACGTGAAAATCTCCGGGCGCAGCGATGAAGAAAACCGCGCCTACGCCATCGAACTGGAACGTCGCCTGAAACACATACCGGGCATTGCCGACCTGCGCATCCAGCAGTCCACCGGCTACCCGTCACTGCAAGTCAACGTGGACCGCATGCGTGCCAACGGCCTGGGCATCACCGAGCGTGACGTAACCAACAGCATGGTTGCGTCCCTGGCCGGCAGCTCGCAAACCGCACCAACGTTCTGGCTCAACCCGGCCAACGGCGTGTCGTATTCGATCGTGGCCGCAACCCCGCAGTACCGCCTCGACAGCTTGCCTTCCCTGGAAGCATTGCCGGTGACCGGTGCCGATGGGCAGTCGCAGATCCTCGGCGGCGTAGCGACCATTTCGCGGGTACAAAGCCCGGCGGTGGTGACCCACTACAACATCGAACCGACCCTGGACCTGTACGCCAACGTGCAAGGCCGCGACCTCGGCGGCGTCGCCAGCGATGTGCAAAAGGTGCTGAACGACATGGCCCCGATGCGCCCCAAAGGCGCGACCATCAGCCTGCACGGGCAGATCGATGCGCTGCATGAAGCGTTCAACGGCTTGAGCTTCGGCCTGCTCGGTGCGGTGGTGCTGATCTACCTGCTGATCGTGGTCAACTTCCAGTCCTGGACTGACCCGTTCGTGATCATCACCGCACTGCCGGCAGCGCTCGCGGGAATCGTCTGGATGCTGTTCCTCAGCGGCACGTCATTGTCGGTGCCCGCACTCACGGGGGCCATCCTCTGTATGGGCGTGGCCACCGCCAACTCGATCCTGGTGGTGAGCTTCTGCCGAGAGCGCCTGGCCGAACATGGCGATGCACTCAAGGCCGCACTGGAAGCCGGCTACACCCGTTTCCGCCCAGTCTGCATGACCGCCCTGGCGATGATCATCGGCATGTTGCCGCTGGCCTTGTCCGAAGAACAAAACGCGCCGCTGGGACGTGCCGTGATCGGCGGCCTGATCCTCGCCACCACTGCCACTTTGCTGTTTGTACCCGTGGTCTTCAGCCTGGTCCACGGTCGTCACCCTACTCGCGCTGCTGCTGGAGAAACTTCACATGTCGTCTGATCACAAACCCTCGCGCAAGCGTCTGATGCTCATGGGTGTCGGCGGCCTGACACTGGCCGCCCTGTTGGTCGCCAACGGCCTGCACGCCCGTACGATGCATGAAAAATCCGTCACCGCCTGGACCGAAACCGCCGCCGTGCCGCAGGTGCTGGTGTTCCAGCCCAAACAGAACGCGGCCGGCGACACCCTGCGCCTGCCCGCGCATCTGGAAGCCTGGAGCAAGGCACCGATTCATGCACGGGTCAGCGGTTACCTGAAAGACTGGAAAGTCGACATCGGCAGCCAGGTCAAGGTCGGGCAGATTCTCGCCGAGATCGACAGCCCCGACCTCGACCAGCAAGTGGCGCAAACCCACGCCCGCATGGTGCAGGAACAGGCCAACGCACGACTGGCAGAAACCACTGCCACCCGCTGGAAAAACCTGCTGGACAGCCATTCGGTATCGCGCCAGGAGGCCGATGAAAAAACCTCGAATGCCCTGGCCGCCAAGGCCAACGCCCAGGCCGCCGAGGCTGACTATGCGCGGCTCTCGGCGCTGGAAGACTACAAGACCATTCGCGCGCCATTCGCCGGTGTGATCACCGCGCGCAACACCGACATCGGCCAGTTGATCAAGGCTGACAGCGACAGCGATCCGGAACTGTTCGACATCGCCGACACCCACCAACTGCGCCTCTACGTGCCGGTGCCGCAGAACTACGCCGCGGTGATTCATCCCGGGCTGGCCGCCCAACTGACGGTACCCGAGCACCCCGGCGAACACTTCAGCGCGAAGCTGATGGGCGACTCCACCGCCATCGACCGCCGCTCCGGCACCCTGCTCGCACAGTTCGTGGCCGACAACCCGGACGGCAAGTTGCTGCCCGGCGACTACGCCGAAGCCACCCTGGCGATTCCGGCGGATACCCATGGCGTGAGCATCCCGGCCAGCGCTCTAATCTTCCGCGCCGAAGGTACCCAGGTCGCGGTACTGGACGCCAAGAACCACGTGCACCTGCAAGACATCCACATCGGCCTCGACCTCGGCGAGCGCCTGGTGATTGACCAGGGCTTGAAACCCACTGACCGCGTAGTCGACAACCCACCCGACGCACTGCGCGAAGGCGACGCCGTGCAAATGGCCGATGCCGGAGGTGCCCATGCGCCCAAGGCTTAAACCCCTCGCGGCCCTGGTATTGGTGGCACTGCACGGTTGCTCGCTGGCGCCCACCTACAAGGCGCCGACCATCGACCTGCCGGCCAAGTACCGCGAACAGACCAGCGACGGCCCGTGGCACAGCGCGCAACCGTCCGACCAACTGGCGCCGAAGTGGTGGCAGCTGTATCAGGACCCGCACCTGAACGACCTGCAGGAACAACTGCTCAAGGCCAACCCGGACCTGGCCGCAGCGTTGGCGCATTTCGATGCGTCACAGGCGTATGCCAGCCAACTGCATGCCGGGCTGTTCCCGCAAATCACCGCCAGCGCGCAACCGTTGCGCCAGCGGCAATCGGACAATCGGCCACTGCGGGGTGATACCCAGCCTTCGGTGTACAACAGCAACACGGCGGGGTTTGCGCTGAGCTTCGATCTGGATCTGTGGGGCAAAATCCGCAACCAGGTGGCGGCTGGCGATGCACAGGCCCAAGCCTCCGGGGATGACTTGGCGGTGGCGCGCCTGAGCCTGCAGCATCAGTTGGCGACGCTGTACGTGCAGCTCAACGGGCTGGATGCCCAGAGCCGGATTCTCAGCAGTTCGCTGGATGATTTTGGCCAGGCGCTGAAACTGACCCGCAGCCGGTACGAGGGGCAGATCGCCTCGGAGCTCGACCTGACCCGGGCGCAGAATCAGCTGGCTGAAGCACAGGCGCAGCTTGACGATGTGCGCGGTCAACGCAATCTCACCGAGCATGCGATTGGTGAATTGGTGGGCGTATCCGCCAGTGAATTCCAGCTGCCGCCGAGCCAGCAATTGATCGCGCTGCCGGGGATTCCGCAACAACTGCCGAGCCACCTGCTGCAACGCCGGCCGGATATCGCGGCAGCCGAGCGACGGGTGTTTGCGGCCAACGCGAATATCGGCGTGGCCAAGGCGGCGTGGTACCCGGATTTCAGTTTGACCGGCTTGATTGGCGGGCAGACCCAAGGTGTGGGCAACTTGTTCTCCGCCGCCAATCGGTATTGGGCGCTGGGGCCGCTGGTGAATCTGCCGATCTTTGATGGCGGCCGGTTGAGCGCCAATGAGCGCCAGGCCAAGGCGGAGTTTGAAGAGGCTTCGGCGCACTATCGCAGCCAGGTGTTAAGAGCCGTGCGTGAGGTGGAAGACAACCTTGGGCAACTGCGCGACTTGCAGCAGGAGGCGATGGACGAACAAGCCGCCGCGAATGCCGCCGAACACACACAGGCACTGGCGATGAACAGTTACCAGGCGGGGGCTGTGAGTTACCTGGATGTGGTGACGGCGCAGACGGCGGCGTTGCAGGCGCAGCGCACGTTGCAGGCGGTGCAGACGCGGCAGTTGCAGGCGAGTGTGGGTTTGGTGACGGCATTGGGCGGCGGCTGGTTGCCTGGGGCGTGAGGTTGCTTCCTACAACCGGGATCACATACGGGAGTTTTGTTGATCCGGACGTCAGGGCGCCAAGTAGGCTCCCACAGCCTCGAGTGCTCGAAGCTTCAAATAATCCGCCTTGATGACCGCGTTGTCGGCATGCACCAAATAAATGGTACCCGGTTGGCTGAATACGTCTTTGGTCATGCCAATCGGCTGCCCGCTGCCAACGTAGAACACCGAATAAAAATAGGACTCGAGCTTCAGAAGCTCGCTTAAAAACAGCTCTTTGGTGAAACAACCCGGCGAACGATTGATTAGGCAGACGTTATAGCTGTGCAGCAACAATTCATAACCTACCTGGGCGTCAAGCAAGCGCTCAAATTGTTCCGGCTCAACGATGGACATAACCGTGGCGCGAATCTGCCCCAGTCCTGTCGTCTGTTCGGATACTTCAGGACGAAGAATTCCGTCGGTGCGCGCTGCGATCTCCACAAGTCTGGGACCTTTTTCGGTCAGCATAACCTCCGCGTGGCTAGGGCCATTTTCAATGCCCAGGCTTCTGACGACCTTGCGGGTGTAGTCGACCAGCAGCTCACACTCAGGCTCGGCAGGGCTGACCAGTTCATCAATGTCGTAAATGACGCTACCGCTGTCCAGCCGCTCCTTTCGGTATCTCACCACTTCAGTGACCATCTGCCTCGCGCCCAGGGAGACCATATTCACAACATATTCCACACCAACCAAATATTCCTGGATCAGGACCTGAGCGTTCCTAATATTGAGTCGATTGGTCGTTCCCAAAACCTTTCCGAAGGCGACCTCACAATCTTGCAAATCATCGCAAATATAAACCCCATCCGCGCCTGCACTATCCAGAGGTTTCAGCACCACGGGAAACCTGCCATGCCCCAGGATCCAGGCCTTGGCCGCATTCCATGACTCAACGATAGCCTGTTGCGCGGCTGGCAGCCCAGCGTCGGCGACACAACGGATCATTTCAAACTTGTTCCTGCGCGCTTGAGTTCGGTTGAATTGGTTGCGATAAGGAAGATTGAGCTGCTCGTTGAGCCAATCAGACAACAACACACCGGTTTCAGCCCCAGCGATGATGTACTGGGGATCGAACGTCGCAACGCGTTCGACCGTCGCTTCCAACTGCTTATTGACGATCAGACATTCATAAATCGAGGCATCGAAACCCATGTAGTAATAATCATCGAGCGTCGCGGACGACGCCACATGGATCAACGTACAGCCTCGCTCACGCAACGCTTTCGCGACAAACTTACCGGATGAAAAACCATCGACTATCACGACTCTGCTCATCTCAATCCCCGCCTTTCGAGATACAGACTTGCGATTGCTCGTCCAGAGAGTAAAAAAATAATGACGCCAACCGCCGTGACACTGGCTGCCGAAAACTCCACTCGTGTGTCGAGATATTGAAGCAGCAGGACAAACACCGGCAGTGTCAGCAGTAACAGCGAGACATGGATAGCACTGAGATAATGAATGGTTTTTTGAATCAGATAAATCGGCAGCAAATGGCCAATCACCACTAACGTCAGCATCGGCCAGAACAGCTCAGGGCCCAAGGCAAAACCGACACCCGTCGCGGGAATCAAGACGACACAGGCAATGATCATCACCACATTTCGGACCGCCAGAATTTCATAAACAACCCACTGTCGAGCGAATAGCTTTTTCGAGACGATCGTATACATCACGGTGCCCAACGCGCACACCAGAACGCTGACGATGCCAAGCATTCGCTGCCCGGTAGTGGTGGAAGACACACCACTGTCACCCATGAATGACTTGAACAACATGATTCCCACGGAAATCAGTACCAGCCAGGAAATCAATGTATCCGCCAACGCGGTTTTAACCCTGTTTTTATCAAGAGCAGAGAGGATGAGCGTTAGCGCCGGCCCGCATGCCACTGAGGCCACGCCGACAACGGCAGGTTCCAGATAACGGAGTGCGTAGAATAGGCCGCCCCAGTTCAATAGAACTGCAACATTGACTAAAAAAACTAACAATATGTTTTCGCACAGTTTTAAGATAAGTTTTTTGTTACTTCGCAAGAGCGTAAAACTTAGAAAAAACGCTCCTGAAAAACTGAAGCAGTAAAAAATGACTACCAAGGGATTTATCATTTGGGTAACAAAAGCCACATACACGTCAAATGCAGCACTGATAAAGCAAAAAATCAGCCCAAGCACCATTCCGCGCCGCATCAAGCTACTCATTTAAATCACCAGATGGTGTGCAACCTTGACGGGCTTCGAATTGCTTCATCGTCTTGATGCCATCTAAAATCCGCATCAGTCAATCACCTCAACACCTCCAGCCCTCACATTGATTTTTATTATAGTTTTTACCAAAATCCCAGTTTTCTCAAACACCTCCCCGATTCCTCCGCTGCCTACTTTTTCTACTGCACAGATAACACCTAAAACTTCCCCACCACTTGCTCTAACGGCGTCAACCAATGAAACAATCGTCCCCCCGGTACTCAACGTATCATCAACGATGACAACTCGATCATCGCGACCTATTCCGTTGAGATATAGTTTCCCGTCAAAGTATTCTGAACTAATATCCACAACCTGCTCATTTAGACAACCCAGGCTATAGGGATACCAGCGCGCCATCGCAAGAGGAATGCCAGTCAATAACGAAACCGCTGTGGCGAGAGGCGCCCCTTTATCCTCCTCAGTAACAATTTTAGTAGCAGTCAGATCCATAAGCCTAATTGACCTCTGAGCGACTTCCATCAAAACTTGTGGCCGCAGCGCGGGAATCTGATCCGCAAACTCATTAACCGTAGTCAATGCTTTTCCAGAATTCACAACATCGGCGTTCCTATAAACATCTTCAAGTAACATTTTTTCAATCCTCCCTGTATTCTGGATAAATACCATCCCAGCGACTTCTATATTTCCACGCACTATCAAAAAATAGAGTCACGATATTTTGATTGTTACACTCCCGAATAATCTCGTCACAGACCAATAAATTTGCGCCGCAAGTTGGTCCAATCTGGATACCCGAATCAACGATAAATTGCTTCATGCGCTGCCAAGACCGGGCGCCATCCACTAACCTCACCTCATCTACAAGTTCAGGTATCGTATTAATGGATAATACTCCAGCCCCCAGCCCCATAAGATTATGAGGAAGATGCTTAAAAGCCGTATTTTTCTTCATCGCGTAGAGAGGCGCCGAACTTTTGACCTCTATACCTATAGCTTTAATTTCTTTGTATTCTCGTTTCAACACTTCTGCAATACCGGAAAACGTTCCCCCTGTACCGATGGAGCATATGAAAAAGTCAGGTATGACATTCATCTTTTTTAGTGCATTGACGATTTCTTCGCCACAGCCGTGCCATGCCTCTTTATTTAGTAGCGTATTGGACTGATCCAGAAAGTAGGTATTTCCTTCTAGTGCTTCTGAGGAAAACTTTTTGGCCATCGTAGCCGCTCCAGCTAAAAACTCTTCTTTTGGAGTTTCGGTTATTTGTGCCCCATAAGATAAAATTTGTGCTTTGCGTTCCTGCGTCATGCCCTCTGGCATAAAAACTCTTATTGAATAACCTTTTTCTCTGCCTATCCATGCGAGCGCGGCACCTCCGTTCCCTGTGGAACTATCCACCAGTATCATGCCAGGTTGAATAACCCCCGATGCCTCTAGCTTGGTAATGATACTCAAGTAGGTTCTATCCTTATGACTGCCCGACGGGTTCATAAACTCGCACTTTGAAAACACCCGATTTCCGCTGTCGCTTTTAACCTCCACAAGTGGCGTATCTCCTATATCACCTAGCTTCATTATTCCTCCTTTAACCCAAGCATTTATTCCGATGCATTTGACCCTATCAAAACATTGCAAAAGTAAATAGCTAGCAAAACGGTTAGGTGCTTGCAAAAAAAACTAACACCTTCAGGTAGCACCGATAACGGAAAAATGAAAAAGGGAACTTTCACACAAGCTGCTCGGATGTGACCTTCATACTATTTAACCCATTATCTGCAGTTACCAGTATCCACTGGGCTCTGGGGTCCTTGGTAAACCTGCCGATCTTCGACGGCGGGCGCCTGAGTGCCAGGCCAAGGCCGAATTTGAAGAGGCCTCGGCCCACTACCTCAGCCAGGTTTTACGCGCCGTGCGCAAGGTTAAAGATAACTAGGGGCAACTGCCGGATTTGCAGCAGAAAGCGCTGGATGAACAGTTATCTGGCGGGGGCTCTGAGTTATCTGGATGTGGTGACGGCGCAGACCGCAGCGTTGCAGGCGCAGCGCACGTTGCAAGCGGTGCAAACGCGGCAGTTGCAGGCAAGTGTAGGCTTGGTGACGGCGCTGGGCGGCGGTTGGAAGCCTGACGCCTGATACAAATCTCGAGCCCACCCTGGATCAAATGTGGGAGCTGGCTTGCCTGCGATAGCGGAGTGTCAGGCACTGCAACTGTGTCTGAAACACCGCTATCGCGGGCAAGCCCGGCTCCCACATTTGAGAGGAGTGAAGCCTGACGACTCAGGCCCCCAGTTTGCCGCTGGCAATCACCACCGACGTGCGTCACGTCAAACATCTCTAGACTGACCCACCGCCAATTTCAATCCTCCGGCCGACTATTCAGAAAAACACTCACCGCTGTGTAATCGCTGCCATCGGCATGTCGATACAGCGAACTGCTGTGATAGTCGGATACATCCCCCGCCACCGACACATTGATCGTACGGCCCTGAACATCAACTTTTGCCGATGCGTCACGCGTAATTAGAAATGGACTGGCATCCCTCAATGCAGCCAATACTTCACTGTCGTCCTCCAAGGCGCGGTAAACGTAATATCGATAGCTGAGATGATGAGAGGCCGATGAACAAAGGAGACTTCGTACAAAGGAGCAGGACATGCCTTACAACCCATCCTCGAAGCGACATATTTCCTACGCTTCTTTCGGGTTGCTGGTCGGAACGGGCACCACTAGTCTTCGCCAGTCGCTGCCAATTCAGCGACCGGACGTGAGAAATCCGAACGACTCCATTGGCGCAAAAGCGCCCGCCGTATACAGTGCAGGCGCTTTTTCTGTGCTCGCTGTTATGGCGGCTGTGCGCGGGCACGCTTCGGCGTGGCCAAGCTCCTGGGGTCTTGGTTTTCTCACTCCGCGTACAGCTGCCACCTTCGTTCGTGAGAAAACCCTGGTGGTAGTCTCTAACTCTCCAGGAACTGCATCATGATCAAAGACAGTCCAAATCCTCTTTCCGATTCAAACCTGCTCTTCACCCTCCGCCCTGGTCTCGATACCGAAACCCTGCTGCTTAATGCCTCTCAGGATCTGGAATCTATCAATGCCATCGCCGCGCACTTGGCCTTTGAGGTTGATGGTTCACAGCGCAGCGTGATGCTGGGGATGTGTCGGATGCTGGAGGGCGTGCAGTTGCTTGTAGATCGGGTGGTGGATGCGAGGGTAGCCGTGAGCTGACCTATAAATGTGGGAGCTGGCTTGCCTGCGATAGCGGAGTGTCAGGCACTGCAACTGTGTCTGAAACACCGCTATCGCGGGCAAGCCCGGCTCCCACATTTGAGAGGAGTGAAGCCTGTCGACTCAGGCAGCCAGTTTGCCGCTGGCGATTGCCACCGAAGCTGCCACCATCGCCCTCAGCAACACCGCACACCCCGCCGCCAAATCATCCGGCGCCGCGTTCTCGATTTCGTTATGGCTGATGCCACCTTCACACGGCACAAAGATCATCCCCGCGGGCCCCAGTTCCGCGACGAAAATCGCGTCATGCCCTGCCCCGCTCACGATATCCATGTTGGACAACCCCAACCCATTGGCCGCATCACGCACGGCATCCACGCAGCCTTTGTCGAAGTACAGCGGCGGGAAGTCAGCGGTGGGTGTCATCTCGAATGTGAGGCCGTGCTTGGCGCAGGTCTCGTCGATCACCTTGCGCACCTGGGCAATCATCGAATCCAGCCGCGCCGGTTCCAGATGGCGGAAGTCCAGGGTCATGCGCAC
This sequence comes from Pseudomonas sp. C6002, assembly GCF_013385805.1. Taxonomy (NCBI): domain Bacteria; kingdom Pseudomonadati; phylum Pseudomonadota; class Gammaproteobacteria; order Pseudomonadales; family Pseudomonadaceae; genus Pseudomonas; species Pseudomonas sp. C6002. Next base: position 80,328 of record NZ_JACAPH010000034.1, on the reverse strand, counting down.
TTCGCCAGGAATGACGTTGCGTGAGCCCGGATACGCTTGCAGGCAGCCGACGGTGCCGCAGGCGTGAGGCTGATGACCCAACGCCGCCGCGTTTACTGCAGCCACCACGGCCGCGGCACCGACCAGGGCATCCTTGCGCAGGTGCATCGGGGTCGGCCCCGCATGCGCCTCGACACCCCGCAGTTTCAGGTCGAACCATTTCTGGCCAAGGGCGCCCAGCACCACACCGATGGTTTTCTTTTCATCCTCAAGAATCGGACCTTGCTCGATATGTGCTTCGAAATATGCGCCCACCTTGTGCCCGCTCACCGGGCGTGATCCGGCATACCCAATGGCATTCAGCGCATCGCCCACGGTCACGCCGTCGGCATCCGTCTTGGCCAGCGTGTCGGCCAGGGTGAATTTCTCGGCAAACACCCCGGAGCCCATCATGCATGGAGGAAAGCGCGAGCCTTCTTCGTTGGTCCACACCACCACTTCCAGCGGCGCTTCGGTTTCCACCTTCAGGTCATTGAGGGTGCGCAATACCTCAACGCCCGCCAGCACGCCAAAACAGCCATCAAACTTGCCGCCGGTGGGCTGGGTGTCGATATGGCTGCCGGTCATCACCGGCGGCAACTGGGGATTGCGCCCGGGCCGGCGGGCGAAGATGTTACCGACGCCATCGATGGTCACGGTACAGCCCGCTTCCTCGCACCACTTCACAAACAGGTCGCGGGCCTGGCGATCGAGGTCGGTCAGGGCCAGGCGGCAGACGCCGCCCTTGGGGGTGGCGCCGAGCTTGGCGAGTTCCATCAGGGACAGCCACAGACGATCGCGGTTGATGTGCTGATGGGTGGATTGCAGAACGTCTATGGCAGCGTTCATGGGGATCTCCTCAGGCAGTAGTTCTTATGAATTTGACCAGACTCTCACTGAAGGACTGCGATCAAAAATGTGGGAGCGGGCTTGCTCGCGAAGGCGGTGATTCAGCTAACACATCTGGCGACTGGCACACCGTATTCGCGAGCAAGCCCGCTCCCACATTTGATTGCATTCCACATCGATTAAAGCGGTGTTTTCACGGCGACCACACGAGCCCCGCGTTTCATGCAGAGGGCGTAATACAACAGGCCACCGAGCGCCGAGCCGGTGAACCAGCCATAGCTGTAGAACCAGCTGAACGCATCGCTGCCCAGGGACAGCAACGTCAGCACCACCGGCACGCCAAACGCCAGGAAGCCATGCCAGTTCCACGCCGGGTACACGTCATCACGATACAAACCGGCGAGGTCCAGTTGCTGTTTCTTGATGATGAAATAGTCCACCACCATGATCCCGGCGATCGGCCCCAAGAGGCTTGAGTAACCCAGCAACCAGTTGGAATAGACGGTTTCCAGGCTCACCTCGGAAATGATCAGCCCGAGCTTTTTCAGCAGTTCGTGGGCCATCAGCGCCAGGCCCACCAGGCCGGTGAGCACCACCGCCGTGGTGCGGTTGATCAGCTTGGGGGCGATGTTCTGGAAGTCGTTGGTGGGCGAGACGATGTTCGCCGCGGTGTTGGTGGACAAGGTGGCGATGATGATCAGCGCCATCGCCACGGCCACCCACACCGGGCTCTGGATATGGCCGATCAGGGTGACCGGGTCGGAGACGCTGACGCCCACCAGTTTCACCGAGGCGGCGGTCATGATTACGCCGAGGGCGGCGAACAGGAACATGGTCAGCGGCAGGCCGAAAATCTGCCCGAGGATCTGGTCTTTCTGACTCTTGGCGTAGCGGCTGAAGTCGGGGATGTTCAATGACAAGGTGGCCCAGAAACCCACCATCGCCGTCAGGCCTGCCATGAAGTAGCCGGTGAGGCTCGCGCCTTCGGGACGCTTGGGCGGGATCGCCATCAACTCGGTCAGCGAGACATTCGGCAGCGCCCATACCAGCAGCCCGATTCCCACCGCTACCAGCAGCGGAGCAGACAGGGTTTCCAGCCATTTGATCGACTCGGCGCCACGCAATACCACCCACAGGTTCAGGGTCCAGAAGATCATGAAGCCGATCACTTCACCGGTGCCACCAAGGGACTTCCAACCCTCGAAAACCGAGCCCAGGAACAGGTGAATCGCCAGGCCGCCAAACATCGTCTGGATACCGAACCAGCCACACGCCACCAGCGCGCGGATCAGGCACGGCACGTTGGAGCCAAGCACACCGAAGGACGAGCGCAGCAACACCGGGAACGGGATGCCGTACTTGGTGCCGGGGAAGGCGTTGAGGGTCAGTGGGATCAACACCACGATATTGGCCAGCAGGATCGCCATCAGCGCCTCGCCCACCGACAACCCGAAGTACGCGGTGAGCACGCCGCCCAGGGTGTAGGTCGGCACACACACCGACATGCCGATCCACAGCGCGGTGATATGCCACTTGTTCCAGGTGCGTTCGCGCACCTTGGTCGGTGCCATGTCGTGGTTGTAGCGGGGGCTGTCGAGGACGTCGGGGCCGGCGTCGAGTTCGTACAGGCCGTTGCGCTCAATGACTTGCGATCTGTTCTGTTGCATGGCCGCTCCACGGTTTTTTCGAATTATTTTTGCTCATCCCGTGACGTGCACGGGATGGCCGGAGTACCTCGTTGACAACATGACATCCGGGACCCGGCCAACCGCCACCGCACTCAATAACCGTGCCGTAAACCGTCAACCTGCCCGCACCGCTTGTATAACTTGCTGATGTTTATCAGCTTTATTGTCTCGACCGAAGAGCCCCTCGTTACTTTCAGCGTTACTCAGGCCAAATAACGCAGAAGTTGTCCGAACCATCAGGACTCAATCTGGTGCAACACAATTATTTTTATTTACCGGCCCCGTCAAGAGGCATGTCTCAAGCGTCTGATTTGCAATAGGAAATGTTGCTCATATTGGGAACCTGTCAAGTGCGTCAAAATGGTGAGAGGCCGCTACATTTTGGTGATTTTTATTTTTTATCGTTAAAATTCAATTACTTAATAAAGATATAAGCTTATAAAAAATATTCTTGCTCATTCGAAAAACTCGGGCTAGTTTCTATTCCTGTCACCGCTGACAGGAATTAATTTTCCAGCGGCGCGATGCATGACAACACTTAGAACTGGCACAAGCCGGTCAAGCCTGTGAGGAACTCGACATGTCGCTGTTGATCCGTGGCGCTACCGTTATTACCCATGATGAAAGTTACCGAGCCGATGTTTTATGCGCAGACGGTCTAATCCGCGCCATTGGCACTGATCTGGATATTCCCGCCGGCACCGAGATACTCGACGGCAGCGGTCAATACCTGATGCCCGGCGGCATCGACCCCCATACCCATATGCAGTTGCCCTTCATGGGCACCGTGGCCAGTGAAGATTTTTTCAGTGGCACGGCCGCCGGGTTGGCGGGCGGCACCACGTCGATCATCGACTTCGTGATTCCCAACCCGCAGCAATCCCTGCTGGAAGCCTTCCATCAGTGGCGCGGCTGGGCCGAGAAGTCGGCGTCCGACTACGGCTTTCACGTCGCCATTACCTGGTGGAGCGAGCAGGTCCGCGAGGAAATGGCCGAGCTGGTGAGCCAACACGGCATCAACAGCTTCAAGCATTTCATGGCGTACAAGAACGCGATCATGGCCGCCGACGACACCTTGGTGGCGAGCTTCGAACGCTGCCTGGAACTGGGTGCGGTACCGACGGTGCATGCCGAAAACGGCGAGCTGGTGTATCACCTGCAACGCAAGCTGATGGCCCAGGGCATTACCGGGCCTGAAGCGCATCCGTTGTCGCGGCCTTCGCAGGTGGAAGGTGAAGCCGCCAGCCGGGCGATCAGGATTGCCGAAACCATCGGCACGCCGCTGTACCTGGTGCACGTGTCCACCAAGGAAGCGCTGGATGAAATCACCTACGCCCGCAGCAAGGGCCAGCCGGTGTACGGCGAAGTATTGGCCGGGCATCTGCTGCTGGACGACAGCGTGTATCAACACCCCGACTGGCAGACCGCCGCCGGCTATGTGATGAGCCCGCCCTTCCGCCCGCGCGGGCATCAGGAGGCACTGTGGCATGGCTTGCAATCGGGCAACCTGCACACCACCGCCACCGACCATTGCTGCTTCTGCGCCGAGCAAAAAGCCGCCGGGCGGGATGACTTCAGCAAGATTCCCAATGGCACTGCCGGTATCGAAGACCGCATGGCGGTGTTGTGGGATGAGGGCGTGAACACTGGGCGCTTGTCGATGCAGGAATTCGTTGCGCTGACGTCTACCAACACCGCGAAGATCTTCAACCTGTATCCACGCAAAGGAGCGATCCGCGTGGGGGCCGATGCTGACCTGGTGCTGTGGGACCCGCAAGGCACACGGACCATTTCCGCGAAGACTCACCACCAGAAAGTCGACTTCAACATCTTCGAAGGCAAGACCGTGCGCGGCGTGCCGAGCCATACCATCAGCCAGGGCAAGCTGGTCTGGGCGGATGGGGATTTGCGCGCCGAACGGGGTGCGGGTCGGTATATCGAACGGCCGACGTATCCGCCGGTGTTTGAGCAGTTGAGCAAGCGGGCGGAGCGTTCCAGGCCGGTTGCTGTGAAACGCTGAGGCCGCCATTCGCGAGCAAGTCCGCTCCCACATTCGCCCCCATTCCAACAGGATAAATGCAGTCGAATGTGGGAGCGGGCTTGCTCGCGAAGAGGCCGGTACAGGCAACAAAAAAACCACTGCCCACCAGAGGCAGCACCTCAAAAACCGTGAGGCCAATACCGTGATCCAGACCCTGAACCATCTTCCCCACCCCCATGAAGATGCGGCGGCCCTCGCCGCGCATTTCACCGACCTGGCGCCGCCGCTCAATGCCCGGCAAGCCCAACTGGAAGCCTCGCGCTGCCTCTACTGCTACGACGCGCCGTGCGTCAACGCGTGCCCCAGCGAGATCGATATCCCCTCGTTCATCCGCAATATCCACACCGAAAACGTCCAGGGCGCCGCACAGAAGATTCTCTCGGCGAATATCCTCGGCGGCAGTTGCGCCCGGGTCTGCCCGACGGAAATCCTCTGCCAGCAAGCCTGCGTGCGCAACAATGCCGAGGAATGCGCCCCGGTGCTGATCGGCCTGTTGCAGCGCTACGCGGTGGACAACGCGCACTTCAGCGAACACCCGTTCCAGCGCGCCGCGCCCACCGGCAAGCGCATCGCGGTGGTCGGCGCCGGGCCTGCGGGTTTGTCCTGCGCCCATCGCAGCGCCCTGCACGGCCATGACGTGGTGATTTTCGAAGCCCGGGAAAAAGCCGGCGGCCTGAATGAATACGGGATCGCCAAGTACAAGCTGGTGGATGACTTCGCGCAAAAGGAACTGGATTTCCTCCTGCAAATTGGCGGCATCGAGATCCGTCACGGCCAGCGCCTGGGCGACAACCTGACCTTGAGCGAACTGCACCAGCAGTTCGATGCAGTGTTCCTCGGCCTTGGCCTGGCTGCCAGCAAACAGCTCGGCCTGCCACACGAAGACGCCCCCGGCCTGCTCGCCGCCACCGACTACATCCGTGAACTGCGCCAGGCCGACGACCTCAGTCAACTGCCCCTGGCCGACCGTTGTATCGTGCTCGGCGCCGGCAACACGGCCATCGACATGGCGGTGCAAATGGCCCGCCTCGGTGCCCGTGACGTCAACCTGGTGTATCGCCGTGGCCTGGCTGAAATGGGCGCCACCGGCCATGAGCAGGACATCGCCAAGGCCAACCAGGTACGCCTGCTGACCTGGGCCCAGCCCGAAGAAGTGTTGCTCGACGACCAGGGCCATGTGCGCGGCATGCGTTTCGCCCGCACCCGCATGGTCGATGGCCGCCTGCAAGCCACCGGCGAGACCTTCGAACTGGCCGCCGACGCGATCTTCAAGGCCATCGGCCAAGGCTTCGACGACGAGGCGCTGCACGACCCGCTGGCCCACCAACTGCAACGCCAGGGCGATCGGATCTTCGTCAACGAACAGCTGCGCACCAGCATCCCCGGTGTGTACGCCGGCGGCGATTGCGTCAGCCTCGGCCAGGACCTCACCGTCCAGGCCGTGCAACACGGCAAGCTGGCCGCGCAAGCCATGCACGCTCAACTCATGCTGAATGTGGAGGCTGCGTAATGGCCGATCTCTCGATTGTATTCGCCGGCATCAAAGCCCCCAATCCGTTCTGGCTGGCCTCCGCGCCGCCTACCGACAAGGCCTACAACGTGGTCCGCGCCTTTGAAGCAGGCTGGGGCGGCGTGGTCTGGAAAACCCTCGGCGAAGACCCGGCCGCGGTCAACGTCTCATCGCGCTACTCGGCACACTTTGGCGCCAACCGTGAAGTGCTCGGCATCAACAATATCGAGCTGATTACCGATAGGTCCCTGGAGATCAACCTGCGGGAAATCACCCAGGTGAAAAAGGACTGGCCGGACCGCGCGCTGATCGTGTCATTGATGGTGCCGTGTGTTGAGGAGTCGTGGAAACACATCCTGCCACTGGTGGAAGCCACCGGCTGCGACGGCATCGAGCTGAACTTCGGCTGCCCCCACGGCATGCCGGAACGCGGCATGGGCGCGGCGGTGGGCCAGGTGCCGGAGTATGTGGAACAGGTGACGCGCTGGTGCAAGACCTATTGCTCGCTGCCGGTGATCGTCAAGCTCACGCCGAACATCACCGACATACGCGTGGCGGCGCGGGCAGCGTGTCGCGGGGGCGCGGATGCGGTGTCGCTGATCAACACCATCAACTCCATCACCAGTGTCGACCTGGAGCGCATGGTCGCCCTGCCGATGGTCGGCACCCAAAGCACCCACGGGGGTTACTGCGGCTCGGCGGTGAAACCCATCGCACTGAACATGGTGGCGGAGATTGCCCGGGACCCACAGACACAAGGCTTGCCGATCTGCGGGATTGGCGGGATTGGCAACTGGCGCGATGCAGCGGAATTCGTCGCGCTGGGCTGCGGCGCGGTGCAGGTGTGCACGGCGGCGATGCTGCATGGGTTTCGGATTGTCGAAGAAATGAAGGACGGGCTGTCGCGGTGGATGGACAGCCAGGGTTACAGCAGCCTGCAGGAATTTTCCGGGCGGGCGGTGGGCAATACGACGGATTGGAAGTACCTGGATATCAATTACCAGGTGATCGCCAAAATTGACCAGGCGGCGTGTATTGGCTGTGGGCGTTGCCATATTGCCTGTGAAGACACGTCGCACCAGGCGATTGCCAGCTTGAAGCAGGCGGATGGGACACATAAATACGAGGTGATCGATGATGAGTGCGTGGGGTGCAACCTGTGCCAGATCACCTGCCCGGTGGCGGACTGTATCGAGATGGTGCCGGTGGATACCGGAAAGCCGTTTTTGAACTGGACGCAGGACCCGAGGAACCCCTACCGCGAGGCGGTGTAGCCTGAATGATCGTTCCCACGCTCCGCGTGGGAATGCATCCGTTGATGCTCCGCGTCACGACCTTAAGAACGGACGCAGAGCGTCCAGGCGGCATTCCCACGCGGAGCGTGGGAACGATCTAGGGCTCCAACCCGATCCCCCGCAGGATCACACTCGTCACCGTCTGCACCGCCCGCTCAAACTGCATGTCCGACAACGGCTGATGGTCATTCAGGATCTTCACCTGATGGTCAAAGTCGGCATAGTGCTGGGTCGACGCCCAGATCATATACAGCAGGCTCGACGGCTCCACCGGCAAAATCCGCTTGTCCTCCACCCACTGGCGAATCTTCGCTTCCTTCATCTTGGCCCAGTCATACAGGCTCACATCCAGCGCCTCCCCCAGGGTTGGCGCGCCGTGGATGATTTCATTCGCCCAGACTTTCGAACCATAAGGCCGGCTGCGGGAATGTTGCATCTTGGCGCGGATGTAGCTACTGAGCACCACCCGCGGGTCGTCGAACATCTCGAAGCACAAGGCGTCCTGCTTCCACACCTCCAGCAGGTCGAACAACACCGCGCTGTACAGCTCGCTCTTGGTACTGAAGTAGTAATGCAGGTTGGAGCGCGGCAGTTGCACTTCTTCAGCGATGTCGGCCATGGCGGTGCTGCCATAGCCCTTCTCGGCGAAGACCTTTTCAGCCGCCAGCAGAATCTTTTCGACGTTGACCCGACGAATACCGATCTTGTGATTGCCCATAAGGGCTCCCTGACAACAACATAGCTTCAAGACTACCATCCGCTCTAGATCGCGGCGACACGCCACTGTGAAACTTCGTACAAGAACCTTCCCCGCCGATAGCGGATTGGTTAGCATCGCCATCCCCTCGAAGGATCATCCCCCATGACTATTCGACAGCGAAGCGCGTGCGACGACCCGGTGCTGGGTGCACTGTGGGAACGCTCGGTGCGCGCCACCCATGACTTTCTCAGCGAAGACGACATCCAGCGCCTGCTGCCCCTGGTACGCGACTGCTACCTGCCGATGCCCGCACTTGAAGTGTGGGTGTACGAAGATACCCAAGGCATTGGCGGCTTCGTCGGCACCGGCGGCAATAATGTCGAGATGCTGTTTATCGACCCGAACCGACGCGGCCAGGGCATCGGTCGCCAGTTGCTGGACTTCGTCCGCGCCCGCCACGACACCCTACGGGTCGACGTGAACGAGCAGAATCCACAGGCCGTGGGTTTCTACCTGCACTATGGTTTTATCCAGACCGGCCGCTCGCCCGTCGATGGCGAAGGCAAGCCCTTCCCCTTGTTGCACATGGCACTACCGAACGACTGACTCTCACCTGAAGGTATTGAACAATGTTGATCAAGAAGACCCTCACCACCGTTGCCCTGCTCGCTTCCCTGCTGGGCGCCTCGGCCGCGTTTGCCCACGCCCACCTGAAAAGCTCGGAGCCTGCCGCCGACAGCAGCGTCGCCGCGCCCAAGGACCTGCGCCTGACGTTCAGCGAAGGCGTTGAAGCGACCTTCACCAAGGTATCCCTGAGCAAGGACGGCACCGAAGTCGCGATCAAGGGCCTGGAAACCCCGGACGCCGACAAGAAAGTATTGGTGGTGACACCGGCCGCACCCTTGGCCGCCGGCACCTACAAAGTGGTGTGGAACGCGGTCTCGGTGGATACCCACAAGAGCAACGGTGAATACAGCTTCAAGGTCGGCCAATAATCCATGGCCACCCTGCTGGTGCTGTGCCGTTTCCTGCATTTCATCGTCGTGCTGTTGATGTTCGGGGCCTGTGTGTTCAGGCCCTGGCTGCTGGGCGCGGGACCGCAACCGGTGCTGGACCGCCAACTGTCGCGCATCACCCAAGGGTTGGCGTGGCTGGCATTGGTGTCGGGGGTGGCGTGGCTGCTGTTGATCAGCGCGAGCATGGCCGGTGTCGGGCTGGGCGCGCTGGAATGGTCGACCGTGCAGTTGGTGCTGGGCAAAACCTTCTTCGGCCAGGTCTGGACCTGGCACTTGCTACTGAACGTGCTGCTGGTGCTGGGCCTGATGACGCCGTGGAAGGCGTTGCGCCTGCCGCTCTGTGCATTGCTGCTGGCGACACTGGCACCGGTGGGCCATGGCGCCATGCTCAATGGCATGGCCGGACAGTTGCTGATCCTCAATCAGGTGGTGCACCTGGTGTGTGTCGGTGCCTGGCTGGGCGGCCTGCTCCTGCTGGTGTTGATCCTCAGGCAATCGCCCCGCTATCCGTTGGAACCGATCCTCAAGCGCTTCAGTGGCATCGGTTATGGCCTGGTGACAGGGCTGCTGGTGACCGGATTGATCAACGTGCGGGTGCTCACCGGGCAGTTCTGGCCGACGCCCTTGTTCACAGGGTTCGCCCTGATCCTGTTGATCAAGGTGCTGCTGGTGTTCGGCATGCTCGCCCTGGCGCTGCTGAACCGCCTGCGGATTCACAACTGTGAGCAGCGGCTGCCTGCCTTGAAGGCCAGCGTGATGATTGAATGGTTACTAGGTGTTTCAGCGGTAGCCGCCGTTTCGCTGCTTGGCACCTTGCCGCCCATGGTTGCAGCGGGATAACTCCTTCCCCCCTGACTCCCTTCACGCAGGGAGTCATCGTATAACTTTCGATTGACATCCCCCTGAAACCTCGCAAATATCGCCCTCAATGTTGTACGACAACGTATAACAAAATATAAAAACAACAAAAAGACAAGGGAGCGTCACTGTGAGCCAACACGTCCGCCATTTCTCCGGCACCACCCGTTTTGCCGCCATCGGTTTGAGCAGCCTGGCCTTTACCCTCCCCGCCACCGCCTCGGCAGAAGGCTTCATCGATGACGCCACCGCCACGCTCAACCTGCGCAACGCCTACTTCAACCGCAACTTCACCAACCCCGCCTACCCCCAGGGCAAGGCCGAGGAGTGGACGCAAAACTTCATTCTCGATGCCAGGTCCGGCTTCACTCAAGGCACCGTCGGTTTCGGCCTGGACGTGCTGGGCCTGTACTCGCAGAAACTCGACGGCGGCAAAGGTACCGCCGGCACCCAACTGCTGCCGACCCGCAGCGATGGCCGCCCTGCCGATAACTTCGGGCGCCTGGGCGTGGCGCTGAAAACCAAGCTGTCGAACACCGAATTGAAAGTCGGCGAATGGATGCCGGTACTGCCGATCCTGCGCTCGGATGACGGCCGCTCACTGCCGCAAACGTTCCGCGGCGGCCAGGTAACGTCCAGGGAAATCGCCGGCCTGACCTTGTATGGCGGCCAGTTTCGCGGCAACAGCCCGCGCAACGACGCGAGCATGGATGACATGTTTCTCAACGGCAAAGCCGCATTCACCTCGGACCGCTTCAACTTCGGCGGCGGCGAATACACCTTCAACGACAAGCGCACCCAGGTTGGCGTGTGGTACGCCGAACTCAGTGACATCTACCAGCAACAGTATTTCAACCTGACCCACAGCCAGCCCGTGGGCGACTGGACCCTGGGCGCCAACCTCGGGTTCTTCACCGGCAAGGAAGACGGCAAGGCCCTGGCCGGCGACCTCGACAACAAAACCGCGTTCGCCCTGCTCTCGGCCAAATACAAAGGCAACAGCTTCTATATCGGCCTGCAGAAACTCACCGGCGACAGCGCCTGGATGCGGGTCAACGGCACCAGCGGCGGCACCCTGGCCAACGACAGCTACAACGCCAGCTACGACAACGCCAAGGAAAAATCCTGGCAGGTGCGGCACGACTTCAACTTCGTGGTACTGGGCATTCCCGGGTTGACCATGATGAACCGCTACATCAGTGGCGATAACGTGCACACCGGGGCGATCACCAATGGCAAGGAGTGGGGCCGTGAATCGGAGCTGGCCTACACGGTACAAAGCGGTCCACTGCGGGACCTGAATGTGCGCTGGCGCAACGCAACGATGCGCCGGGATTTCAGTACCAACGAGTTTGATGAGAACCGGATATTCATCAGTTACCCGCTGTCGTTGTTATAGCGGTTTACAAACAACCGGAAAGGCTTTTGTGGCGGGGGAGATTGCTGTGGGGGGAGCTTGCTGTGGCGAGGGAGCTTGCTCCCGCTGGGCTGCGCAGCGGCCCCAAAATCTTGGGAGCGCTTCGCACTCCAGCGGGAGCAAGCTCCCTCGCCACAGCAAGCCCTCTTGCCACAGCGAGCCCCCTCGCCACAGGACAGCGATGAGCCTCTATCAACTTCGACCAATAGTGCGTTGACAAGTGTAGGAAACCCTAAGGATACTTCGGATCAGTCATACGACAACCTACAACAATAACGGGATCACCATGACCACCACAACCGCCCCTACCCCGTTCAACCGCTTGCTGCTCACCGGTGCCGCCGGTGGCCTGGGCAAAGTCTTGCGCGAACGCCTGCGTCCTTACGCCAAGGTACTGCGCCTGTCGGATATCGCCGACATGGCCCCGGCCGCTGACGACAGCGAAGAAGTATTGCCTTGCGATCTTTCCGACAAACAAGCCGTGCACCAACTGGTGGAAGGCGTCGATGCGATCCTGCATTTCGGCGGCGTATCGGTGGAACGCTCGTTCGAGGAAGTGCTGGGCGCGAACATCTGCGGGATCTTCCACATCTATGAAGCGGCGCGTCGCCATGGGGTCAAGCGCGTCATCTTCGCCAGCTCCAACCACGTGATCGGCTTCTACAAGCAGGACGACGCCCTCGACGCCCACTCCCCGCGCCGCCCCGACAGTTACTACGGGCTGTCCAAATCCTACGGCGAGGACATGGCCAGTTTCTACTTCGATCGCTACGGCATCGAGACCGTGAGCATCCGCATCGGCTCCTCGTTCCCGGAACCCCAGAACCGCCGGATGATGCACACCTGGCTGAGCTTCGACGACCTCACCCAACTGCTCGAACGCTCGCTGTACACACCGAATGTCGGGCATACCGTGGTCTACGGCATGTCGGATAACCTCGATGTGTGGTGGGACAACCGCTTCGCCGCGCACCTGGGCTTCACCCCGCGGGACTCTTCCGAAGTATTCCGCAAACAGGTGGAAGCCCAGCCGATGCCCGCTGCCGACGACCCGGCGCGGGTGTACCAGGGTGGCGCGTTTTGCGCCGCCGGCCCGTTCGGTGACTGACCACAGACCAACCCAAGGGAATGAGTGGCCATGCAAGCAGAACTGATTGTCGACGCCCGCAACGCCGTGGGTGAATGCCCGGTGTGGGTACCCGGGGAAAACGCCCTGTACTGGGTGGATATTCCCACAGGCGAACTGCAACGCTGGAACGCCACCAGCGGCCAGGCGCAGGCCTGGAAAGCTCCGCAGATGCTCGCCTGCATCGCCCGCACCTCGGCGGGCGATTGGGTTGCGGGCATGCAAACCGGGTTTTTCCGGCTGACGCCCCACAACGATGGCAGGCTCGACACTGCGCCCCTGGCCAGCGTCGAGCACGCCCGCCCGGACATGCGCCTGAACGATGGCCGCTGTGATCGCCAGGGCCGGTTCTGGGCCGGCAGCATGGTGCTGAACATGGCCGAGAATGCGGCCGACGGTGCACTTTACCGCTACGAAACAGGCCGGGCGGTTCACACCGCACTCAACGGTTTCATCACCCCCAACGGCCTGGCCTTCAGCCCGGACGGGCGCACGATGTACCTCTCGGATTCGCACCCGTTGGTCCAGCAGGTCTGGGCCTTCGACTACGACATCGACAGCGGCACGCCGTCCAATCGGCGGCTGTTTGTGGATATGCACCAGTTCCTCGGCCGCCCCGACGGAGCCGCCGTGGATGCCGAAGGTTGCTACTGGATCTGCGCCAACGATGCCGGGCTGGTCCACCGCTTTACCCCCGACGGCCGTCTCGACCGCTCACTGGCCGTGCCGGTGAAAAAACCCACCATGTGCGCCTTCGGTGGCAACCGCCTGGACACCCTGTTCGTCACCTCGATCCGCGACGACCACAGTGCCCAGTCGCTGGCCGGCGGCGTGTTTGCCCTCAACCCCGGGGTCACCGGATTGCCGGAGCCGACCTTCATCCTCTAGCTGCATCGCTGTGCCTTGAATAAAACAATAACAAGACTGGAGAGACACCCCATGGACTTCAAACGCACTTTGCTCCTCGCCGCACTCCCCTTCACCTTCGTCTTCGCCGGTGCCGCCCACGCGCTGGAAATCAAATTCGCCGACATCCACCCCGCCGGCTACCCCACCGTCGTCGCCGAAGAACAGCTGGGTAAAACCCTGGTGGCCCAAAGCAACGGCGGCCTGACCTTCAAGATGTTCCCCGGCGGCGTGCTGGGCTCGGAAAAGGAAGTGGTGGAACAGGCCCAGGTCGGCGCGATCCAGATGGCCCGGGTCAGCCTCGGCATCGTCGGCCCGGTGGTGCCGGACGTGAACGTGTTCAACATGCCGTTCGTGTTCCGCGACCAGGTGCATATGCGCAAGGTCATCGACGGCGAGATCGGCGATGAAATCCTCGCCAAGATCACCGACTCCGAATTCAACCTGGTGGCGCTCGCCTGGATGGACGGCGGCACGCGCAACCTCTACACCAAGAAACCGGTGCGCAAGATCGAAGACCTCAAGGGCATGAAGATCCGCGTGCAGGGCAACCCGATCTTCATCGAAACCATCAACGCCATGGGCGGCAACGGCATTGCCATGGACACCGGCGAGATCTTCAGCGCCCTGCAGACCGGCGTGATTGACGGCGCGGAAAACAACCCGCCCACCCTGCTGGAACACAACCACTACCAGAACGCCAAGTTCTACAGCCTGACCGGCCACCTGATTCTGCCCGAGCCCATCGTGATGTCGAAAATCACCTGGAACAAGCTCACCCCCGAGCAACAGGTGCTGGTGAAGAACACCGCCAAGGCCGCGCAGATTCAGGAGCGCGAGCGGTGGGACGCCAAGTCCGCCAGCAGTGAAGCCAAGCTCAAGGCTGCTGGCGTCGAGTTCATCGACATCGACAAAAAACCGTTCTATGAGGCCACCGCTTCGATTCGCGACAAGTACGGCGCGCCCTACGCCGACCTGATCAAGCGCATCGAAGCCGTCGAGTAACCCTTTTTCCTCTCATAGATAAGGCCCGGCGCGGTCGGTACCGACGCGCCCGGTTACGGTGAACGCCATGAAGAATTTACTGCTGCGCATCAACGACCGCATTTACATGAGCTGCATCTGGATCGCCGGCCTCGCCGTTCTCGGCGTCGCGCTGATCATCCCCTGGGGCATCTTCGCCCGCTACGTGCTCGGCACCGGCTCCAGCTGGCCGGAGCCCACCGCCATCCTGCTGATGCTGGTGTTCACCTTTGTCGGCGCCGCCGCCAGCTACCGCGCCGGGGCGCACATGTCGGTGGCCATGGTCACCGACCGCCTGCCGCCCGGCCAACGCCGAATCGTCGGCATCGTCTCGCAATTGCTGATGGCAACCATCTGCCTGTTCATGACGATTTGGGGCAGCAAATTGTGCCTGTCGACCTGGAACCAGTTCATGAGCGCCATGCCGACCTTGCGGGTGGGCATCACCTATATGCCGATCCCGATCGGTGGCTTGCTGACCCTGGTTTTTGTGCTGGAAAAACTCCTGCTGGGTGACCAGAGCAACCGTCGGGTCGTGCGCTTCGACCTGGTTGAAGAAAGTGAAGGGGCTGCCTGAATGGACGCATTGATTCTGTTGGGCAGCTTTATCGCCCTGATCCTGATTGGCATGCCGGTGGCCTACGCCCTGGGGCTTTCTGCGCTGATCGGCGCGTGGTGGATCGACATTCCGTTCCAGGCCCTGATGATTCAGGTGGCCGGCGGGGTGAACAAGTTTTCGCTGATGGCGATTCCGTTCTTCGTGCTGGCCGGGGCGATCATGGCCGAGGGCGGCATGTCGCGCCGGCTGGTGGCGTTTGCCGGGGTGCTGGTGGGCTTTGTGCGCGGCGGCCTGTCCCTGGTGAACATCATGGCCTCGACGTTTTTTGGCGCGATCTCCGGCTCGTCGGTGGCCGATACGGCGTCTGTCGGTTCGGTGCTGATTCCGGAAATGGAACGCCAGGGCTATCCCCGTGAATTCGCCACCGCCGTCACCGTGAGCGGCTCGGTACAAGCCTTGCTGACGCCTCCGAGCCACAACTCGGTGCTCTACTCCCTGGCGGCGGGCGGCACCGTGTCCATCGCCTCGCTGTTCATGGCCGGCGTGGTCCCGGGCCTGCTGATGAGCGCCTGCCTGATGGTGCTGTGCCTGATCTTCGCGAAAAAGCGCAACTACCCCAAAGGCGAAGTGATCCCCCTGAAACAGGCACTGAAAATCTGCGCCGACGCATTGTGGGGCCTGATGGCCATGGTGATCATTCTTGGCGGGATTCTGTCGGGCATCTTCACCGCCACCGAGTCGGCGGCGATTGCGGTGTTGTGGGCGTTCTTCGTGACCATGTTCATCTACCGCGACTACAAATGGAGCGAGCTGCCCAAGCTGATGCACCGCACGGTGCGCACGATCTCCATCGTGATGATCCTGATCGCGTTCGCCGCCAGCTTCGGCTACATCATGACCCTGATGCAGATCCCGGCGAAGATCACCACGATGTTCCTGACCCTGTCGGACAACCGCTACGTGATCCTGATGTGCATCAACGCCATGCTGCTGTTGCTGGGTACGGTGATGGACATGGCGCCGCTGATTTTGATCCTCACGCCGATTTTGCTGCCGGTGATCCTGGGGATTGGCGTCGACCCGGTGCACTTCGGCATGATCATGCTGGTGAACCTGGGGATCGGCCTGATCACCCCGCCGGTGGGTGCGGTGTTGTTTGTGGGGGCGGCGGTGGGCAAAGTCAGCATCGAGAAGACCGTGAAGGCGTTGCTGCCGTTTTATGGCGTGCTGTTT
This sequence comes from Pseudomonas sp. C6002, assembly GCF_013385805.1. Taxonomy (NCBI): domain Bacteria; kingdom Pseudomonadati; phylum Pseudomonadota; class Gammaproteobacteria; order Pseudomonadales; family Pseudomonadaceae; genus Pseudomonas; species Pseudomonas sp. C6002. The sequence goes on along the minus strand of NZ_JACAPH010000034.1, from coordinate 64,089 downwards.
TTGGTGCTGATGGCCGTGACCTACATTCCGGCGTTGTCGTTGTGGTTGCCGGGGTTGGTGTTATAAGCCCCACACTGCGTGTAGCGAGGGAGCTATTGTGGAGAGGGAGCTGCTGTGGCAAGGGAGCTTGGTGTGGAGAGGGAGCTTTCTGTGGCGAGGGAGCTTGCTCCCGCTGGAGTGCGAAGCGCTCCCGCTTTTTTTGGGGCCGCTCCGCAGCCCATCGGGAGCAAGCTCCCTCGCCACACAAGCATTCATCATTCAATAGGTCTGCTGACACTCATGATGCTTGAACTCGAAGACAACCTGACCCACCTGACGCTGGCGCCAGCGTTGGGCGGGAGTATCGTCAACTGGACAGTACGCAGCAGCGGCCAGCCGTTGCTACGCCACACCGATCAACAGGCGCTGGCCAGCGGCCTGCCGGGGAAGCTTGCGTGCTTCCCGCTGACGCCCTGGTCGAACCGGGTTGCCGAAGGTGGCTTTGATAACCCATCAGGGTGGTTGGGACTTGAGCCCAACAGCCCGCTGGACCCGCTGCCAATTCATGGCAGTGCCTGGCAACAGGTGTGGCAGGTGGTCAGCCAGACGTCAGACGAAGTGGTGTTGCAACTGGACAGCAGCACACCCTTTGCGTATCGCGCCGAGCAGCGGGTTCAGTTGAAGGGCGGCAAGTTGAGCATCACCTTGCGCGTCACGCACCTGGCGGAAACGGCGACGTGGCATGGGCTGGGATTGCATCCGTATCTGCCCCGCAGGCCGGGCACGCAATTGCAGGCAAAGGCTTCGCAGGTATGGATGAGTGATGCGGCGAAATTGCCGACAGGGCTGGCTGCCGTACCCGCCGAGTGGGATTTTCAACACCCAGAATCGTTGCCCGAGACACTGGTGGACAACGGTTTTTGCCAGTGGGACGGGCGCTGCGTCATCCAGCAGCCAGACCTGGGTTACACCCTGGAATGCCAGGCCACCGGCAGCGACTATTACCTGCTGTATTGCCCGCCGGGGCTGGATTTTTTCTGCTTCGAGCCGGTGAGTCATCCGGTGAATGCCCATCACCTGCCGGGTAGGCCGGGATTGAAGCTGTTGGAACAAGGCCAGTCGGCAGAACTCAGTTTCAGCCTGCAATACAAAACCCTCTAACAACACAAAACCCATGTGGGAGCGGGCTTGCTCGCGAATGCGGTGGATCAGTCAACACATCTGCGACTGACACTCCGCATTCGCGAGCAAGCCCGCTCCCACATTTTTGATCTCCATTGTGTCTTAGGGAGGGGTGTTTTTCAGGCGCCCCGCCGTGTCGATACTCACCACCACCGATAACCCCGGTCGCAGCCGTTCACTCTGCTCCTGCCCCGGATCCACGGTAATCCGCACCGGCACCCGCTGGGCGATCTTGACGAAGTTGCCGGTAGCATTGTCCGCCTGCAACAGGCTGAACTCCGACCCGGTCGCCGGGGAAATGCGCTGCACCGTGCCGTGAAACTTTCGGTGGTCCAGGGCATCCACGGTAAAGGTCACCGGCTGGCCAACCTGCACGTTGTCCATCTGGGTTTCTTTCATGTTGGCGATCACCCACAGCTGGTTCGGCACCAGCGCCATCAACTGCGCGCCGCTGTTGACGTAGGCCCCGAGGCGCACGCCAATCTGGCCCAGTTGCCCGTCACGCGGGGCGATGATCCGGGTGTTCGACAGGTCGATACGCGCCAGCTCCACTGCCGCATCGGCACTGGCCACCGCCGCCTCCAGCGAACCGCGATTGACGATCACTGTCTGCAAATCCTGCCGGGCGATTTCCAGGTTGGCCTGGGCCTGGGCCACGGCCGCGATGGTTTGCGCATTGGCGGCGCGGGTCACGTCCAGCTCGCGTTTGGACACCGACCCATCGCTGATCAACTCCTCATTGCGGCGCAAATCCGCGGTGCTTTTGCGGGCCTGGGCCTGGCTGTCCATCAAGGCCGCCTGACGCAGCTTGATGGTCGCCTCGGCGCTGTTGCGTTGCTGCACCACATTGGCCAGGGACGCCTGCTGCACCGCCAATTGCGCCTGGGCCTGATCAAGGCGCTGCTTGTAGATACGGTCATCGAGGCGCACCAGCAAATCCCCGGCCTTGACGTACTGGAAGTCCGTCACCGGCACTTCATACACGTAGCCGCTGAGCTGCGGCCCGATGATCGTCACCTGGCCGCGCACCAGGGCGTTTTCGGTGGTTTCCACGGCGCTGCTGAAGGGCGGCAACTGCCAGGCGTAGAGCACGATCAGCACGCCGATAATCGCAATCGCGGCAAAGCCCATGGAAGAGATGATGCGCACCCGCAAGGAGCGCGGTTCGGTGGCCGGCATGCTCGGCGGCGCGGTGCCTTCCGGCGTGGAAGCGATGGCGTTGGTGGTGGTCGTCGTCGGTTCGGTCATGAAGAAAGTGCGCCGCTGGGTTGAACGGGAGGCGCTGCACTGGCGGCAGCTTTAGTGGTACTCATCAGCCAGAGGCTGCGGATAAAGATCCAGATCATGGTGAGTATGGCGATGATCGCGATCAGCATGAACACATCGTTGTAGGCCATCACATTCGCCTCGCGGGTGGCGGCCGTGGCCAGGCTGCGAATGCCCATGAGGTTGCGCAACTCGGGGTCGGCGATCACCCCGCCATAGGCCGAGCCGCCGCTGGCAACACGCGCCGCCACACGCGGGTCGAGCAAGGTCAGGTGTTCGACGATCATGCTGGAATGGAATTTTTCCCGCACGATCTGGAACGTACCGAGCAATGCCGCGCCGATGAGGCCGCCGAGGTTCTGGCAGATCCCGAACAGCACCGAGAAACTCACCAGGTTCCTGGGGTTGGTCAGTACGTTCTTCGTGCCCAGGACCATGGTCGGCCCGAGGAAGAACGTGCCGCCAAAGCCTAGCAGGAACTGGCTGATGTACATGTTTTGCGGACGCGTGAGGTTGCTGGAGAAACTGTCCATCACCGAGCCCACGGCCATGAAGGCCAGGGAGATGATCAGCGGCATCAGCAAATGCGCGGGGTTGATGGTCAGCGCGCTCACGGCCAGGCCGGCAATCGCCCCCGCCAGCATCACCCAATACAGCGTGCGCATCTGCTCGTTGCTCATGTTCAGCATCTGCATGAAGCCCACTGCACCGGTGGACTGCTCCGAGAGCACCATGCGAATCAGCACCACCGCCAGCGCCAGGCGAATCATCGCCCCGCTGCCCAGCCAACGGGTCATCAGCAACGGGTTGGAGCGGTTATGTTCGATGGCCAGGCCGGCCATGATCAGCACCAGCGAGCAGGCCGAGGCGATACCGATCCACGGCGCTTCCAGCCACCAGTCGATACGGCCCAGGGACAGCACCGCGCAGAGCAAGGCAACGCCGGTGGCGAGGATGGCGAAGGTCAGGAAGTCGAGTTTTTCGAAGGTCTTGAAGCGGTCGCCCGGTGGCAGCTTGAGCAGGAACACACAGCCCAGGCAGGTCAGGGCCATGCCCAGTTCGAACAGGTACAGGCCGCGCCATTCGGCGATTTGCAGCAGGTCTTCGGAGAACAGTCGGGCCAGGGGCAACGCCAATTGCGCGGTGCCCAGGCCGAGCACCAGGGCTTTCATCCGCCACTTTGCGGGAAAGGCCTGGATCATGTAGTAAAGGCCCAGGGAACTGAGGGCGGCGCCGACCATGCCGTGGGCCGCGCGTACGGCGATGGCCGAGCTGAGGTCGTTGACGAACAGGTGGCCGAAGGTGACCAGGGCGTAGAGCACCAGGAACACTTCGGTGAACGCACGCAGGCCGAATTGCTGGCGGAATTTCACCAGCAGCAGGTTCATGGAGACGTTGGTCATGACGTAAGCGGCGGGGAGCCAGGCCATCTCGGCCGTCGTCGCGCCCAGGGCGCCCTGGAGGTACACAAGGTTGGCGATCACCAGCGAGTTGCCGAGGCCACCGGTGATTGCCACCAGTACGCCAACGAGGGCGTAGGCCCAGCGCTTGCGGGTGGAATGCAGCGGCGTCGACGGCGAGCCCGGCAGGCTCGGGCGCTCGTGGGGCTGCCAGGTGTGGGGGGTGTATTTGTCCATTCGGTGGCCTTGATGACCGGCGTTTGGGGCCGGTGGAACGGTTACTCAGGGAGTAGTAAACCTGAGTGGAGTTCAACTTGCCATCCTGGGAGGGATTTGGGCGGTTGGGGTGTATATCCGTTGCTGCGGTAACGGCTGCTTATGGTTCCGCTCTTACAGCGGCTCACTTCTTAACAGCGCAAAAGTAAGCAAAAC